>CALCIB010000020.1 GCA_937907525.1 uncultured Planctomycetales bacterium | reverse complement strand
TCCCCCCTCGCGGGGGAAGACAGACGCCGAAGGCGTCAGATGAGGGGGACGACGCACCAGACGACCATCGGAATACGCGGAGGCCCGTCCGGGAGGCCCTGAACGTCAACGGCGTTTTGACTCGCCCCCCCTCATCCGGCCCTTCGGGCCACCTTCCCCCGCGAGGGGGGAAGGCCGTTGGGACCGCCCCCGAAGTTCGTGACGACAGGAACGTCGCGGGCGTTCGTCCGCTGAACCCGCCGCCGTCAGGCGTCGCGGTCGCGACGGCCGGCGGGCGGGTCGTTGTGGACCTGCTGGTTCGCCCCGCCGCCCCCCCGGGGCGACGGCGGGAAGTCCAGCCTGCCGAAGATCATCCGCCCGGCGCTGGTTTGCAGGACGCTGGTGACGGTCAGGCGGACGAGTTCCCCCAGGTGGTTCGCCCCTTGCTCGGCGACGACCATGGTGCCGTCGTCGAGGTAGCCGACCCCCTGGCCGATCTCCTCGCCGCGCTTGATGAGCTTCACGCCCAGGGTTTCGCCGGGCAGGACGATCGGCTTCATCGCGTTGGCCAGGTCGTTGAGGTTGATCACCTCCACCCCCTGGAGCCGGGCGATCTTGTTGAGGTTGTAGTCGTTGGTGACGACCTTTCCCCCCAGGTGCTTCGCCAGGACGACCAGGCGCTGGTCGACCTCGCGGATGCCGGCCAGCTCGGGGATCTCGGCGTCGTCGATGCGGACCTCCACCCCCGGCGACTTCTGCAGTCGGTTGAGGATGTCCAGCCCCCGGCGGCCGCGGTTGCGGCGGAGCTTGTCCGAACTGTCGGCGATCCCCTGCAACTCCTGAAGCACGAACCGGGGGACGACCATCGGCTGATCGATCACCTTGGTCTCGGCCACGTCCGCGATCCGGCCGTCGATCACCACCGAGGTGTCCAGGACCAGGGGCTTCGCCCCCTTGACCTCCTTGGAGAACTCGACGTACGGAATGATGAACCGGAAGTCGTCCTTGGTCTGCAACAAGGTCGAGATGCAGATGTAGGTGATGAAGAGCATCAGCACGCTGGCGATCGCCGAATGCGTCTTGGCGTTGATGTAAAGCTGAAGCGCCGGTTGGATCGCGTCGTTGACCAGGTTGCTCAGGAAGATGCCGACGATCACCCCGAAGTAGATCGCCGAAATCGTCTGGATCCGCTTGCGCGGCGTCAGCCAGTCGCCCACGACGAAGGCCATCGCGGCCAGCATCAGGCCGATGAAGAAGAGGTAGGGCCGGCCCGAGTCGCCGTCGGTCTGCACGACCTGCATGATCCGCACGCCGAGACCGGCGGCCACTACGATGAATATCAGTCGGGTCAGAAAAAGCAACATGTACGACGACCTCGGGGTGGGATGAAACCGGCGGGACGCTCTCGATGATCGGCCGCGGACGGCCGGCTTGCAAGGGAAAGTCTAACTAATTCCTTCGGAGCCCGGCCCCCGCCGCCAGGTCGGCGTCGATCTCGGCTCGGAGTCGGACGCGGAAGCGGTCGAGGCTCTCGGTGACGACCTTGGTTTCGGCCAGGACCGGCATGAAGTTGGCGTCGCCGTCCCACCGCGGGACGACGTGCCAGTGGAGGTGCCCCGGCAGGCCGGCGCCGGCGGCGCGGCCCTGGTTGAGCCCGACGTTGTAGCCCTGGGGCCGCATCAGGCGGTCGAGGATCGTGGTCATCCAGCGGATCGTCTCGATCGGCTCGGCCAACTCCTCCCCCTGGAAGTCCTTGAGCGTTCCCAGGTGGCGGATCGGGGCGATCAGCAGGTGGCCGTTGTTGTAGGGGTAGCGGTTCAGCACGACGACCGTCGACCGCCCTCGCCAGGCGATGAGGTTCTCGACGTCGCGGTCCTCCGCCAGCCCCCGGCAGAGGAAGCACGAGGGCCCCGCCGACTGGCCGACCTCCCCGGAGACGTATTGCGCGCGCCAGGGCGCCCAGATGCGGTCGAGCACGATGATCACTCCGGTCGGTCGCCCTCCGACGGTTCGCGCGCCACGCCGCGCGGCTCGGAGACCGATTCCGGCCTCCGCCCTCTTTGAAACAGGATCCCAATCATACCAGCCGCGCGGCCGTCGCGTCTCGCGCGGGTGGATGGGAATTCCGGATCAGAGGATCCCGCGCTCCCAGAACGGGGCGCAGCGCGCCCAGGCCCGGCCGATGACGTGACCGCTCTCGACCGCGATCAAGGGGGCGCGGTCCTCGCCGGGGCGGGCCCGGGTCTCGGGGTCGAGCAGGACGTGGTTGCTCGGCACCCGGAACCTCCAGCGGCGGGGATAGGCCGCCAGCCCGCGCGACGGGTCGTTGGCGACCTCCCTGCCGTCGACCAGCCAGCGCCTGCCGGTCCACTCGACCAGTTGCCCTCCCACGGCGACGACCCTCGCGGCGCTTTGGATCCCCGTGGCCGATCCGTCCAGCCACACCCACTGGCCGGGGACGGGAAGGCTGTCCTTGTACGCCAGCCGGTTGACCAGATAGGGGGCCTCGTCGGGATCGGGGCCGTAGCTCGGCCAGGCCACCAGGGTCAGGATCGCCAGGACCGGCGCGTGCAACGCCAGCCCGAGCCCCGCGCCGGTGGCGGCCAGGACGGGCGTCGGCGTCAAGCCGGAGAAGGGGTTGAGCCGGGCCGCGTCGACCCAACTGAGCGTTTGCACCGTGATCGCCGCGACCAGGAACAACCACGTCGACGGCGTCCCCCACAGAAGCGCCGCGCCGACCGCGGAGCCCGCGTAGGCCCCCGCCATCATCGCCCCGCGGCCTCGAAAGCCGGATGCGTATTGCACCAGGCCGGGGACGAGCGAGCGGAAGCTGGGGACGTTGCTGGAAAACGGCGAGGCCGTCCTGGGACGGCTGGATGTCGAGGGATGGAGGGCGGACTTCATTCCAGTGCTTCGGCCCGATCCGAGGGAGACGGAGGCCACGACCGACGCCCCCCGTGGACCCGCGCGAACGCCGCGGTGGAGGGGCCGGAACTTCGCCGATGATATGACGAAGGGGCGGACACCTCAATAGTACACACTCCGATCAGGATTTCCGACGCGATTCCCCGGGCTTTTACGAAATCTCGAAGATCAGCCCGGCGCGATCCCCCGCGACGCCCCCGCCGACCGCCCTCGGAATCGGGTTCCACCATGGGACGCGGCGTTCCCGTCGTCGGAACCTAAAGCGTTTGTAGATCGATAGTTATTGATTGGAACCACGGAAACCGCGGAGGACGCGGAACGACCCAGGAGGAGACGGCGTTCATCGACGACGGAGATCATGGGTTTAATTAATGAGGGTCGAGCTTTTGCTTTCGGGCTCGCCCTGTTCCGTCGAAAACCCGAGACGCCGGGAAATTGGAACCCCGGAGGACACGGAAAGAGCCAGAGGAGATGGCGCTCATCGATGACGGCGATCATGGATTTCAAAACGAGGATCGGGGTTTTTCTCTGACCGTCACGGATTTTGGGGTCCTGAACGAATCTTCCCCCCTTGCGGGGGAAGACAGACCGCGAAGCGGTCAGATGAGGGGGACGACGCGCGAAACGACCGTCGGGTTTCGCGCGAGCCCGTCCGAGAAGCCTGGGACGTCGAGAGCGTTTTGGCTCGCCCCCCCTCATCCGGCCCTTCGGGCCACCTTCCCCCGCGAGGGGGGAAGGCCGTTATGTCCACCACCCCCAAAATCCGTGACGGTCAGGTTTTTCTTTCAGGCTCGTCCCTCTTTCCGTGATTTCCGTGTCCTCCGTGGTTCCTGGCTTTCCGATCGGGATCAAGCCCTCGACGGAGCGAGGGGCCGTCGTCAAAGGTCGCGAGCGGGCAGGCGCGACGGAGCGTTGGAATCGCTTCCTGGCGTTGGAGGTTGGCGAGAAGGGAGCGCCGGCGCGCATCGAGGTCAGCCGCCCCCGTCGCGGTCCACGGGCGTTCGTAAGAGCCGGGGTCGGGGCTCGAGGCGTCTCGCGCGTCTCACGAACCAGATTCATCGACGATTCCCGAGACGTCGATCAGGTGAAGCTGGCGGCCGGCGTCGCCCGCGGGGGAGTCGATGCAGACGAGCCGGCCGTCGCGGCTGGAGCGGGGGGGGGTGTCGACCCGCCACTCGCCGGCGTAGACGCTCGGCGAGGGGAAGTCGCCCAGCGAACGCTTGACTCCCGTTCGGACGTCGAAGAGGAAGGGGTGCTGGAGTCGGTCGCGGTCGGGATAGGTGTCGTTGACGATCCAGCGGTCGCCATGGGCCGGGAGGTACGTGCAGTGGCCGTCCTGGGTCATCGCTTCGGGGCCGACCACCTCGACCTCGCGGGTCTCGTCCTTGTCCTTGAACAGATAGAATCTGTTCCCATGCGATTCCTGGAACGCGAAGGCGAGGACGTGTTCCGGGTCTCGCCAGATGAAGTGCGAGGTCATCCCGGTCGGGTTGAGGATGAAGAGGTCCGAGCCGTCGGGCTTGCAGGTGATCATCCGGGTCAGGTGCCGCCCGCCGGATTTCGGCTTCCAGCGGTGGAGGAAGACGAACCGCGAGCCGTCGGGCGCGACCAGCAGGTGGTTGAACCAGTGCGAGCAGCGCTCGGGGGGTTCGGCCCCCTTCTGGATCTGGCCGTCGTAGGGGATCTCGGCGATTTGGCGGTGGGTGAGGATCAACTCGGCCTGTCCCGTCTTCAGGTCGATCCGGCGGATCCCGGTCTCCTCGGGCGCTCCGACGTCCGCGAAGCGGTCGGGGACGCCGACGTAGCCGTAACCCGGTCGAAAGATCTGAATGCGGCTGAAGTCGGGGGCGACGCCCCAGGCCGCGTCGGGCGCGAGCGCGTAGACCGGCTCGGGGACGGTTCGCGACGCGCCGGAGTCGACGTCGAGGATCCGGCAGACGTAGCGGTCGCCGTCGCGGTCGTTCCACATGACCTCCGACGTCGAGCCGGGGAGCCACTGGAGCATGCAACCCTGTTGCCAGCACCAGGCCCTGGAATTCCCCAGCTTGATCCAGCGGTCGCCGTCTTGCAGGTCGACCATGCCGATCTCGATCACGTCGTCGGGGCGGGGCGTCCGGTGCTCGAAGTCGACCGCCATGCCCAGGAGGAAGCGCCCGGCGGGGTCGAACTGGAGCTTGTCGTAGTAGCCGAACCAGTGATGCCTGGGGCCCTTCGTCACCACTCGAACCGGAGGCGCGGGACTCTCGGCCGCGGCGACGCCCCGCCGAGTTCCGGCGAGCGCGGCGGCGGCCGAGGCCCCGGCGGTCTTCAGGAAGTCGCGGCGGTCGGTTCGAGGCGAGTCGAGGCGCATGGTCGAAGGTCCTCGAAGATCTGAAGAATTCCGAGCGCGATGATGTTTTGGTCCGTTTGCTCGCATGGCCTTCCGGGCCGACGGGCCCCATCGTAGGACGAGGCGGCGGCGCGGGCAAGGGGCCGGCCTCGGCGCGGCGATCTCGACGGGACGCTTGACGCGACGGTGGCGCGGGCCGCACAATCGGCTCGGGTTCGGAGGACGTCGGGGGGGGCCTCGCATGGCCGTCATCGGTCTCGACCTGGGGGCGACGAAGCTGGCGGGGGCCCTGTTCGGGGGCGACGGCGCGATCCTGGAGCGCTCCGGCGCGCTGCTGGAGGGTCGCGCGGGCGACGACGTGGGGCGGCTGGTCGTAACGGCCCTGCGCGAGTTGCTGGCCGCGGCCGAGGCGCGCGGGGAGTCGGTGGCGGCGGTGGGGGCGTCGGTTCCGGGGATCGCCGATCGCGACGGGACGGTCTGGGCGCCCAACGTCCCCGGCTGGGAGCGGTATCCCCTGCGCGACGCGCTGGCCGCCGAGGCCGGGGCGGGTCGCGCGGTGGCGGTGGAGAGCGACCGGGCGTGCTCGATCCTCGGCGAGGTCGCGCGGGGATGCGCCCGCGGCTGTCGGCACGCCGTCTTCCTGGCGGTGGGGACCGGCGTCGGCGCGGGAGTCCTGGTCGACGGCGCGGTCCTTCGCGGCGCCCGCGGGATCGCCGGCGCGATCGGCTGGACGGGGCTGGACCGCCCTTACCGCGACGTCTACGACGAGCGCGGCGGCTTCGAGTCCCACGCCTCGGGCTTCGGCATCGCTCGGGTCGCGCGGGAGTTACTGCGGGAGTCGCCGGAGCATCAAGGCCCCTTGCGCGCGGTGGTCCCCGCGCGGCTGTCGGCCCATGACGTCTTCGCGGCCCATCGGGAGGGCGACGCGCTGGCGGGCCGGGTCGTGGCGAACGCGGTGGAGTGTTGGGGGATGGCCGTCGCCAACGTGGTGAGTCTGTTCGATCCGGAGGTCGTGGTGCTGGGCGGCGGACTGTTCGGCCCGGCGGCGGCGGAGCTGGATCGGATCGTCGCCGAGGCCCGCCGCTGGGCGCAGCCGGTGAGCTTCGCCAGGGTCGTCGTGAAGGTCAGCGCGTTGGGTCCGGAGGCGTGCCTGATCGGGAGCGGCGAACTGGCGCTTCAAGCGGCGCGGGGGATGTGACGAGTGGAAGACCGTCGCGGGGCGTTCGTCGCCGCATGCCTGGGGATGCTCCTGTTCGGGGTCGCCTTGACGACCCTGGGCTCGGTGCTGCCGCCGCTGACGGGTCGATTCGGGCTCGGGAAGACCGACGCGGGCGCGCTCATGTCCTTGATGAGCCTGGGGATTCTGGCGGGGTCGTTGGTCTTCGGGCCGGTGGTGGATCGGCTGGGGTATCGGCCGATTTTGGTCGGGGGCGCGGTCGGCGTGGGCTTCGGCCTGGCGACGATCGCCGGGGCGACGTCGGCGAGGGCGCTGGCGCCGGCGATGCTGGTCTTCGGCTTCGCCGGCGGCTTGCTCAACGGCGGGACCAACGCGCTGGCGGCGGACGTCGCGCCGGCGGGGGCGCGCGGGTCGGCGCTGGCCCTGCTGGGGGTCTTCTTCGGCGTCGGCGCGTTCGGCGTGCCGCTGGTGCTTGGGGTCTTGCTTCGGTGGGCGAGTTACGCGACGATCGTCGGGACGCTGGCCGCGCTGGTCTTGCCGCCGCTTCTGGACTTCGTCCTGGTGGAGCTTCCCCCGCCGAAGCAGCCCCAGGGGTTCCCGCTGCGGCGGGTCGGGGCGCTTCTGGGCGATCCGGTGCTTCTGGTGGTGGGGGCGATGCTCTTCCTCCAGAGTGGGACGGAGATCACCCTGGGGGGCTGGAGCGCGCAGTACGCTCGCGAGGCGTTGGGATTGAGCGAGCGGTCGTCGATCCTGCTTCTGTCGACGTTCTGGGTCGGGATGATGACGGCGCGGCTGGGGTTGAGCCGACTATTGAAGGGACGGACGCCGTGGGAGGTCTACCCGTGGTTCCTGGCCGCGGCGCTGGCCGGCTCCGGGCTCCTCCTGGCGGTTCGGGTTCCGGCGGCGGCGGCGGTCGGGCTGCTGTTGCTCGGCGGCGGCCTGTCGGCCGGGTATCCGATCCTCCTGGGCTTCCTGGGGGGCCGTTACCGCGACCTGACCGGAACCGCCTTCAGCGCCGCGTTCGTGATGGCGTTGATCGGCGGAAGTACGCTCCCCCTGGCGACCGGGGCGCTTGGGGACCGTTACGGGCTGGGCGCCTCCTTGGGCGTGGCGCCGCTTTGCGTGCTGGGGCAAGGATTGTTGCTCGGGCCGCTGTCCCGGCTGATCGGACCCCGCCCGGGGCGGGGTCGTCCCTTGGAAGAACAGGAATCGACTGATGCTCGCGCTTGAATGGTTGGACCGGGCGAACGAGGTGATGACGCGGATCAAGGAGACCCAGCTTGAGAACGTCAAGCGGGCCGCCGCGCCGATGGCGGATTCGATCGCCGCGGGGCGTTGGGTGCATACCTTCGGCTGCGGCCACGCGACGATCCCCGTGGAGGAGATGTACCCGCGGATCGGCGGCTTCGTGGGGTTCCACCCGATGGTGGAATTGCCGCTGACCTTCTTCACCCGGATCGTCGGCGAGATGGGGGTGCGGCAGTTCGTCTTTCTGGAGGGGGTGGAGGGCTACGGCGACCGAATCATGGACGGCTACGACTTCGACCCTCGCGACACCATGTGGATCTTCTCGCACTCCGGCATCAACGCCGTGAACATCGACGTGGCCCGGCGGGCGCGCGAGGTCGGCATGAAGGTGGTCGTCTGCGGCTCCGAGGCCGGGTTTCGCGACAAGGCCAGCCGCCACTCCTCCGGCAAGAAGCTGTTCGACCTCGCCGACGTCGTGGTCGACAACTGCACCGACGCGGTCGACGCCTCGGTCGTCCTCAAGAACCACCAGGACAGGATCGGGCCGATCTCCACGATCTCGTTCGTGACGTTGGTGTGGATGATCATATCCACGGTCGCCGAGGACCTCGCGAACCGCGGCGAGCACCTGTTCATCCACCCTTCGCACAACGTCCCCGGCGACACCACGGCCCACGAGCGGCTCGACGCGGCGCTTCGCGAGTACAAGCGGCGTGTCGCCGGAGTCTGACCGAACCGGGAGGCGGCCCGGCCGCGACGCCATGAACGATCGAACGCGACGGACGACCCGCCGATCCCTCCTGTCCGCGACGGCCGCGGCCGCCTCCCTGACGCTCGCGGGGAGGTTTCCCCCGCGCGCGCTCGCCGACGCGCCCCCGGTCGCCGAGGGTTGCGCGCTCGTCGACGGAGCGATCCGCCGCGGGCCGACGTCGGAGCGTCGGCTCGCCCTGGTCTTCACCGGCCACGGATTCGCCGAGGGGGGCGGGACGATCCTCGACGAACTGGCCAGACGCCGCGGCCGGGGATCGTTCTTCCTCACCGGCGACTTCCTGGCGAACCCCGAGTTCGAGCCCCTGGTCCGTCGGATCGTCGCCGAGGGCCACTACCTGGGACCGCACTCGGACAAGCACTTGTTGTATTGCGAATGGGACTCGCCGCATAAACTCCTGGTGACTCGCGAGGCGTTCGACGCCGATCTGTCGGCCGTGCTTGCCAAAATCGCCCGGTTCGCGCCTCGCCCCCCCGTCTACTTCCTCCCCCCCTACGAGCACGCCAACGCGGAGATCGCCCGCTGGACCGAGGCGCGCGGGATGCGGCTGGTGAACTACACCTTCGGCACCCGCTCCAACGCCGACTACACCGAGGACGACGCTCGCAACTTCGTCGCGTCGAGTGAGATTTTCGACGGCATACTCCGCCGCGAGCGCGAGGATCCAAACGGGCTCAACGGCTTCCTGCTTCTGCTTCACGTCGGGGTCGGTCCCCGCCGATCCGACAAGTTCTCCGCCCGCTTCGGCGAGCTTTTGGACCGCCTCGCCGACCGCGGCTACTCGTTCGCCAGGGTGGACGAACTGCTTGATGCGAGGTGGTAGGCCGTCGCGCCTGATCCGGTGGGTCGCTCGCCTGGTCTTTGTAGTAGACCGTCGCACTTAATCAGCTGGGTCGCTTCCTTGAAAACCCCGACGAGGAGCGATTGCAACCATCCCTTCTCCCCTTGTGGGAGAAGGGATTACGCATGCTCGCTCGCGTTAATTTTCAATGATGATGGCCCACATACTTAAGCGCGACGGTCTAGTAGGCTGGGTCGTGACCCAGCTTGGAGAAAGCCAAGGCGCGCGAGGGCTGGGTCCAGACCCAGCCTACAAGAACACCCACCTTCTTAAGCGCGAAGGTCTACTACGAGAACGCTCGCATTCTTAAGCGCGACGATCCAGGAGGGCTTCGTCACGGCTTGACCGACGGAGTCAGGCGAACGGCAGGTTCAACTGCCAGGAGACGCCGAAGCGGTCGTTCAGCCAGGCGAAGCGGCGGCTGAAGCCGTACTCGCCCATCGGCATCAGGATCGAGCCTCCCTCGGAGAGTCGGGCGAACGCCGCGTCCTGTTCCTCGGGGTCGTCGCAGTCGACGAACAGGCTGATCGCCGGCGTGAAGCCGAAGGGGTGCGTCGGCGGGCTGTCGAACGCGAGGAACTCCCGGCCCGCCAGGGTGAAGCGGGCCGTCTTGAACGACCCCTCCTCCTTCGGCTCGCCCGGCCCGTATCGCTCCACCTGGACGATCTCCGAGTCGGCGAACAGCGAGACGTACAGCCCCACCGCCTCCTCGGCCGCTCCCTGGAACATCAAAAACGTCGTGACCTTCGCCATGCGCGGCCGTCCTTCCGGAAAGCTGACCGTCACGGATTTTGGGGTCTGAACGGATCTTCCCCCCTCGCGGGGGAAGACAGACCGCGGAGCGGTCAGATGAGGGGGAC
>CALCIB010000019.1 GCA_937907525.1 uncultured Planctomycetales bacterium | reverse complement strand
TCGCCGGCCGTACACCCGGCACCGCTCAAACCCGCAATCCGGTAGAGTCAGGAAAATCCCGTGAATTCGCGAACCCGAAAGTCATTCGGCCCCCGTCTCCCGTTCCCGCAACATCGCCTCCAGGAGTTCGATCCGCAGGCGTTGGGCCTCGGCGCGGGCCTCGACCTCCTCCCGCGCCCGCCGCTCGGCCTCGGCGCGGGCGTCGGCCTCCTCGCGCG
Organism: uncultured Planctomycetales bacterium; assembly: GCA_937907525.1. Lineage (GTDB taxonomy): Bacteria > Planctomycetota > Planctomycetia > Isosphaerales > Isosphaeraceae > Paludisphaera. The sequence continues at coordinate 3,565 of CALCIB010000019.1, read as the reverse complement.
TCATCCGTTCGGCGTCGGCCAGACGCTGGGCCAACTCGCGCCGCAGGCGCTCGGCCTCGGCGCGCTCGGACTCCTGGATCGCCGTCCGCTCGGCCCGGCGCCGGCGGCGACGCTCCCTCTCGGCGCGATCACGCTCCGCCTCCGCGATCCGACGCGCCGCCGCCTCGTCCCTCGACAACTCGCCGAACGTCCGGAACCGGCGGCCGTCGGGGCGGACGATCACCAGCGCCTCCTTGCGACGCGGGGCGTGGAACGCCACTCTCAGCCGCGGACTGGTCCAACCGTCCCCCTTGACCGCTTGAAGACCGTCGGGACGCCGAATCCACGCCTCGAAGTCGCCCGACTCCGGATCGTAGAAGTAGTATTCCTCGACCCCGCGGGCGTCGTAGCGGAGCCGCTTCCCGTCCATCTCCTCGGGCGTGTTGGTGTACGACGCCACCTCGAAGACCACTTGCGGCGTGACGCCCTCCTCGGACCATTCGCGGTACGACCGCCGATCGCCGCGCGGCCTGCCGAAGACGACCATGGCGTCGGGGGCCATCACGTCGCGGACGTCGTTCTTGGTGGCGTACCACAAAAGGTCGCCGGCGACGAACACGTCGTCGCGGTCGGCGAAGAGCGCCTCCAGCCCTTCCTTGATCGTGACGATCCAGCGGAACTGGGTGGTGCTTTCGGCCATCGGCTTGCCGTCGCTGGACGGGTACTCCGGCTCGTCGGGGTCGACGAAGCCCGTCGAACCACGGCGATCGGGACTGGCGGTGCTCATGGGACGGTCTCCCCCTCGACGTCGCCTTGGTGCAAACGTCCACCGTTTATAACGCCGATCCGGTCGCCACGCCAGCGGGAATCGTCGCGATCCCCTGGCACGGGCCGTCGGGATGGTTCAAAATGAAGGCCATGGCGAATCATCACCACCACGACGCGCCGCTGGGACGACATCTGCTCGACCGCCGGGGGTTCCTGTCGCGCATGGCGACGGGCGTCGGGGGGGTCGCGCTGAGTTCGATCCTGGCCGAGAAGGGCCTGCTGGCCGCCGATTCCAAGGCGGGCCCGCTGGCTCCCAAGCGGCCGCATTTCCCCGCCAAAGCCAGGCGGGTGGTGCATATCTTCTGCACCGGCGCCGTCAGTCATCTGGACACCTGGGACTACAAGCCGGAACTCCTGAAGCGTCATGGCCAGCCGATGCCGGGCGCGGAGAAGCTCCTGACCTTCCAGGGGGAGAACGGCGCGCTGGCCAAGAGCCCCTGGACGTTCCGGCCCCGGGGCGAGTCCGGCAAGCACGTCTCCGACCTGCTCCCCCTCCTGGCCGAGCGGGTCGACGACATGTGCTTCATCCACTCGCTGACATCCAAGACCAACACCCACGGCCCCGGCGAGATGTTCATGTCGACCGGGTTCACCCTGGAGGGCTTCCCCAGCATCGGCGCGTGGGTCAGCTACGCCCTGGGGACCGAGGACCAGGACCTGCCGGCCTACGTCGCCATTCCGGACCCCCGCGGCGACCCCCAGCAGGGCCCGGCCAACTGGACCAACGGCTTCCTGCCGGCCGTCTTCCAGGGGACCGCGTTCAACGCCGACCGCCCCATCCGACACCTCGCCCGGCCCGAGTCGATCTCTCCCGACGACGACCGCGCCGCCCGCGACCTGGTCCGGCTCTTAAACGACGAACACCTGGCGCGCAACCCCGGCGACGAGGACCTCTCGGCCCGGATCGCCGCCTACGAGTTGGCGGCCCGGATGCAGCTTTCCGCGCCGGAGGTCGGCGACCTGTCGCGCGAGACCCCGGCGGTTCGGGCGCTCTACGGCCTGGACGACCCCGATCCGATCCTCGCCGGCTTCGGCCGCAACTGTCTGTTGGCGCGGCGGCTCCTGGAGCGCGGGGTCCGGTTCGTCACGCTGTTCAACGGGGCCTTCGCCATGGGCGAGGGGGCGCTGAACTGGGACGGCCACCGCCGGATCAAGTCGGACTACGACCGCCACGGGCCGATCCTCGACCGGCCGGCCGCGGCGCTTTTGCTCGACCTGAAGGATCGCGGCCTGCTGGACGACACGCTGGTCGTCTGGTCGACCGAGTTCGGTCGGATGCCGACGTTCCAGAAGGGGGCCCAGGGCCGCGACCACAACCCCAAGGGGTTCACCGCCTGGCTCGCCGGCGCGGGGGTCAAGCGGGCGTTCAGCTTCGGCGCCACCGACCCGTTCGGCCACCAGGCCGTCGAGAACGTGGTGGACGTCCACGACTTCCACGCCACGATCCTCCACCTGTTGGGCCTGGACCACGAACGCCTGACCTACTACAACAACGGCGCCCAACGTCGATTGACCGACGTCCACGGCCGCGTCATCCACGAAGTCCTGTCTTGACCCCGGAGCCCGTCGCCCCATGTCCTCCCCCGCGATCCTATTCGTGTTGCTGACCGCCGTCGCGGCCGCGCGCGACGACGACGACCCCAAGAAGAAACTCGTCGATCCGCTGGAGACGGTGGAGAAGCTCTGGGACAAGGGAGAGTTCACCGAGGGGGGCGCGGCGGCCGCCGACGGCTCGATCCTCTTCTCCGACATCGGCGACCGGATCATGCGGTTCCACCCGGTCAGCGGCGAGACCTCCGTCTTCCGCCAGCCCAGCGGCCGGGCCAACGGCATGATCTTCGACCCCAAGGGCCGGCTGGTCGTCGCCGAGGGAGCCAACGGCGGCGGCCGGCGGATCTCCGTCATCGACCGCGACGGCGAACGCCACACCCTCGCCAAGGAGTACGAGGGGAAGCGGTTCAACAGCCCCAACGACGTCGCCGTCGACAAGAAGGGCCGCGTCTACTTCACCGACCCCCGCTACGTCGGCGACGAACCCCGCGAGCTGGACTTCGAGGGGGTCTTCCGGATCGACCGCGACGGCGACGTCGAACGCCTTGAGACGACCGCCAAGAAACCCAACGGCATCGCCATCAGCCCCGACGGCGAAACCCTCTACGTCGCCGACAACGGCCCCGACCGCCGCGCCCTGTTGGCGATGGATCTCGACGACGACGACGGCGACATATCCGACCCCCGCGTCCTGGTCGACTTCGGCGGCGCGGGAGGGATCGACGGCATGACCGTCGACGCCGACGGCCGGATCGTCGCCGCCACGCCGGAAGGGGTCGTCGTCTTCAGCCACAAGGGGAAGCGCCTGGCCCTGATCCCCACCCCCGAGCCCGCCGCCAACGTCGAGTTCGGCGGCGAGGACGCCTCCCACGTCCTCTACATCATGGCCGGCAAGAGCCTCTATCGCATCCACACCAAGATGACCGGCCACCACGTCCCGAAGGATTGACCGACGGGCCGCCGACCCCGACTCCTTGCGGACGGTCGGCGTCCGTCCCATAAGTGGGTAAAGGACGACCATCGCGGTCTTCCCCCCTCGCGGGGGAAGACAGACGCCGAAGGCGTCAGATGAGGGGAGGGCGTGAAGGGAAGCCGTCGAAACGTCGAAGGCCCGTCCGGTTGGCGTCGGATCCCGATGGCTTTCGTGTTCGCCCCCCCTCATCCGGCCCTTCGGGCCACCTTCCCCCGCGAGGGGGGAAGGATGGAA
>CALCIB010000018.1 GCA_937907525.1 uncultured Planctomycetales bacterium | reverse complement strand
TTTGGCGACGGCTTGCGAAAAAGTGTCGGGTCGTCAGCCCGCCGGGAGAGGGTGGTTCGAAGGGCCGGGTGAGGGTCGTCGCGTTTCGGGATACGCTCCGGGTTTTCGGCGCGCTGACCCGACGCTCGCTCCGAAGCGCCGCGACCCCCGCCCGCCGCTGGCGCGGCTGCCCTCTCCCGGCCGACGGGAGAGGGGACGGAATGGGCGATCCGGGCCGCCGGGGCGTCACTCTCCGGCGTCGACGTCCTCGCCGAAGAAGCTCCGGGCCTCGGCGACGACCGACTCGACGATCGCGGCGGCTTGCTCCTCGCTCCAGCCGATGCGGCGGCGAACGGCGTCGAGTTCGGCGCGTTCGTCGTCGCTGAGCCGGCGGTCGGCGACATGGGAGCGGATCAGCATCGTGAACTCCTCGCGCATGCATTCGTCGATCCAGGCGTCGCCCAGATTCAGCGCCTTGGCCTCGCGCCGAAGCGCGGGCCATTCGGGGTTGTCGGCCGGGTCCTTCTCGAAGACGTGGTGGAGTTTGCGTCGCCACTGGGCGCGGTCGTAGGCGGAGGCGGCCTGGGCATCGACGCTCGGGGCCGACGACGTCGCGGCCGCGGCCGGGGGCTCGTCGCCGGAGAGGCCCCAGGCGTCGCGGAGCCGCCGCGACGCTCCCTCCGAGGGTCGGATATGGGCCTTCTCGGCCAGGAAGTCGCGCAGGGAGGCGAGGAAGCCCATGGTGACGTCTCGCGTCGAGGGGCTGACCGGCCGGAGGCGCCGGCCGGTCGGGGACGGGTTGAGGGGGCGATCCGCGGTCACTTCGACTCTGGCGACTCCTCGGCGCGGGCGCTGAAGAAGTCGTAAACCTCCTTGGCGGCCCTGGCGCACAGGAGGTTGCCGGCGTTGTCCGGCTTCCAGCTTTGGTCCTCGTTCTCGTCGGTCAGGACGCAGAGGGCGACGGGTCCGCCCCTGGTCTCGATGATTCCGGCGCAGGTACGGGCGTCGTCGACGCTGCCGGTCTTGAAGGCGACCTTGGTCCCCGGCGGCAGGAAGCGGGGGAACTTGTCCTTGTCGTCGCAAGCCAGCATGTGTTTCCGCATCGCCGCGCTGGATTTCTCGTCGACGAGCTTGCCGGCGTCGAGCAGTTCCAGGAGTTTCACCATGTCGGCCGCGGTGGTGCTGCCCAGGCCGAATTTCTTGCTGCGGTCCATGAAGACGGAGGTGTCGCGGCGGTAGACCTTGGAGTGGATCTTGGTCTCGGGGAAGCCCATCTTCTCCATCGTGGCGGCCGTCGAGCCGATCCCGATCGCGTCGAGCGCCAGGTTGGTGGCGGTGTTGTCGGAGTAGACGATCATCAGATGCACGGCGTCGACCAGCGGGAACGTGGCGCCGGCGGAGAAGTGGTCGGTGAGGACGCCGGAGCCCGGCACCTTGTCCTCCTGGCGGAGCGTGACCGTGGAGCCCAGGTCGACCTTCCCCGCCGCGGCCTGGCGGTAGACCTCGATCATCACGGGGAACTTGATCAGGCTGGCCGTGGACATGGGGACGTCGGCGTCCAGGGCGAAGGACTCGCCGGTCCTCAGGTGCTTGAGCGCGATCGCGACCTTCCCCTTGTGGGCCTTGGCGAGCGCCTCGAGTTTCGACGTCAACTCGGCGGGGGCGGGCCTGGGGGCCACCTCCCGGGCGGTCGCGACGGCGACGGAGATCGAAAAGGCCAGGGCCGCCAGGGCCGTCGGCCGCATGGGAACGCGGGGGAGTCGAAGCATCATCATGGCATCCCGAACCGTTGATTCGAGCCCGGCGGCCGTCTACGATTGTCTTCATCGTCCGCCGCGACGGAGGGTTTCATTGTGGACCGCGCCGGTTCGCGCGTCCATACCCCACGTCCCCGCGCGATTCGACTGGAAGGAGATCGACTTGAGCCTGGTTCCATCCCACCTCGTCGCCGCCCTCGGACTCCTCGCCCTGGCTCCGCTCGCCTTGGGGGCCGACGCCCCCAAGCCGGGCGACCGGCTGGAGCGCCAGGGCGACGAGATCATGGTCTGCGGCCAACTCTTCCACACCGGCACGCCGATCGTGCTCTGGACCGACCCCGGCGGCTACGACGCCTACCGGGTCGGCCCCCGCTTCATCCCGGCCGACAAGGTCTCGCCCGACCTGCCGAAGGTCCGCTACAACACCCGCGCCAACGATCTTCCCAAGGCCGACAAGGACCGGATCGGAGCTTACGGTTGGGACCTGGCGTCGCTTCAGAAGGTCGTCGACCAGTTCGTCTATCACTATGACGTCTGCGGCACCAGCAAGCGCTGCTTCCGCGTCCTGCAGGACGACCGCGGGCTGAGCGTCCACTTCATGCTGGACGTCGACGGCACGATCTATCAGACGCTCGACCTGAAGGAGCGCGCCTGGCACGCCACGATCGCCAACAGCCGCTCGGTGGGGATCGAGATCGCCAACATGGGCGCCTACCCCCCGGGCAAGACCGGCCCCCGCGACAAGTGGTATGAAAAGGACGCCTCCGGCCGCGTCAAGATCAAGCTGCCGACCTCGCCCGAGGAAGAGCTGATCCACAACCCCCAGGCGCTTCTGGCCCCGGCCCGCAACGAGCCGGTCACCGGCAAGATCCAGGGCCAGACCCTGGAGCAGTACGACCTCACCGAGGCCCAGTACGACGCCCTGACCAAGCTGACCGCCGCGCTTTGCACCGTCTTTCCCAAGATCAAGTGCGACTACCCCCGCGACGCCTCCGGCGAGGTTCGGCCCAACGCCCTGTCGCGTCCCGAGTTCGACAAGTACCAGGGGGTCATGGGCCACTGGCACGTCCAGGCCAACAAGCCCGACCCCGGCCCCGCCTTCCAGTGGGACAAGGTCGTCGACGGCGCCCGCGCGCTGATGAAGAAGTGACGATTCGTCTTCTGAAAAGCTTTCGTCTCCGCGTCCCCTCTCCCCTCGGGAGAGGGCAGCCGCGGAGCGGCGGGTGAGGGTCACGGCGCTTCGCGGGCGCCGTCGGCCCTTCCAGTTCCAAGCCGAGGCTCCCCTCGAAGCGCGCCGACCCTCACCCGGCCCTTCGGGCCACCCTCTCCCGGCGGGAGAGGGGATCTCGCGCGGGGTGGGTCAAGAGCGGTCGGGGCCGCCCGCGGCCGGTTCGCGGTCGATCAGCGCCAGCGCCTCGGCCTTGTCGTGGACGCGCGATTCAAGCTGCGCGTCGCGCACTCGGTCGAGGATCGCGGCGAACGCGGCGCCCGGCTTCAAGCCGTGGCGGATCAGGTCGTCGCCGGTCAGAAGCGGCGGCGGGTCGATCGGCCCGGCCGGCTGGTCCCTCAGGTAGCGGCGGCAGAAGTCGACGTGGGCGACGTCGCCGCCGGTCGCCAGGGCGACGACGCGGTGAAGCTCCAGCAGATCGTCGATTCCGGGGCTCGCCAGCAATCGCTTCAGCGCGGAGACGCGCAAGTTTCGGGCGTCTCGAAGCGCGCCCCGGCGGCGGACCAGCCAGACGACCCGCTCGCGCTCGGCGTTGGAGAGCCGCAACTCTCGACACAGCTTGTCGGCGACCCGGGCCCCGGCGTCGTCCGGATCATCGACGGTCGCGGCTGGGTCGATCGACAGGACCGCCAGGGCCAATTCGAAGCCGGCGTCCGGCGGCGGGAATTCCAGCGCCGACGTCCCCGCCGCGGACGGAACGACCGCCGCCAGCAGGCCGCACTCGCGCATCAACCCCGCCGCGCGGGCTCGGCTGGGGTGGGTCAGCATCCGTCGCAGTTCCTGGGCGATCCGCTCCGGGGAGACCGCGCGGATTTCCGGCGCCATCGCCCGAACCGCCGCCCAGGTCGCCGGCTCGATCGTCATGTCGAACCGCGCGGCGAACCGCGCGGCGCGGAGCAGCCGCAGCTTGTCCTCCTCGAACCGCGCGGCGGGATCGCCGATGGCGCGGAGGACGCGGACCTCCAGGTCGGCGCGGCCGCCTACGTAGTCGACGACCTCGTAGGTGATCGGGTCCATGAACAGGCCGTTGACGGTGAAGTCGCGGCGCTCGGCGTCCTGGCGGGGGGAGCTGTAGACGACGCCGACCGGCCGGCGGCCGTCGACGTAGGCCAAATCGCTTCGGAACGTGGCGATCTCCACCTCGTTGCCGCGCTGGCGGGGATGGCGGACCTTGACCACGCCGAACGCCGCGCCGATGGCGAGCGCCCTGTACGGCAAGACGGTCATCGCCTGTTCGGGGGTGGCGTCGGTGGCGACGTCGTAGTCGGCCGGCTCCAGCCCCAACAGCAGGTCGCGCACGCAGCCGCCGGCCCAAAGGGCCTGGAACCCCGCGGCCCGGAGCTTGACGACGATCTCCCGGGCGAAGTCGCGCCTGGCGTTCGCGTCAGGCATCGTCCGGCTCCTCGCCCGTCTCGGCTTCGGCCTCGTCCGCGGCGTCGAGGCCGCCGCGGGTCCAGACGGCGATCTGGGTGTCGCCGTAGCGGCGGACGTCCCACGAATCCGGGTCCGAGAGAATCCGCTCGTCGAGGGTCCGTCCGGCCTCAAGCGCGATCAGCGAGCCATCCGGCAGTCCTTCGACCAGGCCGTCGAGCATGGCCCGGACGCGCTTGGCGGCGGTCTCATAGTCGCGATAGGGAGGGTCCAGGAAGACGGCCAGCGGGCGATCCAGGTCCGCGGCGTGGGCGCGGGCCCAGCGGTAGGCGTCGGCCAATCGGATCTGGCAGCGGTCCTGATAGCGGAGCTTGGCGACGTTGGCGTGGATCAACGCGACGGCGTCGCGGTCCTTCTCGACGAACACCGCGGCGTCGGCGCCGCGGCTGAGGGCCTCCAGCCCGAGCGCTCCCGTGCCGGCGAACAGGTCGACGGCCGTCCTCCCCGGCATCAAGGGGCCGACGATGTTGAAGATCGACTCCCGCACCATGTCGCTGGTCGGCCGCGTCCTGGTCGAGCCGCGCGGGCCCTCGATCTTGTGCCCCCGCTTCTGCCCCGCGATGATCCTCATCCCCGCGCGTCCTTCCGACGACCCGCCTGAAACCGATCGGATTCAAACCCCATGATAGGCCCCGGCGACGGTCTCGGGCAATCCGACGTCCCGGCGGTTCATCGCGCCGGCTCGACGCGGACGCGGTTCCGATAGGTCCCCGCGCGATGGCCCAGGCAGTCCCAGCCGCGGCCGACGGAGGTGGAGGCGAGCGAGACGTAGATCGTCGCGGCGGACGTCGGCTCGTCGCCGGAAAGGGAGAACTCGATCGCGTTCGCCGGCGCGCCCCAGCCGGCCGTCGGCGAGGGCTGAACGTCCGCCTGCGCCGACCAGTCGTCCAGCACGATCCGGGTCACGGGCCGATCCTCGTCGCAAAGCTCGATCGTCAGCGGCTCGCCGCGACGCAGGGGGCCGGAGGCCAGTTCGCGGAACGGGCCCTTCTCGCCGCTGGTCGCCTCCACCACGCGGAACCGGCCGGAGGCGTCCAGGAAGGCGAAGCGGAGCGGGCGGCCGAAGGGATAATCCATCGGTCGGACCTCGATCCGGGCGTCGGGACAGGGGGAGAACGCCAACGCCAACCGCCGATGGCCCGAGACGTCCACGTCGCAAAAGCCGTTCAGGTGCGACCAGATCGTCGCCGGCAAGACGGCCGTCGCGTCGATCCGGGTGGCGTCGCCGTCGCGCCGGACGCACAGGGAGGCGTCGTAATCGGCCCGGTAACGCAGGTCGAGCCCGTCGGGGACGCTCGCCGCGGCCACGAGTCGCAAGCCGGGCCCTTCGCGGACGGTCGTCGGGGTGAAGACCGTCGGCGCGCCGTCGGGGGATCGCGCCAGGAACCGCAACAACGGCTGGACCGTGATTCGAAGCCGATCGACCCGGATCATGGCCGAGCCGTCGCCGGGGCTGACGAAGACGCGCTCCCCCAGCGCGCCCAGGACCGTTGCGAGCCCCTCGACGCTCGAAACCGCGCCCCGGTTCAGCGGTCGGGTTCGCGGCGGGGGAGGGCGGAACCCGATCGGCATCGCGGCCCCCAGAAGCGCCCCCCAGACCGCGCCGACCGCGAGGGCGCGCCGCGACAGGCCCGACTCGCCGCGGAACGCCAGGACGACGCCCACCGCCAGGACCGCCACGACGCCAAGCGGAACGAGGAACAGCCGGCCGAACGTGGCCGGAAAGACCGCGACGACCGCGACCGTACCCGCCGCCCAGGCGGCCGGAAACCCGGCCAGGACCGTGCGAAGGTCCGACCGCCGCCCCCGTCGCGCCGCCCACCATGCCGCCCAAAGCGCCGCCAGGACCAGGGGCGGCATGACGCGGTTGGTCCAGAACCGCGGATGCCCCGTCGCGAACCCGCCCGGCGCCAGCCGCCACCACGCCGCGGCCCCGAGGCCGTGGCAAAGCATCGCGAACAGCCAGAACATCCGAACCGCCGACGCCGCCATGGCTCCGCCCCCTCGGCGATTGGGAGAAGCGAATCCGCATACGCCGTCGAAAACCATCGAGGACGAATGATGACAATCATCCCTTCTCCCCTTGTGGGAGAAGGGATTGAGCGTGCTGTCGCGCAATGGTTTTTACAAGGCGGCGGGAGACCAAGGCAACAGGCGGGGCGACGGATTCAACAATCGGTCGCGTGAGTCCTCAGCGCCGCGCCGACTCCTCCTTGGCTCGCAACCGGGCGAGGAGCGCCTCCATCGGGTCGGGGGTGCCGGCGGCGAACTCGCGGAACTCCCGGAGGGTGGGGTCGGTCGCGGCGTGTTCGGGGGCCAGGCGGGGGAGCATCCGGTTGTAGAGCAACGTCACCGACGCCTTGGGCCGCGAGCCGCGATGCCGCTCGGTCTCGCGGATCACCTCGTCCAGCGGCCAGCCCATCTTGGCGAAGCGATACATCCCCACCCACGACGGCGAACGATCCATGCTGGCGTGACAGTGGACCAGGACGGGCCAGTTCGCCGGGTCGTCGGCGACGTCCAGGGTGTCGGGGATGGTTTGCATGCCGGTCGGGTCGTCGGCCGGCTGGGTGTAGACCGCGATGCCGTGCTCGCGGGCGAAGCGCTGCTCGTCGGGCCAGTGCGGGCTCCCCTCGGGGGTGAACTCGGGGAACAGGTTGATGATGGTCTTGAAGTGGTAGCGCTCCTGGGCCAGTTCCAGCCCGGCGTAGGTCGGCATGGCGCAGAGGTAGAGCCGGCCGGGGACGATCTCGCGGAGGCGGGCGATCGGCCGTTGATACCAGAAGACGCCGCGGCCGAAAAAGTCGAGCCCCAGGGAGACGGCGATCAAGGCGGCGACGACCGCCGCGCCCCGACGGCCGGGCGCCGCGGGGGGCGCGAGCCGGAGCATCGCCAACGCCCAGGCGAGGATCCCCCAGACGTACACCCAGCGCGGCCAGTAGCCGAAAGGCTCGCGATCGATCGTCGGAAGCTGGCGGACGACCATCAAGACGGCCGCGACCGCCAAGAGCCCCAGCACGCCGCGGGCCCTGGCGTCGGCCAGAAGCGCCCGGACGTTCCACGGCCTCGTCCCCAGGACCACGACCGCGGCCGCCACGAGCGCGCAGGCCGCGAGCGTCAGGCGCTGGGAGGAGGGGACGGCCGGATCGAACATCGTCCGCCAGCCCAGGCCATGCCAGCCGTTGATGAGCGGGCCGGGGGTGGCGGCGTGCCAGAAGCCGACCGCCGAGAGCGCCAGGGCGGCCCATCGCGGTCCGCGGCGGGGGTCGCGCAGGCAACTCCAGGCGGCCAGGACCAGGGCGGCGGAGGCGACGTAGAGGGCCACGCAGTCGATGGTGTCGCCGGCGTCGGCGAGGCGGTAGGCGGCCGGCGGGAAGGCGTTGTAAGTCCGCCGCGCGACCCTGGGGAACTCGGGGTCGGCGTCGTGCTCGAAGATCGTGACGAACCAGACGGCCGGGAGGACCGTCAAGGCCAGCAAGACCCAGGGCCAGGCCCCACGACGTGGCGAGGTTCCGCGCGGATCGGACAAGGTTGGTCGCCTCTCGTCTGGGGTTCGTCGCCCGCGGCGTGCGCGACGACGCGCCGCGACGGCGGGGGACGGGCCCCGCATGATCGCGATCCGCGGTTCGCCGTCAAGTCAAGCCCGCCGCCGCGACGACGCCTGGCGGGCCCGGGGCGCGACGGCTTAAACTCGGAGGGTAGAGGACGAACGGAGACGCGCGACCGCGGCTTGTCCGCGACGGCCCGGACGTCCCGGCCCGAGGAATGATCGACCCATGGTCGACGAAGCCGCGTCGGAAAACTCCGCGGGCCCGGTCGAGCCCGGCGCCCGCCGCGTCCGCTCCGCCAGGCTCCTGGAAACGCTGGAGCCGTTCGCGCGGGTGGCGGTCGTCTCGCACGTCAACCCGGATCCCGACTCCCTGGCGAGCATGCTGGGGATCCGCGAGTTGGTCGCGAGCCGACAACCGGGCAAGCCCGTGATCCTGACCGTCGAGGGGATGATCGCGCGGGCCGAGAACCGCGCGATGGTGGAGTTGATCCCGGTGCCGCTGGCGCCGGTCGAGTCGGTGGCGATCGACCGCGAGACGGCCGTGGTGATGGTCGACACCCAGCCGCGGACCGGCCGTCGCGGCGACGAGAGCGCCACGCCCCAGGCGGTGATCGACCATCACGAGACCGGCGGCGACCTGCAAGGCGTCCTGTTCCAGGACGTCCGCGCCCACATGGGGTCGACCAGCACGATCGTCACCGGCTACCTGCTGGAACAGGGGGTGGTCGTCTCCCCGCGACTGGCGACGGCCCTGCTCTACGGGATCGAATCGGAGACCACCGGCTACCCGCGGGAGGCCAGCTCGCTGGACGACGGGGCGCTGGTCTGGCTCTTTCCGCGGGCGGACAAGGAGCTTTTGGCGCGGATTCGCAACCCCAAGCTCCCCCAGAGCCACTTCGCCACGTTCCAGCGGGCGCTGACCAACGCCTTCCTCTACCGGACGGTGATCGTCGCGTGGTGCGGGGCGGTCTCCCAACCCGACATCGTGGCCGAGGTGGCCGATTTCTTCGTGCGGTTCGACCAGGTCGACTGGGTGCTCTCCGCCGGCCTCTTCGAGGGGAAGCTGAGGCTGTCGCTGCGCTGCAACGACCTGGGAGGGGAGGCCGGCGAAGTCCTTCGCGAGGTCGTCGCCGGCCTGGGAAGCGCCGGCGGCCACGACAAGCGCGCCGGCGGCCTGGTGGCGCTTTCGGAACCGGGCGAGGCCGCCGCCGAACGGATCCTCAGCGAGATCCGCCTCCGCCTCCTGGCCCGGCTGGAGGTCGACGAACACCAGGGCCGCCGGCTCCTGCCCGCCGCCCCTCGAATCCCCGCCCCCTGAAGCGCGTCGGAGTTCGTGCGCATCCAAGACGGCGTGCGCAATCGCGGCGCGGCGACGATTCGGCGCTCGCCGACGCCGGGAATCGCGATATACTAGGAATCGGATCGCGACGCATCCCGCGCCATCGAGCGGGTTGAAACGCGCGGGGTTCCGTCGCGAACCCTCCCGCCCGTCGAACGTAAAACCGCGGGTCCGTCGCGACCGATCCCAAAACGAATGGTTTCGGAGTAGCGGCGACGGAGAGGCGGGGCGCGCGGCGGGCATGGTTCGGAGACGAGCCGCGCGGGGTTTCGCGGGCGTCGCGGCGATTCTCGGGGTCGCGGGGTCGGCGGGGCGAAGCGACGGTCATCGATCGCGACGGCGAAGGGGGTCGACGTGCGATGAGGGGTCGGAACCGGGCCGCGTTCACCTTGATCGAAGTGCTGGTGGTGATCTCCATCATCGCGCTTTTGATCGCGCTTCTGCTTCCGGCCGTCCAGGCGGCGCGGGAGACGGCCCGACGGATCTCCTGCGCGTCGAACTTGAAGCAGTTCGGGATCGCCTTCCACAATTACGAGTCGTCGTGGGGCGTGCTGCCGCCGCCGATCCTGCTGGCGGCGAATTCGCGGAGTCCCCGGGCGTCCAAGGGTTGGAGCGCGCAGGCCCGGCTGCTGCCGGTCCTGGAGCAGAGCGTCCTGTTCGACGCGGTGAACTTCGCGTTTCCGTTCGAGGATTCGGCCAACGTCACGGTCGTGGGCGCGGCGCTCGCGATCTTCAGCTGCCCCTCGGACCCGACCGGAGCGGTCCAGGTCGGATCGTCGGCGTTCCCCACCTTGCCGAAGACGGCGGGGACGAATTACGCCGTCTCCGTCGGCGACTGGTTCGTCTGGGGCGGGTTCGGGCTCAACGGCAGCCGCTCCGCCTTCTCGCCGAACCAGAGCCGGCGGCTGGCCGAGTTCGCCGACGGCCTCGGCGAAACGCTTTTAATGGCCGAGGTCCTGGTCCGCCAGAACCAGGTGACCGAGTGCGGCGGGCAACTGGTGGCGCTCAACCCGATCGACGTCCCCGGCTCCGACGTCCCTCCCGAGCGCAAGGGGATCGTCCGCGACGAGAGCGCCTGCATGTCGTGGACGGCCGGTCATACGGTCTGGGCCGCGGGGGGGGTCGACCAGACCGGGTTCTCCACCGCCGCGGCGCCTAACGCCGTGGTGACGTCGGTCTTCGCCGGCGGCGCCCAGACCGACCTGATCAGCACCAGGGAATGGCTGGGCGGGCCCACCTACGCCGCGGTCGTCTCTCGAAGCCGCCATCCCGGCGGCGTCCAGGTCCTCATGGGCGACGGTTCGGCCCGTTTCGTCAAGGAGACCGTCGACGCCGCGGTCTGGCGGTCGCTTGGGACCCGAAGCGGCGGCGAGGTCGTCGACTCGTCGAGCTATTGACCCCCCTCCGACGCCGATCCGCCGGCCCTCCGTCGGCGTCCGACGACGGAGCGACGGCCGCGGTTCGGCCGGGCGATCGGGCGCGTCGGTTGAGCCGGGCGCGGACGCTGGTTACATTATGACTAAGGCGGCGAGGGCGGCCCGAATCGATCTCGGCCTTCGGCCTCGCGTCGCCGATCTCCTCCCCAGCGTCCGCGGCCGGCCTTTGAAACCATCATGCTCGATCCGACCAAGACGCGATTCTGGAAGTCCGCGCTGCAAAGCGGGCTCCTCGACGCCGAGAGCCTGGCCGCCTGCTGGGAGGCGATCGTCCCGGAGAAGCGCGGGGACGAGGACCACGCCGACCGTCGGCTCGCGCGCCAGGCGGTGCAACTCAAGCTCCTGACGCTCTGGCAGGCCCAGCAACTTCTGGCGGGGCGGTTCTCCGGCTTCAAGGTGGACCGCTACGTCCTGCAAGACCTGATCGGGCAGGGGGGGATGGGGCGGGTCTACCTGGCGCGCGACAGCCGCTTGTCCCGCCAGGTCGCGCTTAAGATCCTCTCGCCGGAGCGGATGAACAACCCTCGCGCCATCGCCCGCTTCCAGCGCGAGGCGCGGGTGGGGGCCCAGCTTCAGCACGAGAACCTGGTGCGGCTTTACGACTTCGGCGAGACGCAGGGCCGCCACTTCCTGGTGATGGAGTTCATCGAGGGGAAGACCCTGGGGTTTTACATCGCGACCCAGGGGAAGGTGGCGCCGGAGGCCGCGGCCACGCTGGGGCGGCAGGTGGCCTTGGGGCTGGACCACGCCCATCAAAAGGGGCTGATCCATCGCGACGTCAATCCGTACAACGTCATCGTGACCCGCGAGGGGATCGCCAAGCTCGCCGACATGGGGCTGGCGATCGACCTGGCCGACGACGCCAAGGTGACCCGCGACGGCGCCACGGTCGGCACCTTCGACTACGTCGCCCCCGAGCAGGCGCGGCATTCGCATTCCGCCGACATCCGCAGCGACGTCTACTCGCTGGGCTGCACGCTGTATCACGCCATGGCCGGCCGGGTCCCGTTCCCCCACCCCGGCCTGGCGGAGAAGCTCTTCGCCCATCAGTCGCGGGATCCGGACCCGCTCGAGGAGGTGTCGCGGGACGTGCCGGCGGGGCTCGCCGAGGTCGTCCGCAAGATGATGCGGAAGAATCCCGACGAGCGGTTCCAGGCCCCCGGCGAGGCCGCCGAGGCCCTTTTGCCGTTCACCGGCCGGGGCGCGGCGGCGGCCGCGGTCGGGGCGGCCGCGGTCGGCGAGGCGGCGGGGCTCGGTTCGCAAGACCCTTCCCCGGTCGTGACGCCCGGCGGCGGCTCGGGGCCCGAGCCGGCGGCCGAGTTCCCGTTTCAACTCGACCTGGGGCCCGAGCCGTCGCTGTCGGATTCGGTGCGCAATCCCAGGGCCTGGTTCGGCGGTTCGGGGACGAAGCCTTCCTCCGGCGGCGGCACGACGTCCGGGTCGCATTCCGCCGAGGTGGCGGCCGAGACCGAGACGTCCCGGCCGGACGATCCGATCGGTCGCCGTCGGCTCGTCGTCGCGGCGGTCGCGATCGGGCTGGTCGCGTCGGGGCTGGCGTTGGAGGCGGCGCGTCGGGGTCGGATTCCGCTCCCCTGGTCGGGAGCCGAGACGGCGGTCGCCGGTGACGGATCGCGGGAGGGCTCGGCCGGGGGGAAGGCCGCGCCCGTGTCCGAGGAGCGGGCCCCGGCGATCGATTGGGGGGACGCCCTGGTCGCCGTCCGCGACCGCGACGGCGGGATCCGGCCGGCCGCCGACCTGGCCGCCGCGATGGAATCGGCGCTTGGGGAACGGGGCGTCGTGGTCGTCAAGGGGGGCGCGCCCCTGGCCGTCGGGGTCGATTCGGCCCGCAAGCTGTCCGCTCGGGGGACGATCGCGATCGAGGGCGAGCGGGGAGGGAAGGCCGTCCTCCGGATCGAGCTGGGGGCCGAGCCCTGGCTTTCGACCGGTTCAAGCGCCAACCTGACGCTGCGCGACCTGACGATCGAGGTCGGCCGGGCGAAGCCGGGCGACGAGCCGCCGCCCCCCTTGATCCTCGCGGCCGGGCGGGTGGCGATCGAGCGTTGCGCCTTTCGGGCGATTCCGGCCCTGGGGATCCCCGGCGCGACCGCCGTCGTCGCGCGCGGCGGCGGGCTGGTCGTGGAGGGCTGCTGGTTCGAGGGGTTCGACGCGGCCGTCGAGATCCGGGCGATCGCCGGCGTCGAGCATTGGCTCCGCGGCTCGATGTTCGTCCCCGGCGGCACGCCCCTGGAGGCGACCAAGGCCAATCTCCCGGTGCGTCGGGGCTGGGCGGCGCGGATCGTCTTCGAGGGAGGAGGCGTCCGCGACGGCCGTCGGCTCGTGACGATGAATCGCTGCACCACGGCCGGCGAGGGGATGTTGAAGATCGAGGGGTTCACCGAGGCGTCGCCGCTGCGCGTAAACGTCGCCTCCTGCCTGGCGCAGGTCGATCGACTACTCGCCGTCTCCCCCGCGCCCTGGCCGCCCGGGGCCCTCGTCTGGGAAGGCGACGGCAACCGTTTCGACGTGATCGGCGAATCCTGGGCCTCGGCCGGCTCGACGGACGTCGTCGCGGCGGACGCGAGCGCATGGACGCGGTTGTTTCCGGAGAAGAGTCTCGACGAGACCGGCATCCGATTCACGATGCAGGGGCAAGACGCCGACGGCCGCCTGACGCCCGCCGCCTTCGCGCTTCGAGATTCCGATTCCGCCGACGCCAGCCGCGGGGCGGACCCGGCCGACGTCGGCCCCCGCCCCTGAATCGACCGGCGATCGCGCCGCCGGGGTCACTCCGACTCGATCGACTCGCCCAATTCCCGCAGTCGCGCCTCAAGCCGCTCGGCGCGTTCGCGGTCGGCCGCGGCGCGACGTTCGGCGGCCTCGGCCTTTCGGCGTTCGGCCTCGGCCTTTTGGCGTTCGGTCTCGGCGCGGCGGCGCTCGGCGAGGTGGCGCAGGCGTTCCTCACGCGCGGTTTCGCGGGCTTCGGACGCCTGCTCGCGAGCCTCGAGCGCCTCCTGGCGCGCTTCCAGGCCGGTGTTGAAGGGAGAGCCGTCGGGGTGGTGGATGGTCAGGCCCTCGGGCCCTTCGAGTTCGAAGCGGACCCCCAGCAGGGGGCTGACCCAGCCGCCGAGGTCGTGGATCTCCGCGAGGCGACCGCCGCGGCGGATCCAGCCTTGAAGGGTTCGGCCGTCGGGATCGAAGAAGTAGTATTCCTGGACGCCGTGTTCGTCGTAGAAGCCGAGTTTGCGCGTCATCTCGGCGTCGGTGTTGCCGGGCGAGCGGACCTCGAAGACGACGTGGGGCGGGACGCCTCCCTCGCGCCACTGCATGTACGACCCGCGTTCCCCCTTGGGCCGGCCGAGGACGACCATCGCGTCCGGGGCCGTGCGAATCTCGGGGACGCGCTCGCGCGCGTACCAGAGGAGGTTGCCGGCGACGAACACGTCGGGACGGTCCCGGAAGAGGAATTGCAGGCCCTCGACGATCAGGCAGATCCAGCGGAATTGGATCGTGTTGTCGGACATCGGTTCGCCGTCGTCGTCCGGGTAGAGGAGTAGGTCTTCGGGTTGCCGCGCGATCGTGGTCCCCATCGGTCGGTCCTCCGAGTCTCGATGTCGGGTTCAATCAACTTCGTCGCCCAGCAGGTGCGCGCTTGAGTCGAGGATCCGTCGGCGACGGTCGCGGCCGGCGGCGGCGGCCGAGGCGCCCTGGGCTTGCAGATCGGCGAGGTTGGCCAGGCAGAAGGGGCACTCGACGACCTCCAGGTGGAAGCGGTAGTAGTCGGCCGACTCGGGATCGAGGGCGTCCAGCAGGTAGCTGCCGAGCTGCTGGCGGGAGGGGCAGGTGAGGCGGGCCCGACGCCAGATCGCGCCCAGGGAGTGAAGCTGGAGGTCCTCGCGGCCGTCGCGGACGTCCTCCAGCCGGGCGCGGAGCGCGGCCGAGTCGCGCAGCGCCTTCTCGACCCGGGCGGACTCCTCCGGCGGCAGGCGGTCGGCCAGGTAGTCGCGGAGCGTGGCCTCGTCGATCGGGGTCGGTTCGTCGCGATCCATGGCGGGTCAGTCCTCGAGCGCGGCGTCCAGGTTCAGCCCGGCCTTGCGGGCCATCTCCTTGAGCCGGGCGACGGTCTGGAACTTGTGGCTGGCCACCGCCTGCTCGGTCATCCCCAGCCGGCGGGCGACGTCCTTGTTGGCCCACCCCTTGACGACCAAGAGTTCAAGACAGCGCACCCGGTCGTAGTCGCCGCGGGCGAGCCACTCCCGGACCAGCTTGCCCATCGACTCGCCCAGGACCCGCTCCTCCTCGCGCCTGCGCTCGCCGCTGCGGGCGATGCTGGAGGCGCCGCGGGCCCCGCCGGGAACCTCGTCCAGCGGTCGGCCGTGGTCGTCGGAGCCGAACTGGTCGATCGGCCGTCGGCCCTGCTTGCGGAGGTGGTCGGTCAGCTTGTGGGCGGCGATCGAGAACAGGTACGCCTCCAGGTCGCGCTTCTCGTCGTAGTGCGGCAGGCTGGTCAGGAAGCCGACGAACGTCTCCTGAACCACGTCCTCGCTGGCGGCGCGGTCGCGCAGGCGGCTGTCGACGAAGGCCAGCAGCCGGCCCTCGAAGCGGTCGACGAGTTGCCGCCAGGCCCGCGCGTCGCCGGAGCGGACCTGGCGAACGAGCAGGACGTCGGATTCTGACGTGGCCATGACTGAATGTTCCGCCGGTTCCAGGCGCGTTCGGCGCGGGCGCGCCCCTTCTGGGATTTTATCCCATCCGGCGGCTTATTGGTATCGCCCCCGCGTCAGGCGAGGAACCGGTAAAGCGCCAGCCCGGAGGCGCCGACGGCGGCGGCGGCGGCCATGCGGAGAGGGGTGGCGTAGTAGCCGCGGGTTGCCTCGTCGGCCCGGATGTAGCCGGTGGCCGCCGCCAGGCAGACCAGGACGAACCCCAGGACCCCGGCCAGTTTGAGCGCGCGGTCGCGGACGAGGTCGCGACGGTGGGCGTGGATCAGCGAGGCGCGATGGCCGGAGCCGAAATCGGCGTCGATGACGGCGGTGTAGACCGTGCCGTATTCCTTCTCCTCCGGCGCGACCCGGACCTGGCGGATCATGGCGTCGACCATCTTCGCGGGGAGCGGCCACGACCGGTCCACCCGCGGCGCGAGCCAGGTTCGGACGGCCTCGTCGAGTTGGCGGCGCGCGTCGTCCCTGGCCCGGTCGAGCGTGGCCGAGACCCGCCCGGCGATCGCGCGGACGTCCTCGGGCTCGGGCGCCGGGTGAAAGTGGACCGGCTCGTTCGCGCGGCCGACGCCCCAGGGCGCGAGGGCGGCGAGGGCGACCACCAGGATCTTCGTCAGGGTCTTCATGGATCGGGCTCCACGCCGGTCGAGGGTCGTTCGCCGTTCAGGCGGTCTTGGCGCGGCCGGCGGACTTGTCGAGCCGCTTGACGTACTCGGCGTATCGGGCGGCTTTCTCGTCCCACGGGCTGACCAGTTGGACGGTCGCGGCGACGCTCGCGGCGATCACCACGCGCTCCACGGCGGCGTCGAGCCAGAGCGGGGAGAGGACGATCGCGACGAGATACGTCCAGACGATCGGCGCGAGGCGGAATCGCTTCCCGCGGTCGCGAACCGCCTGGCCGCGCCAGGCCGACGTCGCCGCGAACAGGGCGGCGAAGTAGAGGGGGACGAAGAGGACCCCGTCGTCGTCCAGCGCGTCGCCCAACATCAGGATCCGGAGCAGGATCCAGGCGCAGCCGCCGACCGCCGCGCCGGCGAGCGCCGCGGCCGTTCGTCGTCGCCCGGAGGTGGTTTCGCGGGCCTCCAGGAGCTTGTTCAACACGAGCGCGGTCCAGGTCGCCAGCAGGGCGAGTCCGTAGAAGAAGACGACGCGGCCGGTCTCGCGGGTCGGGTCGATCGAGAACAGGCCGACGGCCGCGGCGACGAACAGCCCGACCCAAAGCGCGGCCCAGAGCATCGACGCGGTGACCTCGGCCACCCGCGCCCGGCCGGTCGGCGCGGGGGGCGGGGTCGGCGGCGGGGCGTCGCCGCGGCGCGAGTCGCGCGGAGGCGCGACGGTCGCCTCGTCCGCCGGGGCGCGGCGGAAGCCCGAGGCGCGGTCGGAGGGCGGGGGCCGGCGGCCGCTGCCGCTCTGTTCCTTGCGGCCGCGCATCCGCCGCCAGTCGCTCTTGAGTCGGTCCTGGAGCGACGTCCCGGGAGGCGCGGTGTCGGGGCCGATGTAGAAGACGGGTTCCTCGGCGTCGATGCGGTGGATCTCCTTGTCTCCGGCTTCCGCGGCGGCCGTTTCGGCGACGCCCTTGGCGCCGATGAAACGGATGTCGGGCGTCCCGGGGGCGTCGGCGGGCAGGAGCAGGTCCTGGACGCGGGCCGGGCGGCGGCCGGGATCCTTGGCGAGGGCTCGGGCGACGATCTCCCGGAACGGCTCGGGCAGGGCGGAGACGTCGGGGCGGGATGTCAGGTGCTTCATCAGGATCTCGTTGACGGTCTCGCCGTCGAACGGGACGCGGCCGACGAGCATCTCGTGGAGGATCACGCCGACGGCGTAGACGTCGATCGGCCGGCCGTACCTTCCCGAGCCGATCTCCGGCGCCATGTACTGGCAGGTGCCGATGCTCTGGGAGTGGTCGTCGCCGCGGCTGGCGGTCATCAGCTTGGCCAGGCCGTAGTCGCCGATCTTGACGATCCCCTCCTCCATGAAGAGGTTCGCCGGCTTCAGGTCGCGGTGGACGACGCCGTGGTCGTGCAGGTAGGCGACCCCCTCCACCAGCCCCCTGAGCCAGTGGCGGACCTCGTCCGCGGGGAGGCCGTCGGGCCGCTTGCGGAGGACGTCGGCGAGGCTGGGGCCGGCGACGTACTCCATCACGACGAAGCAGTCGCCCCCCTCGTTGGTCTTCAGGTCGAAGATCGTCAGCAGGTTCGGGTGCTTGAGGTTCATGCACTGCGCGACGCCCCGGCGCTCGATCTCCAGGTTGCGGAGGATCAGCTTGAGCGCGACCTCGCGGCCGAAGTCCGACGCGGCCTGGTAGACCTCGCCGAAGCCGCCGCGGCCGACGGCCCGCTTGATCGTGTAGCCTTCCAGCGGGCGGTCGCCGTTGCCGAAGGCGAACCGACCCGCCGCGGTCGGCGGCGGGGAGGGGTCGCGGAAGGTCGGGGGACCGGCGGACTCGATCGGGCCGCCCGACGACTCCACGTCGGCGATCCGATAGGGGACCGTCTCGTCAAGCGGAGGCCGGGGGCGCTGGGGGGCTCTCGCGTTCATCGGTTCCTCGAATCCAGGGTCCGGCGTCGGGTCGCGTCGAGCCACGTCTTGGTCCTTCCCGGCCTAAAGAAATTCGCCGAGAGCGAAGGTATCTTGATCGGACCAGTCGTTTTTCGACTGATCGTAGGCTTAGGCCGAGGGCGTTTCCAGGGGTTCCAGGCTGAACGAGAAGTCCGGGCCGCGGACGCGGGAGGTCGGGGCCAGGGGGGCCCGCGCGACCTTGGCGCGGCCGTCGACCTCGAACTCGCCGGGGGCCCGGCACCAAAGCGATCCCCCTTGACGATACAGCACGACGGCCTCTCGAAGCGACGGCGCCGGGACGTGCGCCTGTGCCACGGGGCCGATGATGCAAGTGTCCGCCATCAACAGCACGCCGTCGACGGCCATCGGCAGGCGGTGGCGGCTGACGACCGCCAGTCTCGCCGAGGCGCTGAAGGGGCTGGGCTGGTGGAACTCCAACTCGACGCTCGGGCCCAGGCGGATCACGTCGCCGTCGCGGAGCAACGTGGGGCCGGCGACGCGTCGGCCGTTGACGAAGACGTCGCGGCGGGGCTCGATCGCGTAGCCCTCGCCGCTTCGGATCAGGACGGCGTGATCGCGGGAGAGGTCCCCCATCAGGGGGACGTCGGCCGCGGAATCGGCGCCGGCGCGGCCGAGGACGACGCGGTCGCCCAGGCAGACGAGGTAGCCTCCCACGGCGTCGGCCCAGAGCAGGAACCGGCCGCCGGGGCCGTCCTCCGGGGCGGGCGCGACGGGACCGGCGGGGCCCGGCCGGGGTTCGGCCGTCGGCGCCGCGTCGACCAGGGTGGGGGTCGGAGCCGCTCGGCGGCGGGCCCATCGGGAGCCGCTGGAGGGGCCGACCGCGGCGATCCGTTGCCAGGCGCGGGCGCGGGCGTCGCGGGCGGCCGGGTGGTCGGGGACGTGGGCGGCGACGGCCTCGGCGGCGGCGAGGATCTTCGGCCAGTCGCCGCTCGCGAGGGCCGCGTAGAGCGCCTCGACCAAGGGCGCGGCGGCCTGACGACGGGTCTCCAGGTCGCGACGCGAGGCGGCGACGGCCTCGCGGACGGTCGGCTCGTCGCCGGCCAGCCGCTCGGCGCGGTCCAGACTCGCAAGCGCCGGGCCGAACTCGCCGCGGCGGGCCTCGGCCAGCGCGGCGGCCCAGGCGGCGGCGATCTCGCGGGGACGGCGCAGGCTCGGGCCGTGGATCTTGTCGCGGGCCAAAGAGTCGATCCGCTCCAACGTCCGCGCCGGCTCGCCGACCTCCAGGTCGCCGCGGATCTCCAGGGCGACCCGGTCGGCCAGGCCGTGGCGGGCGGCGGCCAGGGCGTCGGGAGGGGCCCCGAACCGTTCGGCCAGTCGAAGATCCTCGATCGCGCCGGCCAGGTCGTCGCCGGCGGCCCGTCGCGAGGAGCGGGCGATCAACTCCAGGCCCGACCGGGCGCGGAACTGGACCGCCTGATAGTGGTCGGCCGCCTCGGGGCGGACGGCCAGGGCGTAAGCTTCCTCGTATCTTCCGCCCCGCGCGGCCTCCTCGGCCTGCCGCAGGACGACGCGCCATTGCCCCATCATGATGGATTCGCCGCCCTGAGTGGCCATGGGATCCTCGTCCTCCGTCATCGTATGCCGGACGCCGGGCGTCGCTCAACATCGAGTCGCGTCCGGGCGGACGGAACGAGGCCGGACAGGGTCGCGCTCGACCCTGGACCGGCCTCGGGATCCCTGGAGATCGTCCGTCCGCCCCGCTTCGTCCCGATCCGATCCGATTCGACCCGATTAGAGGCTCTTGCCGGCGGTCTTCTCGACGGCCGGGGTCGTTTCCGTGGCGAACTCGGCGTCGATCTCCTGGATCACGTCGCGATTCGGGGCGACCTCGACGGGCACGTCGTTCCCGGCGTAGCGGCCCTCCATCTCGGCCTTGCGGGTCATGACCTCCAGCTTCCGCTCCAGGTCGCCGACGGTCTGCTTGGCGTGGGCCAAGGCGCTGCCGTCGAGTTGCACGTCCTTGGAGGCCTCGGCCGCCTCGATCTGGCGGAGGCGGGCCTCGATCTCGTCGAGCTTGGTGGTCAGGGTCTTCTTCTGGGCCATCATCGTGTCCAGTTGCTTGCGGAACGCCACGACCTCGCTCTGCTTGGCCTTGTAGGTGGACTCCTTGGCCTCGAGGATCTTCTTCACGTTGCCGTACGAATCGTAGCGCCGGGCGAGGTCGTCCTTGATCTCGTCCTCCGTGTAGGCGACGCGACCGTGGCCGGCGAGGCGGTATTCGCCGGTCTTGAGACCCTCGCGAAGGGTGAGCATCGCCTGCTTGTCGGCGTCCATGTTCTTGCGGATCGCGGCGATTTCCCCGTCGAGGTGCTCGACGTCGACCTCGGCGCGGGCGAGCCGTTCGATGTTGTCGCGGATCGCCGGCTCCAGGTCGGCGATCTCCTGGCGGGCGCGTTCGATGTCGAACGGCAGGGGGACCAGGTCGCGGGCGTCGTTGCGGACCTTGCGGAAGGCGGTCTTGACGTAGCTGGGGGCGTGGGCGCCGAACACCAGGAACAGCGCCCCGGCGCCGAGGGCCGCGCCAATCACCGACTTCTTAATCAACGAGCAGGCCATGCTGATTCTCCTGAGGGCCGGGGACCGGGCGTCCTCGAATGGGATCGGAGCGCCGACCGCGGTCGGGTCGAAGCGCCCGTCATAAGGTGATTCGACGTCCCGGCCGGATTATTCCCCCGCCGCCTCGGATTTTGGGCGGCCGTCGCGACGGTCGGCTTCGAGGGGCTCGGCGCGCCGTCGGGCGAGGCGGCGTGGAAGCGGCCGGGAGAGAGGGGAATCCCACGCGCCCATATATAAAGGAAGAGATGGCGGGGCGGGCGAGGCGCGGCGGTGATCGCAACTCGCGGGGGGGCGGTCCTCGACCGTCGGCGGTGGGCTCTAGAAACAAATCAAGCGTCCGCCCCAAGCGGGGCCGGACGCTCTTGGATTTGCAGGTCGATCAGGCGTCTGGAGGCTTCGTCACTTGGCGTAGCGCTTCCGCAGGCCGAAGAGGCCGGCCGCCGCCATGCCGATGCCGGCGAGGGCGATCGAGCTGGGTTCGGGAACCGACATGACGGCCAGCGAGAGGCTGCCGGTGATCGGCGAACTGCCCGTGACCTGGGCGAAAGTCAAGGCCAGCACCCCATTGCCGGTCACGCCATCCAGGTCCACGATCCCGGTGAAGCCGATGTTGAGGAAGGTCGGCGGGCCGGTCATCGGGACCGTGCCATAGGTGTTGAAGCCGTTGGCGGTGAACGTCAGCACGCTCGACCCGTTGGTGAACGTCATGGTGAACGTGTCGAGGTGGGCGAGGTCAACCGAGACGGTGTTGTCCGCCGTGAATCCGGCCAACGAACCCCCGGTGCCGGCCAGGTTGAAGTGCGGGGTGATGGTCGTCGCGCCCTTGAGCAGTCCCGGGGGGTCGACGGTCACGACGTCCGCCGTGCC
The DNA here is from genome assembly GCA_937907525.1 of uncultured Planctomycetales bacterium. Lineage (GTDB taxonomy): Bacteria > Planctomycetota > Planctomycetia > Isosphaerales > Isosphaeraceae > Paludisphaera. The sequence goes on along the minus strand of CALCIB010000018.1, from coordinate 6,020 downwards.
GCCGAGGTCGCCGGCGGGGAGGCTGGCGGCCTGGGAGGTGGTGGAAACCATCGCCAAGAGGGCGCCGGCCAGAAGGATGCGGTGCAGTTTGAACACTTCGGGGTACTCCTTATTCCTCGGCTCTGCGGTCGCTTGTCGTGCTTGGTGACGAGAGCGAATCGACCTGTGTTCCAGACAGGAGGGGAAGCTACCAAATCGCGACGTGGGCTGTCAAGGCCGGTGATGATAATTTTCCACACGAGGGGGGGCGGAGGGACGCGACGTTGATTTTCAGAGACGACCCAAAGACCACTCGGCGCGCGTTTGCGGGGCCTGGATCGACGAATGCGGGCTTCCGATTCGAAACGTGCGCGGCGCGGCGGCGGTCATGCGAACGATCGCGAACGATGACGCGCGCGAGAGTTCCGGCGAGGACGCCGCGCGGCGGGGCTCCCGGTCGCGTCTCGCGGAGTCGGCGCGGACGGCGTCGGTCGGCGGGCAAGCCTCGCGTCGTCCATTTTCAACGTCCGAGGGACCCGGGCGGCGCGGCGTTGATTTTCGGCGACGTTTTCGATGGACGGCGGATCGTGCCGAAGCCGGGCCGTCGCGAACGATCGCGCGGCGGTTTCAAGCGTGCGTGAAGGACGGCGCGGTCGTGAGTGTTCGTTCAGATTGGTTGTGACGCCGCGGCATGGGGCCGCGCGGGGGGCGCGTCGCACTCGATCCGGCCGTCCCGCGGCTTTGACCGGGGGGAGGTTCAGGGGGTATATTGAGGCGGTCTCGCGGGCGTGGCGGCCCGGCGTTCGACGGTCTTCCCGGCTTCGGAGCCAGCGTATGAAGATTCGGGCGGCTTCGATCGTGCTCGCGGCGGGCGCGCTGGGCGTCGGCCTGGGGGTCGGCTTTCAGGTCGGTCGGGGCGGCGGGGCGGTTTCGGCCCGGGCCGCGGCCCGAGTCGACGATCCCGCGCCGCCGGGAGGTCCTCGTGCGGGCGACGTCCGGGAGGGGGACGCGCGGGCTTATGAGGAGTTGAGGCGGGAGTACGAGCGCTTCAAGCACGTCGACCGGATGTTCGAGATGGTCGCCAAGGCGGTGCGGCCGACGGTCGTACACATCGTCACCCGCAAGACCGCTCGGCGGGACGAGGAGCGGGTCCGCAAGTTCGAGGAGACCGGCTCGGGGGTGATCGTCCGGAGCGACAAGGCGCCGGGGTTGTTCGTCCTGACCAACCATCACGTCGTCGGCGGCGGGTCGCCCAGCCGGATTCGGGTCTTCTTGCACGACGGTCGCTCGCTGACCCCCGAGTCGCTCTGGAGCGACCCGATGGCCGACGTGGCGGTCCTGAAACTCGATCGCGACGACCTCCCCGCGGCCAGGCTGGGGGACAGCGACGACGCCCGGATCGGCAGTTGGGTGCTGGCCTTGGGAAGTCCGTTCGGGCTGACCCATTCGGTCAGCCAGGGGATCATAAGCGCCCGCGGCCGGCACATGGACGAACTGGCGGACGTGGAGAACCAGGACTTCCTGCAGACCGACGCCGCGATCAATCCGGGGAACTCCGGCGGGCCGTTGGTGAACATGCTGGGGGAGGTGGTCGGGGTGAACAACTCGATCGCCAGCAGCCACGGCGGCAACGAGGGGGTCGGCTTCAGCATCCCGATCAACCTGGCGCGCTGGATCATGAACGAGTTGATCGAGCACGGTCATGTCGCCCGGGGCGGTCTGGGGGTGGAGCTGGACCCCGACTTCCAGGCCGAGAAGGCCACCGCGCGAGGGCTAGACCGGCCCCGAGGCGCGTTGATCCAGCGGGTCTACCCCGACAGTCCCGCCGCCAGGGCCGGCCTTCGCGACGGCGACGTCGTCCTGCGGTTCGGCGGCGCGCCGATCCAGGATTTGAACCATCTGATCAACGCCGTCTCCATGTATCCGATCGGTCGGCCGGCGGACCTCGTGGTCTGGCGGGACGCCCGCGAGGCCGCGCTTCAGGTGACCGTCGAGGACCGCGAGCGGACGCTGGGCCCCCAGGCCGAGGCCGCCGACGAGGCCGAGGCCGGGGCGGGGCCGGCCGCGATCGCGATGGGGCTTGAGCTGGCGACCCTGGACGCCGAGTCGGCGGTCGACCACGGTTTTCCGGGCTCGACTCGCGGCGTCCTGGTGGCGACGGTCGACCCGCGGAGCCCGCTGGCGGCGATCTGCCGGGCGGGGGACGTGATCGCGGCGATCAACGAGCGGTCGGTCCAGAGCGCGGCCGAGGCGGCCCGGCTCCTTTCCCAGGAGGACGTCGCCCCCCTCCTGATCGCCGTCGATCGTTCCGCCGACGGCCGCGTCGAGCGTCACGTCTTCCGAATCCCCTGACGACCGAGCCATGCCGATCGAAACCCCATCCCCGCTTACGACCGCCGTCGAGGCCCTGGCCGCCGGTCGCTCCCTGGGCGCCGAGGCCGTTCGTCTGGCCGTCGGCTCGATCCTCGACGGCGCCGCGGGCGACGTCGAGACCGCCGCGTTCCTGACGGCGCTCGCCGTCAAGGGGGAGACCGGCGAGGAGCTTCTGGGGGCGGTCCAGGCGGTGCGGGAGCGGATGATCGCCTTCGAGTCCGGCCGCGAGGGCTGCATCGACAACTGCGGCACCGGCGGCGACGGCTCGCGGTCGGTGAACGTCTCCACGGGCGCGGCGGTCGTGGTCGCCGCGTGCGGCGTCCCGGTGGTCAAGCACGGCAATCGGGCCGCGTCGGGGCGGTCGGGGAGTTCGGACGTCCTTCAGGAGTTGGGCGTCGCGATCGACGTCGATCCCGCGGTCCAGCGGCGGGGGCTCGACGAGTTGGGCGTCGCCTTCCTGTTCGCGCCTCGGTTCCACCCCGGGCTTCGGGGGGCGGCGCCGATCCGGCGCAAGCTGCCGTTCCGCACCGTGTTCAACCTGGTCGGGCCGCTTTGCAATCCGGCCTCGCCGTCGTTTCAACTGGTGGGCGTGCCGGTGGAGGCCCACGCCTGGCGGATGGCCGAGGTGCTCTCGCGCACGTCCACGATCCGCCGCGCGGTCGTCGTCCGGGGGCTCGACGGCCTGGACGAGGTCACGCTCGCCGACCGGACGGAGGTCCTGGTCGTGGAGGACGGTCGGATCGACCGTCTCACCTGGTCCCCCGCCGACCTCGGTCTCCCGGAGACCGGCACGCGGGGCCTGATCGTGGACGGGCCGCTCCAAAGCGCGAACATGCTCCGCGCGACCTTCGAGGGGGAGGGGGGCCCGACGCGGGCCTACATCCTGGCGAACGCCGCGGCGGCGATCTGGACCGCCGAGGGGGGGGATTTGCGCGCGGCGGTCGCCCGCGCCGCGGAAGCGCTGGATTCGGGTCGGGCCGTCGCGATCCTCAATCGCTGGGGGGCGATCGGTCGGGAGGCGTCCTGAGCGCGACGGCGCGGGCGGTCGGAATCGGCCAGAGTTCCTCCATGACCGAGTAGCCGGCCTCGGCGAGGCCGAGGGCGCGGTAGCTTTCGCGGGCGCGGAGGTTGTCGTTCTCGACGTAGAGCCGGATTCCGACGACGTCGCCGCCGGCGCGGGCTTCGTCGCGGATTCGGGAGTAAAGGGTCTTGAAGACGCCGCGGCCGCGGTGGTCGGCGTGGACGTAGACGCTTTGCAGCCACCAGAGCCAGCCGGCGCGCCAGTCGCTCCATTCGCGGGTGGCCGCCGTCTGGCCGATCGCCCGGCCGTCGGCCTCGGCGATCCAGTAGCGGAGGCGGTCGGGGTCCGCCAGGGCGCGCGCCACGCCGTCGCGGACGACGTCGGAGTCGAGCCGCTTCGATTCGGTCTCCCGGGCGAGCCGAAGGTTGAAGTCGACGATCGCGTCCAGGTCGGCCGGGGTCGCCTCGCGGATGGTGAGGGCGGGGCGCGTCACGTTCGTTCGGCCCGGCGGTCGCGGGCGCGTTGGCTGGCCGCTTGCAGGATCTTGCGTTCGTCGTCGGTGAGGCCGTCGCGGCCCTCGCGGGCGATTTTGGCGAGCACCTCGTCGAGCCTGGCGTCGAGCAGTTCCTCCTCCGGCGACCGCGGGGCCGACGAGGAGCGGGCGCCGACGGCCTCGCCCCGACTGGGGACCGACGAGCGCGGCCGCGCCTGTTCGTACCGCGGCGGGACGACGACCTTGAGCCGCGGGCGGCTGGACCAGCCTTCCACGAGTCGGGTCCAGCGGAGGTCGAAGTGCTTGTACGCCCAGCCGAAGGCGGCGCCGGCGAGATGCGATTCCCAGGCGACCCCCGAGTCCTGGCCCTCGCCCAAAAGCGGCCAGAACAGGAAGAGGGCCAGCAGCAGCCACATGGGCGTCGGGATGAAGCCCATCAGGAGCAGTTCGCGCTTGGGGTAGTAGAGGGTGTAGAGCGTCACCACCCCCAGCACCGCGCCGGAGGCCCCGATCATGAACCCGGCGTGGGGTCGGGTGGCGGCCATGACGGCCCAGCAGAGGGTGCTGAAGATTCCGGCCCCCAGATAGAGGGCCAGGAAGTCCTTGCCGCCGTAGGTGGCCTCGACCTCGCGGCCGATGAAGTAGAGGAACAGCATGTTCCCCACGATGTGCAGGATCCGGGTTTGATCGTGGAGGAAGGTGGCGGTCAGAAGTTGCCAGACGCGGCCGTTGCGGAAGATGCCCTCGGGGGTGGCGGCGAACCAGTGGTAGAGCCACTGCTGGTCGATCCTAAGCGCCCAGACGCCCAGGAAGACCGCCACGTTGATGAGGATCAGGGTGTTGCACCAGGTGGACGTGACGCTCCGCCAGGGGAGCCCGCGTCCCTCGCCCTGATAGTATTCGCGGTCGTAGATCCCCATCGGCTCCGCTCCCGGAAACGAGAGGCGCCGCGGCGAGCGACCAGGCGTCGACCGAGGCCTCCGGATCATCTTCGAGACGGTCGCGCGGCCTGTCAACGGCCGCCGCGCGAATCCCACGCGCCGCCGGCCCTCACCTCAATCCAGCGACAGGGCCTCGACCGCCTCGTTTCGAGTGTCGTAGATCGGCCAGACGATGTCGAGCGCGGTGACCCGCAGGAGTTCGCGGGTGTTGGCGGTCACGCCCGAGATCGCCATCGATCCCCCGTGCGCCGAGGCGAGCTTCCAGGTCCGGATCAAAAGCGCCAGGAACATCGACCCGAAGTAGTTGACCCGGCTCAGGTCGAAGACGATCAAGGGGTTGGCCTGCTTCTGGATCGGCTCCAGGATCATCTCCGCGGCCTGTTCCTCCAGTCGGAACGAGAGTTTCTCCAGGGCCGGGGTCGCCGTGATGACGGTCACGTCGCCGTGGCGCTCGATGGTGAAGGCTTCGTCGCTGGCGATGTCGTTCGTCGTGGCCATCATGAGGCTCGATGATGCGGGAGACCGGGCCGAGACGGGAGGGGACGCCCTGGATGATCCCCTCCCCAGGGTAGGGCTTCGCGACGCCGACGGCAAGATCGAAGGAACCGGCGCCGTTTTCCGCGTCGCCGTTTCCGGCCCCCGGCGCGGCGCCGACGTGGCGGCCGCGCCGGCTCAGGCCGACGGCCGACAGTTCGAGAAGGCGCGGACGACCTCGTACAGGTCGGGGCTCACGAGCAACTCGTCGTCCTCGAAGTCCCGCAGCCAGACGTAGTTGTCGCGATACGCCTGGGCCAGGAGGGGGTAGAGGTCGGAGAGCCGGATCGGGATCGACGGAGCCTCGACCTCCTCGTGATCTTCCTCGGCGTAGGGGAAGAGTCGCAGCCGTGCGGTCGCCATCGTTCATGATCCTCCGTGCAATCCCCAGGCCCGGGCGCGGGACGCCCGTGGCCGTTCGTTGGTCCGCTCGCGGGCCGAGCGCGAGCCCGAGGCGCGGCGACGAGACGTGAACCCGACGCGCCCGGCTCGATCCTGACGCCACCATCATCGGCCCGAGCCGCGGCCGAGCATCAGGAAATCCGACGCCCGTCTCCGCGGCGGGACGGGGCTGGCGGGAACGTAGGGATCGTGGTAAAACCGACGTGTACGCTTGAATCAAGACGCCAAGCGCGGGAGGGACCGCCGTGAGCACCGCCCGATCCGATCCGGCCGCCTC
>CALCIB010000017.1 GCA_937907525.1 uncultured Planctomycetales bacterium | reverse complement strand
GTAATCTGTGTTAATCTGGGAAATCTGTGGATATTCTCTCCCAGGTTGTTCGCGGAAAGTTGTTTCGGCGGCGTTCCAAGGGCCGGATGAGGGGGGGCGAGCAAAAACGCCGTCGGAATCCCAAGCCGCCCGGGCCGGCTTTCGACTTCCCGACGGCTTTCCTTCACGCCCTCCCCCTCATCTGACCGCTTCGCGGTCTGTCTTCCCCCGCGAGGGGGGAAGCCGGTGATGCTCGTCCTTTACCATTTATGGAACAGACTCTTAGACCTTGGGCCGCTTGTAAAACGGCAGCGGGACGACCTCGGCCGATTCGGGCTTGCCGCGGACGTCGACCGTGACCTTGGTTCCGGGGGCGGCGAATTCCGTGTCGATCAGGGCCATCGCCAGGCTTTGCTGGAGGGTCGGCGCGAAGGTCCCGGACGTGACCGCGCCCAGGGTCCGGTCGTCGGCGGTGACGGTCGAGCCTTGACGGGCGATCCGCTTGCCCTCCAGCCGCAGCCCGACCCGCTTGGTCGCGGGGTTCCTCGCCTGCTGGCGGAGGGCCTCGGCGCCGACGAAGTCCCCCTTGTCCAGCTTCACGGCCCAGCCCACGCCGGCGATGAACGGATCGACCGAATCCGACAACTCGTGGCCGTACAGGGGCATCCCGGCCTCGAACCGGAGCGTGTCGCGGGCGCCCAGGCCGATCGCCGCGGCGCCGAATTCCCGACCGGCGTCCAAAAGCGCCGTCCAGACCTTCACGGCGTCGGCGGCGGGGACGATCAGCTCGAAGCCGTCCTCGCCGGTGTACCCCGTCCGGCTGACCAGGGCCTCGACGTCGCCGGCGACCTTGGCGAAGAGCGCGTGGTAATACTTCACGTCTTCAAGCGGCTTGTCGACCAGCGGCCCCGCGGTCTTCAGGGCCGACGGGCCCTGGACGGAGATCATGGCCGTTTCCAGGGTCTTGTCGACGACGCTCGCCTTGAAGCCTTCTTGATGGTCGGCGAACTGCTTGAGCACGGCCTCGCGGTTGGCGGCGTTGCAGACGAGGGAGTAGATCTTGTTCGGACGCTCGTAGACGAGGACGTCGTCGATCAGCCCGCCCAGGTCGTTGGCCAGCAAACTGTACTGGATCTTGCCCGGCTCCAGCTTGGAGGCGTCGTTGGTCGTCACCGTGTTGATCCAGCCGAGCGCCTTGGGGCCGTCGAAGACGAGCCGGCCCATGTGGCTGACGTCGAAGAGGCCGACGCCCCGCCGGACGGTCTGGTGTTCCTCGACGACGCCCGCGTACTGCACGGGCATGGACCAGCCCGCGTAATCGACCATCCGGCCCCCGTTGGCGACGTGCCACTCGTGCAAGGGGGTCTTAAGCGGGGTCGAATCGGCCATCGGGACGCTCCATCGAAAGCGAGGCTCGCGAAATCGCAACGGCGAAAGTGGATTGTAACCGCGCCCCCCCGGCCGCGACAACGGACCCGCGACGGCTTCAGTCCCCCGCCCGCGCGCCCAGGCGGTCCCGGATCCGCTCCAGCATGGCGGCGTCGAGGGGCCGATACGGCCGGTATTTCTCGATCCGGTTGTGTTCCTCGCTGTAATAGAGCGCGCGGTTGGCGCCCAGTTTGGAGGCGGCGGGAGAGTCCAGCAGGTGGCCGGAGTCGGTCGGGCTCATCTGGAAGAGGACGCGCATGCCGAACTCCCGAAGCTGCTGCATGGAGACGCTGCGGTTGAGGTTCGTCACGGTGTCGCACCAGGCGATCAGGTGGACGCCGCGGCCGGGCCCCTCGCGGAGGATCAGGTCGAGCAGGTCGGCCGGGCCCTCTTCCTCGCGGACGCCGAACTGGAAGTCGTCGCCGCGGCGGAGGTCGCGGAACCGCGACAGGTCGTGGATGAACAGGAACAGTTCCGGGCCGTCGCCGCCGTCGGGCTCGTTCCGCCTCTTCAATTCATCGGCGACTTCGGCCACCAGGGCCGGCGCGTCGCGCCAGTCGCCGACCTTCACGCCGTGGGGGAGGGCCTCGGCGGTCTTGCGCAGGGTTTCGGCGTCGGAGGAGTCCTCGGGGGTGCCGTCCAGAAGCCAGAACCGCGCGCCTTCGCGGACGCGGTCGTCGCGGGCGGGCGGGTACTGGACGGCCAGGCCGACGAGGACCGCCGCGGTCGCCCCTTGCGCCGCCTCCTCGTCCTGGCCGACGATCAACAGGTGGTTGGCCGCTTGACGTCGGAAAAGCGCCGCGGTCGGCTCCTGGATCGCCACCGGGTCGCCCAGCCAAGCCCTGGCCGATCGCGGCGACTCCGGCCAGGCGTCCGCCTCCAGGAGTCCGAGGAACGCGGGGTTGGCCGCCGGGTCGGCTTGCGCGTCCCCCTCGAAGACGATGAGCTTGCGAGGCTCGACCGGCGGCCGGCGCTCGGCCAGCCCGCGGAGCTTTTCCAGGTACTCCGCGCGGCGGTCCTCGCCCAGCCAGACGACCTGGAACAGGTGGTTCCCCTCGGCGGCGCCGTTGGCGTCGTTGTAGATCGCCTCGCCGGGGCGGGAGAGGGCCTTGGCGGCGGTGTTGTTCTCCGCCAGGATCAGGTGCGAGTCGACCTCCGAGCATTGCAGGGCGATCCGCACGGCCATCTGCCCCAGCGTGCTTCGCGCCAGCGTGAACGCGCCTCCCAGGCTTTGCGATCCCAGGACGACGTGGATCCCGAAGGCGCGGCCCTGGCGGACCAGGCGGTCGAGCAGTCCGGCGGCCTCCTGCGCCAGCTTGTCCTCCTCGACGAAGAACTCCTGGAACTCGTCGACGATCAGGACGATGCGGGGCAGGGGGGGCGAGCCCGGGGCGTCGCGGAAGCCGCGGACGTCTTGCACTCCCGCCGCGCGGAAGCGGTCGGCGCGGAGCTTCAACTCGGCGTCGAGCCGGGCCAGCACGCTGACGCCGAACTCGCGCTCGCTCTCGATCGCCACGACGCTGGCGTGGGGCAACTCGGCGGCGGCGTAGACCTTGAACTCGACCCCCTTCTTGAAGTCGATCAGGTACAGGTCGATCTCGTCGGGGCCGTAGCCCAGGGCCAGGTTGACGATCATCGCGTGCATGAGCGTCGATTTGCCCGATCCGGTGCGGCCGGCGATCAGGACGTGCTGCGACGTCCCCTTGCCCAGCGTCATGTTCAGCCGCTTCGACGCCGCGGCCTTGCCCAGCGGGACGTCGATCTCCGATCGGCTGTCGCGCGTCCACCAGGAGTCCGGCTCCGGCGCGATGAACTCGAAGGGGACCTCGACGCGCTTGGCGACCCGCGCCGCGGCGCCGATCTTCTGGATCAACCGGGTGGCCGGCTCGCCGACGGGAGGGGAGTCGGGAGCGAAGGGGAACGAGCCTAGCTCCGGGTCGTCCCAGGCGAGCGCGCCGTCCCTCCAGTAAAGCCGCGTGCAATAAGGTCGAAGATCGGCGAGACGGCAGCCGGTCGGGGCCTCGCGGCCCTCGTCGACGGCGATCAGCGTCGACACGCCGCAGGGGGGGCCGCCGGCGACGATCGAGGCCAGCCGCGCCGCCGCTTTCTCGTCGAACTTGTTGGGGTAGTCGACCACGACCAACACGCGGTACGGCTCGGCCACCTCGCCGGCCGCGGCGTTGTACTCCTCGATCGAGGCGTACTCGTTGCGGAGGTACTTCTGGGTGATCAGTTCCATGTGGGCTTCAAGGTCGCCCAGGCGGTCCTCGATCTGGCGGGCGTCGGTCCAGACCTGGTTGGCGACCAGGGCCTCGTCGTAATCCGCCAGGTGCATGAACGCGCCGAAGCCGCGGCCGAGGCCGATGGGGTCGACGATGGTGAAGCGGACCATCCCCGGCTTGACGCTCGTGAGCAGCCGGAGCATGGCCGCCTGGATCGCCGAGGCCGCCGCGGCGCGGCCCTCCGCGGGGGTCTCCACCAGCAGGTTCGCCGCGTCCGGGAACGCGCGCAGGGCGGGGAGTTCGAGCGATTCGGGGACCGCCGCGCGCGCCTCCGGGTCGGCCGGCGGGCCGCCGGGGAGGGCGTCCGGGTCGACGGTCACGGTCCCGAACCGAAGGGCGGGGGGGACCGCCTCGGGGAACGGTCTTTCGTCGGCGTCCGGCGCCGACCAGTCGAGGTTCCATTCCGCGGCGTCGCGGGCGACGGCGTCGAGGGTCGCCAGCGCCGCGGCGGTCGACTCGCGCCACGCCGAGTCCATGGCGCGGCGGTCGCTTCGCTCGACGGCCCGGGCTTGTTCCGCGGCCGCCTTCAGGTCTTCCTCCAGCCGGGCGGCGCCGGCCTCGGCCTTGAACTTCAGATCGGCCGATTTGCGCGCGCGGGTCGCGTCGGCGTCGCGGACGGCGGCGTCCTTGCGTTCCTGGTTCTCTCGGAGCTTGCGGCCGTAGGCGTCGTTGAGTTGGCGGAGGCGTTCGTCGCGGTCGGCCTCGCCCTGGGCGATGGTCCGCGCGTGCCGTTCCTTGGCCTGCTCCTGGTCCTTCTCCGACTTCGCGGCGATCGCCTTGAGCGCCTCCTGGAGCCGGCGATCCGTCCTGGCCTTGCAGTAGTCGGCGAGCGCCCCGGCGTCGACGGCCGACTTCATCAGCGGGTCGTAAAGCCTTGTAAGCTGCCGCTTGGCCAGTTCGACGAGCTTCATCCGAAGCGCCAGGCCGATCGCCAGGCCGACGACCGCCAGCACGACGGTCGACGGGCCGCCGAGCCCGGACATGATTCCGACGATCCCGCCGAGCACGGCCGTGGAGACGTAGATCCACGCCTCCCTGGCCCCGGCGAGCGAGCGCGGGATGATGAGCCGTTCCAGCAGCGTCAGGGGGTCCTGGAACCGCGCGAGGCGTTCGAACAGTTCGTCGACGGGTTCGGGGTACTTGTCGAACGACTCGCGTCCGGGGATCGGGGGCGCGGGGTCGAGGCCGAACTTGACGTAGTCGGCGGCGAGCCTGGCGAGGCGATCGCGGTAGGAGTCGAGGAGGGCGACGGCGTCGCGGATCGGCTTGGAGCCGACGGCGTGTTCCTGCCCGGCGGTCCGTTTGCCGGCCTCGGCGGCGCTGGCGGCGTTGGCCCGGTCGTGGCCGAGTCTTGACTTGGCCGATTGCCGCATCGCGTCGAACTCGGCGGCGATCCGACGGCTGCCGGCGGCGAAGTCGTTCTTGGCTTGTTCCTCGGCGACGGCGGCGGCCTCGTCGGCGTCGCGGCGGCCCTTGGCGTCGGCCGCGGCGATCTCGGTTTCAAGCTGGGCGATCCGCCTGGTCAGCGCGTCCTTCTTCGCGAGGTGTTCGCGGTCGGCCTCGGCGTCGCGGGTCCGTCGCGTCTCGGCGATCGTCGCCTCGGTCTCGGCGCGGCGGGCGACGGCGGCGGCCAGGTCTCGGAGGGCGTCGCGCTGGGCTTGGAGTGGATCGGCCAGGGTTTCGGCGGGGGAGGGGGGCGTCGTGCTCACGAAGGTTCGCTCCGGTCGGAACAGTCGCGACGGACCTTGTCGAGCACGTCGGCGAGCTTTTGCATCCCGGCGACGGCCGCGTCGACCGCCGGCGCCAGGGGCGCGAGGTGGGCCTCCTCGAACCGCCGCCTCACGACGTCGCTCCAGGCGTCCTCGGTCAGCAGCCAGTGGTCGTTGAGGATTCGGACGGTCTGTTTCAGCCGGGTCGCTCCGGCGACGACCTTGGCGTCGGCCACGTCAGGGAGCCTCCTTCGGAGCGGGCGGGATCGGTTCCTTCTTCTGGTCCTCGTCATGGTCGATCGCCTCGCGGGCGATCGACTCCATGGCCGGCGTCGCGCGGGTTTCGCCGGCGCCTCGGCCGTCGGGCGGCTGGACCTGGAGGTAGGCTTCCAGCGCCTCGACGATCCGGGTCAGAAGCGCCGTGGCGCGGGGGACGTCGATGGACGCGGCGTCCTTGAGCCTCTGGACGGCTCCGTGGTATTCCAGGACGGCCTGGTTGAGCGCCGGCTGCCATTTGCGAGTGAGCGTCAGGCGTTTCTCGGCGTCCTGGAGGGCGGCCTCGGCCAGTCGCAGCCGCTCCTTGGGTTCGGCCAGCGACGGATGGTGTTCGGGGGTCTTTTGGAGCTTGAGGCGGAACAGGTCGGCCCGGATCGCGGCCACTCGTTCGCGACGCCTCTTGATCTGCTCTTGCCAGTAGTACGGCCGGTCCTGCGAGAGCCATTGGCCGGTTCGACGGATCTCGGCGTCGACCGCGCCCAAGGCGGCCAGGACGTCGTCGCCGTAGACGGCGAGGGCGGCGCGGAAGTCGCGCAGGGCGTCGATGGAACGGACTTCGGCCTGGCTCATGGGGCTCCGTGGCCTCGCTCCGAGGGTGGATCGTCGTCGCGACGACGCGACGGCCTCCATTCTACGCGAGAGGTCCGCGCGAAAGCATGGGGGCGCCGCCTCGGTCTTGAGGCTCGGCCCGCGATCCGCTACGGTTTGGGATCGAAATCTCGGATCGGGGGGAGTCCGCCGGGCCTTCCCCGCTCGCGCATAGGCATGGCCGCGACTGAAGGACCGGGACGACGCGCGCCGTCCCCTCTCCCGCCGGGAGAGGATGGCCCGAAGGGCCGGGTGAGGGTCGTCGCGCTTCGGAAAACGTCCTGGGTTCGCCTCATGTCGACCCGACGCTCGCTCCGAAGCGCCGCGACCCTCACCCGCCGCTGACGCGGCCGCCCTCTCCCGGCGGGAGAGGGGACGGGATAGGCGGATCGGCTCGACCTGAAAATCACTTGCGCTAAAACCCGCCCCGACCCTCGCGATAGACCTATTCCATGACCGACCCCGGCGCCGCCTCCCCGGACATCCACTCCGAATACTCCCGACGCCTCGCCTTGCACGAGGCGGCCCGCGCCCGCTGGGACCGGCTCGACGCGCGAACCGCCGACGCGCGGCTCGTCGCCTTCGTCGCGGCGCTGGCGCTGGGGGGCTTCGTTTATTACGCCTCGGATCGAGCCTCCTGGTGGTGGCTGGCCGCGCCGCTGGGGGCCTTGCTCGCGCTTCTCCTGGTTCACGAGCCGATCCGCCGCCGGGCCGATCGCGCGGCGCGGACGATCGAGTTCTACAAGCGCGGGCTCGCCCGGTTGGAGGACCGCTGGGCCGGGACCGGCGCGACGGGGGAGGACTTCCTGGACCTGGAACATCCCTACGCGGCCGACCTGGACGTCTTCGGCGTCGGCTCGTTGTTCGAGCGGCTTTGCACCGCCAGGACCAGGTCGGGGGAGGAGACTCTGGCGTGGTGGCTGCTCAACCCCGCGTCGCCGGAGGACGTCGCCGCGCGCCAGGAGGCCGTGATCGAACTGCGGCCGAAGCTGGATCTCCGCGAGGATCTCGAACTCCTGGGCGCCGACGTCCGCTCCGGCGTCGATCCCGCGGCGCTCTCGGCCTGGGGCGAGGAGCCGGCGGTGTTCCCGAATCGCGGCGTCCGAATCGTCGCGGCGGCGCTGGCGGCGGTCGGGGCGCTCGCCCTGGCGAACTGGCTGCGGGCGCTCGCGCTGGCGAACTGGCATTTGGTCTTGGACACGCCCGAGTTTCTTCTGCTCGTCCTGGTCCTTGCGATCGAGGGCGCCTTCGCGAAGCTGCTGGAGAAGCGGGCCGACGCGGTCTTGAAGCAAGTCGACGACCGCGGCCGCGACTTGACGGTCCTCGCCGGCCTGCTCGACCGCCTGGAGCGCGAGCCGCTGGACGCGGCGCTCTCGCGGTCGATCCGCGGCAAGTTGGAGACCGACGGCCGACCGGCGTCGGAACGGATTCGGCGGCTGGGACGGCTGCTTCACCTACTGGACACGCGCGACAACCAGTTCTTCCTTCCCTTCGCGCTGGTCTTGCTCTGGCGGACGCAACTGGCGATGCGGATCGACGCCTGGCGCGCGGAGAACGGCCCGAGGATCGCCGAATGGCTCTCGGCCGCGGGGGAGTTCGAGGCGCTCTGCGCCCTGGCCGCCTACGCCGCGGAGAACCCGGAAGACGCCTTCCCCGAACTCGTCGCCGGCCCGACACGATTCGAGGCCGAGGGCCTGGGCCATCCCCTGGTCCCGCGCGTCGTCTGCGTGACCAACGACGTGGCGCTCGGCGACGACGTCCGGGCGATGGTCGTCAGCGGGTCGAACATGTCGGGCAAGAGCACGTTGTTGCGATCCGTCGGCGTCGCGGCGGTGATGGCCCAGGCCGGCGCTCCGGTTCGCGCGCGACGGCTGACGCTCTCGCCGCTTGCCGTCGGCGCGACGCTCCGGGTGCAGGACTCGCTGCAAGCGGGCCGCTCGCGGTTCTACGCCGAGATCACTCGGGTGCGGCGGATCGTCGACGTCACGGCGGGGCCGGTCCCCTTGCTGTTCTTGCTCGACGAGTTGTTCAGCGGCACCAACTCCCACGACCGCCGCGTCGGCGCGGAGGCCGTCGTCCGCGGCCTGTTGGACCGCGGCGCGATCGGCCTCTTGACCACCCACGACCTGGCCCTCGCCGACATCGTCGCCGGCCTGGGCCCCCAGACCCGCAACGTCCATTTCGAGGACCGCTTCGAGGACGGCGAGATGCGCTTCGACTACCGGATGCGCCCCGGCGTCGTCACCCACTCCAACGCCCTGGCCCTGATGCGGGCCGTGGGCCTTGAAGTGTGAGCCGCGCCGGGGTTCGCGATCGTTTCAACGCGCGCTCGCGTGATGATCGGGCGTCGCGTCGTCCTGGAGCAGGAGGATGAGCGACTGCTCCAGTTCGGCGGGCTTGAAGCCGAAGGGGCCGCGGGCGTTCTTGAAGGCGATCGTCCCGACCTTGTCGATCAAGTAGAAACGGCCGGGCATGCCGCTGTAGCGGGCGCCGACGGCGTCGTCCACGTCGTCCACCAGCATCGGGAAGCCGAGTTCCAGGACCTTGCCGCAATGGCCGGCGACCTCCGCGCGCTGTTCGTAGGAGGTCGGCTGGGCCTGGGAGACGCCCACGGCGTCGTTGGACTTCATCCGCCAGCCGTCGGTGGGGTGGGCCTCGCGGACGTAGACCATCACGAACGTGGCGCGGTCGCCGTAACGGCGGTGGAGCTTGGCGAAGTTCCCGGCCATGCTCCGGTATGGTCCGCAGGTGAAGTTGCCGAAGATCAGGACCACCGGCCTGGGGCCGACGAGCTTGGAGAGCGTGATTTCCTCGCGGCCGTCGGCCGTCTTGAGGGTGAAGTCGGGCACCTTCTCGTCGAGGTCCGGGCCGCTTTGCAGCGAGCCGATCTCCTGGCTGAAAAGACCCTTCAGGAGTTGCGCCTTGGTCGGACGGTCGCCGGGCGCCATCGCGCCGGAGGGGGCGGGCAAGGCGCGCTCCAGGTCCAGCCGAGAGAGGAAGCCGGCGGAGTTGGAGTCGGCCTTTTGGAAGAACCGCTCGATCTCCTCCTTGACAACCTTGCCGTCGCCGTTCCGGTCGAGGCGGGAGAAGAGGAACGAGCCGGGCGAGCCGGAGTACGCCCTGGAGAAGTCGAAGTCGGCGGCGGTCAGGCGGTCGTCGTCGTCCTGGTCGAGGCGGTCGAACGCCTCGTCGTCGCCGGGGTACTCGTCGCGGACGATCGCGCCGTCGTCGTCGCGGTCGTACCGGGCGTGGACGGCGTCCCAGCCGTAACGGGTCTGGGTCCTCGACGTCTTGAACCAGCCGTTGGAAGGCCCCATCGGCTCGTCGTGGAGGATCGCCTCGTACATCTGGAGCCACTCGGGGCGGCCGGGCTGGACCTCGCCCAGCGGCGGGCTGTGCTCGTCGGCGGCCTGGGCCAGCGGCCGGGCCGGTTCCTCGGCGCGGGCGGGGGCGCGGGTCGTCAGGAGCGCCGCGGCGAGACCCGCCGCGCCGAGAAGCCATTTATGGTGGATCATGGCGTGATTCCCTTGGTTTGTGAATCCCGGTCGATGTTCAATTCATCATGTCGCGGAAGACGGTGACGGACGGGCTGGTGGTGACGAGGTAGCGGGCGTCGCGGGTGCGCGTCTTCCCCTTGGCGGACACCTTGAGCGTCACCCGCGCGTCGAGGTTGGCGTCGGCCGGCTTGTCGGTCACGACGGCGTAGTCCAGCAGCTTCGCGCCGGCGGACCATTCCATGTCCTGGGCGACGATCGCGGGCGAGCCGGCCTGGAGCGATTCGGGCGTCTTGCCCTCCTTCCAGGCGTCGAGAGTGGTCTTAAGCGCGACCCGCGCGGCGTCGGGGTCGACGGAGTGGCCCGCGCCCGAGGAGCAGCCGCAAACGGCGGCGGCCAGGGCGGCGAGCAGCAACCGGGGGGCGTTGCTCTGGAATCGGGATCGGTCGGTCATGGGGTCGGTCTCCGGATCGGCCTGGTTCAGTAGGAGTCGGCGCTGACGACCTCGCCGCCGGCGATGGTGCCGAGGGCTCGCCAGGGGCCAGGGCGACCGCGTCCTTGACGAACCGGACGGAGCCGTCGGCCAGAAGCAGGTTGACGCCGCCGGGGTGCATGGAGCTGGGGGGCATGACCGCGCGGTTGGCGACGAAGAACCCGCACGACCGGCCGTTGGGCGGGTTGATGTGTTGGAAGATGTGCTGTCCGGTCAGCCACGGCGCGCCCATGAACAGCGGGAACTGGTTCGCCAGGTTGGTGACGTCGATCGCCCGGCACATCCCGAACGCCTCGTCGACGGTCACGGGGCCCAGCGGCGAGAAGAAGACGTCGGCCACGGGGCTGACCACGGCGTTGTTGCCGTCGGCCAGGAGCCGTTCGGAGAACATGCCGGTGTTGGAAAGGCCGTCCGTGACCGCGGCGAACCGCTTGCTCGTGTTCCCATGAAACAACCCGTTGGGCTCCGGCAGTCCGGCGTTGCCGCCGACGGCCTCCTGCCAGACGATGCCGCTTCCCATGTCCGCCATGTAGTTCGTCCGTCCCCCGAGCGCCGGTTGCGGCGGGCTGGCGTCCGACGGGCAGACGAACCCGGCGACGGTGGCGTTTCGCGAGGTGGAGTTGGCCGGATCGCCGAACGCCAGCGAGAAGTTGATGGCGTCGAACGCCGCGCGCTGTTCCATCTGGGGAAGCATCATGCTCAGGGCCGAAAAGCCGGTGGAGTTGAAGACCATGTTCGCGCCGGGAAGCGCGCCGATGGCCTCGTGATAGTTATGGCAGGCCAGGCCGATCTGCTTGAGGTTGTTGACGCATTGGGCGCGGCGGGCGGCCTCTCGGGCCGCCTGCACGGCCGGCAACAAAAGCGCGATCAACACGGCGATGATGGCGATTACGACCAGAAGCTCGATGAGCGTGAAGCCCCGGCCGCGACGATGCGCGTGGATCATGAGAACTCCTTGGAATCAGGAATCAAGCGATGGAATGAGGCGGACGACGACGGCGCGCGGGGCGACGTCGGAATGATGAAAAAGCATGGGCGCGGACGTCCCTTCTCCCCTTGAGGGAGAAGGTGCCCCGAAGGGGCGGATGAGGGGTGGCGCGACCGAGGGCCGTGGAATCACCCCTCATCCGGCCTTCGGCCACCTTCTCCCTCAAGGGGAGAAGGGATGCGCGCCCTCGCCCGTTCGTCGGGCTTTCGACTGTACGCCGCGTAAAGAAGCGCGTCGGAGCGCGTCAGCCGGCGCGGGGAGGGCGTTCGAGGGCGTCGACGCCGCGGATGGGGCGGACGGGGGGCTCGAAGCGGGCGATCGCGCGCGACGATGGCGGCGGCGGGAACGCCGAGGCGAGGTCCGCGGCCGGCGAATGGTCGACCGCGGCGGCGGAGGTGGCCGACGCTCCGGCGTCGGGGGCCTTGGAACGGCACAAGGGACCGTCGCAGGGCTTGCCGGGAAGCTCCCAGCTCGATCCGGGCTCGTCGGCGACGTTCAGGATCCGGAGCGAGGCCGCGCCCCGCGTCGAGGCGGTTTCCAGGCCGGGGTGGGCGCAGCCGGCGGCCAGGGCCCGCGGCGTCGCGGTCGCGAGGACGACCAGCCACGCCAGCAGGGGCGCGATTCGGACGATCGAGCGTGACGCGCGCGTCGACGTCATGAAAGGCCGTTGATCCAGGGTCGCTAGGGGCCCCACCGCCCGCGGCGGAACGGGAGTTGAACGAGGATCAATGTATCCCGCTCGTCCGGCAAGTCAACGATTTTCACGGTTCAGGCCGATTTTCGGGAGTCGGCGGCCTCAAGGCGTCTTCGCCGGCTCGGCGATGGAGGCGTGGTCGTGGACGATCCGCCAGCCCTCGGGGAAGCGGCGGACGATCACGGTGAACAGGCCGCGGGGCTCGCCGCCGTCGGGGAGGGCGAGCCGCCAGGAGGCCCGCGCCAAGGCCGAGTCGGGGCCCAGGGTCTCCACCTCTAGTTCGGAGAACGTCAGCTTGCCCATCGCGCGGCCGTCGGCCCGGTAGCGTTCGCGGTAACGCTCGCGGGTCGCGGCGAAGCCCTTGCGGCGCTCGCCGCCGGACTGGAAGACCAGGTCCGGGGAGTTCCAGTAGGTCGTCAGGAAGCCGTCGAGATCGCCGGCGTTCCACGCCTCCACCTGCTTGGTCAGCAACTCGCGGACGTCGCGCTCCGGGTCGTCGTCGACCGACGGCGTCGCCGCCCGGCCGCCGGAGGCGGGGTTGCGCAGGAGGTAGAACCGGCCGTCCTCCGCGCCGCCGAGGAAGTCGGGGACGCCGTCGCCGTCGAAGTCGACGACGGTCGGGCTGACGTCGTGACCCTCGATGTTCCGGTCGGTGATCAGGCCGACGTTCCGGAACGTCCAGCCGGATTCGCGCGCGCCTTCTTGTTTGTAAAAAAGCGCGTTGGCCGCGTTGAGCAGGAGGTCTCGCTTGCCGTCGCGGTCCCAGTCGACGACGCAGAGCTTGCGACGGCCGCTGCCTCCCGCAGCCTTGGCGTTGAGTCGGAGCGGCTCCTCCTCCTCGTTCAGGAACGCGCGGCGGGGGGGGAGCAAGACCAGTTCGTCGCCGCGCCGGGCGCGTTGGAAAAAGGCGAGATAGCCTTCCTGGTCGAGCATGACGAGGTCGACGAGGCCGTCGCGGTCCCAGTCGACCGCGACCGGCGTCGTCCGCCACTGGGTCAAGAGCGCGTCGCCCTCGGGTCGCAGCCAGCCCCAGGCGAGGTGGGGTTGCGGGTGTTCCGCGGTCCACGCGACCTCGATCGGCCTGGCCGCGGCGAGCTTCGGCTCGGTTCGCGTCCCGACGTTCTCGTACCAGTGGACGCGGCCGAGGATGGTGTTGACGATCAGGTCGGGGAGGCCGTCGCCGTTCCAGTCGGCGACGCTGAGCGTGGTGTAGCCCCACTTGGCCTCGCAGGGGCCCTGGATGCTGCCGTTGGGGCCGGCCATGATTCGGATCGTCTTCCCATCGGCCTCCAGGCGTTTGGGAGCGGCCCACTTCGGCCGGGCGACGCCGGGGCCGCTCAGGTTCTCGATGAAGCCGATGTAGCCCGCGGTGCAGCCGGTGATGACGTCGTCGTCGCCGTCGCCGTCCCAGTCGAAGCCGACCGGGGTGGCGAGGGCGCCGAACTTCACGTCGTCGGCTTCCTGCTGGAAGTAGACGGGTGGGAGGAAGCGCGGGGTCCGCTCGGCGTCGAGGCGGCCGGTGTTCTCGATCAGGGCGACGCGGCCGTCCTCGTCGCCGACGATCAGGTCGAGGTCGCCGTCGCCGTCCCAGTCGATCGCCGTGGGGGTGATCATCTGGAGATCCATCGTCAGCTTCGATCCGTCCTCGTTCGTGAGGCGGCGGCCGGGGGCGTACTCGGGTTTGGTCCGGGAGCCGACGTTCTCGAAGTAGGTGAAGCCGTCGAGGAACTCGCCGCAGAGCAGGTCCAAATCGCCGTCACCGTCGAAATCGGCGAAGTTGGGCGAGGGCCAGCCGAACACCTCCAGGGGCTCGCCCTCCACCGTCACGCGGGTCGGCGTATCGTACTTCGGCTTCTCGTTGGAGCCGACGTTGCGCGCGACGTAGACGAAGCCGCGGAGCGGGCCGTTGGTCCACTTGCCGGACGGGTCATAAGCATTGTCCCAGCCGTAATCGGTCCAGTCGTCGGCGCCGACGACGACGTCGAGTTTGCCGTCGCCGTCGTGGTCGACGTACCGCCAGAAGTTGCCGCGGACCTTGTTGGGATGGACGTTGGCGGGGAGGTCGAGCTTCACTCCTTTTTCCAACCCGGTGGCGAGGAAGTCGGGATGCTCCGTCCCCGGCGAGAGGACGCGCGGGCGGCCGTCCACGTAGCTCGCCTGGACGTTTTGCAAGCCCTTGCTGATGCGACGTCCGGGCTTGAAGACGGGGAGCTTGTTCGCGGAGGTGGGGCCCGAGGCGTTCTCGAAGAAGTAGACGCCGTTGTAGGGTTTGTCCGGGCAGTTGACGACCAGGTCGAGGTCGCCGTCGCCGTCGAAGTCCATGGGCAACGGCCAGGCCCACAGGCCGACGCCGAGGTCGACGACCAGTCCGGGGTTGTTGAACTTGAGCCGTTGCAGGTCCTGCGCGTTCGCGCGGGCCGTCGCGAGCGTGGCGAGCAGGCCCAGGCAAAGGCCGAGGCGGGCGGTCGTCCTCATCCGTCGTCTCCGGTCGAAGTCGTCGCTGGGGGGCGCGGCGGCGCGGGGCGGGCCGCCGCGAGCCGCCCATTGTAGACGCGCCGGCGCCGCGAGTCCCCCCGGTCGACTCGGAAGATTCCGCCGGCGCGATCCGCGCCGCCGGCGCCGTCGCGCCTCGCGACCGCGCGAACCCGCGCCATCCCGTCCGAACGTGTGGAATCCGCCTCGGGGCCGGTTGCACACGCCGGATCCATGGCTTAGGCTGGAGGGCTTCGGCGTGGATGCCGCCGATGCGATCGATCAGGATCGGGTCGACCGGGAGGAGACGTCATGACCCATCGGCGAGACTGGATGCGGACGGTCCTGGGCGCGGGGGCCGCGACCTTTGGGGGATTGGCCGGGGCCCAGACGCCGCCGGCCGCGGACGGTTCGACGACTCGGCGGACGGTTCGCCGCCCGGTCCTTCCCGACCCGAACCGCGCGGCGCTTCGGCCGGTGCTGGAGCCGTGGGAGACCAACCTCCCGGAAGACCCCCGCGCGGCGACGCTCCTGGAGGAGGTCCGGGCGAAACACAAGCTGCCTGGCTTGGTCGGCGCGATCGTCAAGGGGTCGGCGGTGGTTTCGATCGCCGCGGTCGGCGTCCGCAAGGCCGGCGAGGACGATCCGTTCCGGCCGACCGATCAAGTCCACATAGGGTCATGCACCAAGGCGATGACGGCGACCCTGGTCGGGACGCTGTACGAGGAGGGCCTGCTGTCGGCGACGACCACGCTGGCCGAGGTCTTCCCCGATCACGCCGATCGCATGCACCCGGACTTTCGCGACGTCACCCTGTCCCAGCTGCTGACTCATCGCGCCGGCCTGCCGCACGACGCCGACTGGTGGGACCTTCCCGGCCGGACCCCGACCGAGAAGCGGTACGCGGCGCTGGCGGAGCTTTGCCGGGTCGCGCCGCGGTCGTTGCCGGGGCGGAAGTACGCCTACTCCAACGCCGGGTACGTCCTGGTCGGTCTGATGGCCGAGCGGGTGACGGGCGCGGCGTGGGAGGACCTGATCCGGGCCCGGATCTTCGAGCCCTTGAACATGTACTCAGCCGGCTTCGGCCCGCCGGGCGCGGACGGCTCGACGCGCGGCGGCCAGCCTTACGGCCACCAGTGGTCGCGCGGCCGGGCGCGGCCGATCGTCGTCGACAACCCGCCGGTGATGGGTCCGGCGGGGACCGTGCATTGCTCGATCCTGGACTGGGCGAAGTTCGGCGTCGCGCACCTTCGCGGCGAGCGGCCGGGGGCGAAGCTGCTTCAGCCCTCGACGTACCGCGACCTGCACACGCCCCCGCCGGGGACGGATTACGCCGGAGGCTGGCTCGTCTTCGACCGCTCCTGGGCTGGAGGGAAGGCGCTCAACCATGCTGGAAGCAACACGACGTGGTATGTGAACGTCTGGCTGGCGCCGGCCCGCGATTTCGGCGTCCTGGCGGCCACCAACATCGGCGGCGACGCGACCGCGAAGGCGGCCGACGACGCCGTCGCCGCGCTTCTGGGTCACTACCGGGCGGCCTTCGCGCGCTGAGCGCGGCCGAGAAGCGCGTGGCCCCTCGTTATTGGGAATCGTCACGAGCGAGCATGCGTAATCCCTTCTCCCACAAGGGGAGAAGGGATGATCACCATTTCAAGAAGACCCACTTTCACGAGGGCGACGGGCCGTTACTCGGCGTCGTCGGGGAGGTTGAGGACGATTCCCGGCTCCAGGTGGGCCGGGTCGGGGACGACGTCGCGGTTGAGGTCGAGGATCTCGCGGGCGCGGTGGGAGTCGCCGAGGCGGTCGCGAGCGATGGAGCGGAGGGTCTGGCCGACTCGGACTCGATGCGCGGGCGCGGCCCGTCTCGGGGCGGGTTCGGCGAAGTCGTCGCGGGGCGCGCGGCGGCGGCGGTCGCGGTCGGACGCCTGCTCGGCCTCGGGATCGGACGCCGGGAGGTCCAGGGCGTCGGGGGACCGTCGCGAGCGCCTGAGCCCGGGGGCGTCGGCGGCGGTTTGGACGCGCGGTTGGTCGACCGCGTCGGGGTCGCGGTCGCGGGCGGACTTGCCGCCGGGCGGGTCGACGAGCGTCGGGTCGAGGTCTTCCGGGGGCGGGATCCGGATGACCGCGCCGACGTAAAGGTCCTGGAGCCGCTGGAACTGGTCGGAGTTCGCCTTGCCCAGGGCCTTGTAATAGCGGCCGGAGGCGTAGTGGGTCCGGGAGATGGTCCAGAAGTTCTCGCCCGGCCGCACCTTGTGCAGGATCGTCTCCATCTTGCCGTCGTCGCGGCGATCCGGCTCCGCGGATCGAGAGGCCGCGGCCGCGGCCGCGGCGACGGCGGCCCCGGCTCCCGCGGCTCCGACGGCGCGGATGGGGGCCGTGGGCGTCGTCAAATCGGCGACGAACTCCTTGCCGCGGCTGGAGCGGGCGTCGAGATCGCCCTCGATCAAGCCCATGTCTTTCGGGTCGAGGTTGAGCGAGCCGGCGACGTGCGTGATCGGGAGCCAGTCGTCTCCGTCATCGGGCTCGGCGTCGCCGCCTTCGGTTTTGGCGGGCGCGGGCGCCTCGCGAATCGGTGGCGATTCGGCCGTCGAGGGCGGGGACGGCGGCGTCGGCCGAGCCGCCGGCGCCGGGGCTCCCAGGTCGAGGCCGGCGCCCTCGCCCGTCGCGGGAGCGAGCCCGGCGGTCGGCGCGGCGACGGGGGGAAGCTCGGCGGCGGGCGCCGGCGCGGCCTCGGGAAGTGGTTCGGCGGCGGGGGCCGGCGCCGGGATCGGCGCGTCGTCTTTCTCGGGGGTCTCGACGGCGGGAGCCGGATCGGGAGGGTCGAGCGGCGCGGGCGCGACCTCCGGCGGGAGTTCGGCGGCCGGCGCCGGGGTCGGCGCGGCGTCCTTCTCGGGGGCGGCGGCGGGGGCCGAGGCGGGAGGGTCGAGTGGCGCGGGCGCGACCTCCGGCGGGAGTTCGGCGGCCGGCGCGGGCGTCGCCGCGGCGTCCTTCTCGGGGGCGGTGGCGGGGGCCGGGTCGGGAGGGTCGAGCGACGCGGGCGCGACTTCCGGCGGCGGTTCGGCGGCCGGCGCCGGTTCCGGCGCGGAGTCCGGCGCGACGTCTTTCTTGGGTTCCTCGGCCGCGGGCGCCGGGGCCGGAGCCTCGTCGTGGTCGGGCTTGAGGTCGTTGAAGGCCAGAAGCGCCCCGATCGGAGAGGGGTCGGGGGCCGACGGCTCGGCCGCGGGCGTCGGCTCGGGCGCCGCCTCGGCCGCCAGATCGACCTCGGGCGGAAGTTCCGGCGCCGCCGCAAGGTCGGCCGCGGCCTGCTTGACGTCGTCAAGCGCGGCCGACGCGGGCTCGGGGATCGCGGGGGGCGTCGGCTCGGGGACCGTCTCGGCGAGCTTCTCCGCCTCGTCGGGATCGACCGGGGCGGGGGCGTCGACCTGTTCCCCCGGCTCGTCGGTCTGTTCCCGCGGCTTCTCCACTTCGTCGTCATCGACCCGGGCGACCGGCGTTCGTCCGGGGGCGGGGATCTCGGCGATCGGCGCCCGGCCCCGCTTCATGGACAGCACCCCGCTGAGCACCAGGACCGACAGCCCGACGGCCACCGCCGCCCGCGGATACGCGCGCGCCAGCGCCGCGACGCGCGTCGCGGCTTTCCCGAGGACCGACGTCGAGGCGCGAACGATCTCCAGAACGCGACCGGGGAGCGCGCGCCTGGGCTCGTCCGACTCGCCGTCGGCCGTCGCGCCCGGGTCGCTCGGCGGGTCCGCGGACGTCGCCGCGACAAGTTCCGCTTCCGCCCCCGCGGCCTCGATTTCCTCGTCGACCTCGGGAACGTACACGGCGTCGGGAGTCAGTACCCGGGGCTCGTCGGGGTCGGGACGGGTCGTTCCTGGTTCGTCCATCGCTGTGCCACCCTTAGTTTGGCGCTTCGGGCGCGGGGGTTGACGGCCGTTTCCTCGGCCGTCGCGGTCACGGGTTTCTTGGTCAGGGCGGTCCAGCGGTCGTCGTCGCGGAAGGCCCGTTTCACGCGGCGGTCCTCCAGCGAGTGGAAGCTGATGATCGCCGCGCGGCCTCCGGGAGCGAGGATTTCGGGAAGCTCGGCGAGGATCGCGTCGAGGTGGCCCAGCTCGTCGTTGACCAGGATCCGGAGCGCCTGGAAGACGCGGGTCGCCGGGTCGATCGGGCCGCGCCGAGCCCTTGGGGGGAAGCAGCGGCGGACCAGGTCGGCCAGCGCGGCGGTGGTCGCGATCGGCTCGGACCTCCTCGTCTCGACGATCCGCCGGGCGATTCGGCGGCTGAACCGTTCCTCCCCGTACTGGTAAATGGCGTCGGCCAGGTCCTTCTCGGGCATTCGGGCGATCAGTTCGGCGGCGGTCGGCAGGTCGGACGTCGGATCGAACCGCATGTCGAGCGGCCCGTCGGTCGCGAAGCTGAACCCTCGGTCCCGCCACGCGAGCTGGTCCGAGGAAAGCCCTAGATCCAGCACCACCCCCGCGGCCGTCCCCGGCTCGATCCCTTGCGACTCCAGGCCGTCCCGCATCGCGCTGTAGGGGGCGTGGACGAGGACGACCGGGAGCCCTTCGGTGGCGGCCCGGGCCAGTTCCAGCATGTTCGGGTCGCGGTCGAAGCCGATCACCCGTCCGGAGGGGCCGACCAGACGCGCCAGCGCCGCGGCGTGGCCGCCGGCGCCGACGGTGCCGTCGACGAGGATCGCCCCCTCTCGGGGCGCGAGCCACCGGACCACCTCGTCGAGCAAGACGGGGCGGTGGACGGCCTTCGGTCGCTCTGGCGGCTCCGGGGACGGTTCGCTCGACACGGCCGGGACGCTTTCGCTGGGTACGCGACGATCCCCGATCCGTCGCCGGGGCCCGCTTCGGAATCTAATCGACCGTCCTCAGCCGTCAACCCCGACCCGCCGCCGGCCGGCGGAAGCGGGATCCCTCGGCGAGTCCGATCCGCCCCCCCTCCACGGGCTTCTCGACGCCGAGCATGGTCCGCGAGGCCCTCGAGACCGGGAGGACGCGGTTCAAGCATCGCGTCCACGCCCCGATCGCGCCCCTCCGTCCGTTCCTTCCGCGGGTCGCCGATCCCGATCGTTCGTGTCGCGCCGCGGTGGCCCGATCGATCGCCTGGCGGGCGTTCCGGGGCCTCGCGCCGCGCGGCGAGCAGACCGGCGCCTATCGCGACGCCCGCGGTCGACTTCCAACCTGTTTTTCGGGGGCGTCGGCGCGCGTGGGCCGCGGGTCGGGAAACGGGCATGGGCGCCGGGGACGGCTCGGAGCCAGCCCCGATTCCCGGCCCGACGGCGTGTTTTCAGGGCGGGACCCAGCGTGACGATCTATGAAAAAGCCGCGACGGCCGGTGGAGGCCGGCCGGCGGTTGATTTTATCGGCGCTATTCGTAGAGTCGGGGAATCGTGACGATTCGCGACAGCCGGAGGGCCGATTCCATGCCTCGGACGAACCGCGTGACGCCCGCGGGCGCGATCGTCGCCGTGGCGGATCGGGGGACGTTCCTCGGCAACCGCGGCGTGCTGCATGATTCCGAGGGTCGGATCAAACGCCCGTGGCGGGTTCGCCGCTGGATCGTTTGCGAGCTGGAGTTCCGCGGGCGTCGCCGCGCGATCATGACTCCCGACCGCTACACCGAGTTGTTCTTCCTCGACGAGGCGACCGCCCTGGCCGCCGGCCACCGTCCTTGCTTCGAGTGCCGCCGCGCCCGGTTCCAGGCGTTTTTGGAAGCCTGGCCCCACGCGATCGAGGGACCGTCCCGAGCCGACGCCGTCGACGCGGTCCTGCACGCCGAGCGCGTGGGGCCGAACCGCTCGAAGCGGACTCACGAAGCCGGGCTCGACGATCTTCCCGACGGCGCCTTCATCCTCCAGGACGACGTCCCGCGGCTGGTCCTGGGCGGCTTCCTGCTCGCCTGGACTCCCGGCGGCTACGGGAAGCGGACGCCGCGACCGCGCGGGGGGCGGGCGGCGCTGTTGACGCCGCCGTCGACCGTCGCGGCGATCCGTGCCGGCTACGAGCCGGTCATTCACCCCTCGGCCCGATGACCGGCCGGCGTCGGCCGTCGGGGTTTCAGGGCTCTTCCTCGGAAACCGGGGCGTCGGCCGCGGCCTTCCGGATCGATTCCAGGGTGGAGAGGCAGTCCTTCTTGTTCTTGTACCCCTCGCCGCTGGTGGCCACGACGTTGCCGTTGGCGGCGACCATCCGCCAGCGGTATTCCGTCTTCGCGTCGCGAAACAGGACGAACTTCATCGCGAGGCCTCCCGGCAGTCGGTGAGGGACGAACATGGACCCGCCGCTCGATGAACGTAACCGAGCGGCGAGAGGGGATGCAAGCGGCGGCTCCCGGGAAATCCGCGGCGTTCGATCGTTTTCAGAACGGCACGACCGGGGGGGCGGACGTCGGGGGCGCGGCGGGGGTCGGCGAGGTCGGCGGCGGGGCGGTCGGCGCGGCGACGGGGGTCTCGGGGCGTTCCACCGGAAGGGCGCAGCGGAAGCCGACGTAGGTCAGGCGCTTGCCGGGGTCGATCGGCTCGCGGCCCGCGCCGTTCCCCTTGCCTCCCCGGACGACCGCGTCGAATCGTCCCCGGACCTGGGGCCCGGTCGGGTCGTCGAAGGTCCCCGCGGCCAGGGCGCGGTAGTAGTCGCGGTCCCAGGCGTCGGCCGTCCATTCCAGGGCGTTGCCGGCGAGGTCGAACGCGCCGAAGGGGGACCGGTCCTCGGGGAAGGCCATGACGGCGTCGATCTGGCGGAGTTGGCGTTTCCCGGCGTACTGGGGCGGGTCGTCGCCCCAGGGGTGGACGCGGCCGTCGGCGGAGCGGGCGGCGGCCTCCCACTGGGCCTCGGTCGGCAGGGTCTTGCGGGCCCAGTCGGCGTAGGCGAGGGCGTCGGCGTGGGTGACCATGACGATCGGGTGGTCGTCGGGCGCGGGGGGCTTGCCGGAGAGTTGGGGCCAGGAGGACGTCGACTTGCCGCGGTATCGGCTGTCTTCGAGGAACGTCTTGAACTGGCCGACGGTGACCTCGTGGCGGTCGATGTAGAAGGTGGAGAGCCGGACCTTGTGCGACGGCGAGGCGGCGGGGTCGCGGTCGTCGCCCATGGGGAAGACGCCGCCGGGGACCAGGACCATCGTGGCGTCGTCGCGGTCGCCGACGATCGCCGACGGCCAGCCCGACGGGTCGTCGACGGCGTCGTCGGCCGCCGTGAACCCGGACGGCAGCCGACGAACCGGCGCGGCGGGAGTGACGGGCTCGACGGCCGCGGCGGGTCGGGTCGGAGGAGTGGGCGCCGGCGTCGCGGCGGCGGCCAGGTCCGGCGTCGGAGTCGACGTCGGCGTCGGCGTCGGAGTCGGTTGAGGGACGGGCGGGGCCGTCGCGGCGGGTCGGGTCGGCGCCGGGGCCGGTTGGGGGGCGGGTGGGGCGGTCGCGGCGAGGGTCGCGGCTTTCGAGAACGGCGGGAAGCCGCGCGAGGCGCGTTCGAGCGCCTGGTTCGCCTCGGCGGCGGCGCGGGTGTTCCGGTAGCTTTTGGCGAGTTGCGACAGCAGCGCGACGGCCTGGTCGCGCTGGCCGTTGGTCGCGACGTCGCGGGCGCGGGCGAGCATGGCGCGGGCCTCGCCCTCGACGTCGGCCCGAGGCGGCGGCGGGGCCTCGACGGCGAGTTCCTCGTCGGCGTCGGGGAGCGGGCCCATCGGGAACGGGTCGTAGAGGAACGCGCTGTAGAAGATGTAGCAGCCCAGGCCGATCACGAAGACGAGCAGCGCGCCGGTCCCCAGCCGGACGCGCTGGCGGGCCTCGTAGGTGTCCAGGACGGGCGTGTCCTCGACGAGGATCTTCTTTTCCTCGTCGGCGCTCGGTTTGGGCTTCACGCCGGCCTTGCGGGTCCAGCCGGCGTCGGCCGAGTCGCGGGACGATCGCCCTCGCGGCGGGGCGGGGGGCTCGGGCTTCTTGGTCGGCTCGGGCGCGGGGCCGGGCGCGCGGGGGGGCGTCGGGTCGGCGTCGTCGCCGGACTTCCACATCCGGGGCAGGGGGCGGCCGGGCGCCCCCGGGAGCGTGGGACGCGCGGGGGGCGTCGGGGGCGGGGTCGGCTCGCCGTCCGAGTCGTCGGCGCCGATCACCTCGTAGTCGTCGGGCGCGTCATCGACCATGATCCGATGTCCCGTGGCGAACTGACGATGTGGAGAACGTCGGTCTCTTGAAGGATACTCGACGGCGGCCGCGGCTGACAGGCCCCGGCCGCGGATCTCCGGGTTTCTTCGGATCGACCGGGGCGCGGGCGTTAGAATGGTGGGACCAAACGGAGGACCGGGACGATGCGAAACCGCGAATTCGGACGGCTGGGCTGGAGGGTCGGCGAGATCGGCTGCGGCATGTGGGGACTGGCCGGCTGGACCGGCAACGACGACGCCGCCACGACCGCCGCGCTCGATCGCGCCGTGGAACTCGGCTGCGACTTCCTCGACACCGCCTGGGCTTACGGCGACGGCCGGAGCGAGCGAATCCTCGGCGCCCTTCTGAAGCGCCACCCCGGCAAGCGACTGTACGCCGCGACCAAGATCCCGCCCAAAAACCGCCAGTGGCCCTCGCGCCGGGGGGCGGCGCTCGACGACTGCTTCCCACCGGAATACATCCGCGAATACACCGAGAAGTCGCTGGAGAACCTTGGGGTCGACACGATCGACCTTCAGCAGTTCCACGTCTGGGAGGACGCCTGGGCCGACGACGACCGCTGGCGGCGCGTCGTCGACGACCTGAAGCGCGAGGGCCTGGTGCGGGCCTTCGGCGTCAGCGTCAACCGCTGGGAGCCGTCGAACGTCCTTCGGACCTTGAAGACCGGCGCGATCGACGCCGTGCAGGTCATCTATAACGTCTTCGACCAGTCCCCGGAGGACGAACTCTTTCCCCTCTGCCGCGAGTTGAACGTCGCCGTCATCGCCCGCGTCCCGTTCGACGAGGGGACGCTCACCGGGACCTTGACGAAGCAATCCCGCTGGCCCGACGGCGACTGGCGGAACACCTACTTCGTCCCCGAGAACCTCTCCAAGAGCGTCGACCGCGCCGAGGCCCTGCGGCCGGTCGTCCCCGCCGGCATGACCATGCCGGAGCTGGCGCTTCGGTTCATCCTCCAGGAGCCGACCGTCGCCACGATCATCCCCGGCATGCGGACGGTCGCGCACGTCGAGGCCAACGTCGCCGCCAGCGACGGCCGGCCGCTGGCCGCCGAACTCATGAGCGAACTTCGCAAACACCGATGGGATCGGACGCCGACGTCGTGGTCGCAGTGAACGGCCGCGGGATCGCGACCTTGACGGATTCGACCGGCCGCGGCACGATCCCGACCGGCGCGGAGGGACCGCGCGCCGGGACGTGGGGCCGCCAGGGGAGGGCGAAGGCATGCCGCTGACTTTAGCGTTGGTCGTGGCCGCGGGGGTGGGGTTCGCCCAGGAGCCGCCGAGCGAACTGGCGGAGTCCGCCGCGGCGACGCTGGCGGTCAAGACCGTCGCCAGGCCGGTCCCGCCGGAGGTCGTCTTCGAGATCCGCGAGCTTTCGATGGCCTCGCCCGACTGGCGCGGAACGATGCAGCCCTGGCTCAACCCGGTCGCCCGCGAGGAGGCCGTCGCCGCCTGGGCCGTCGGCGAGGACGGACTGCGCCGGCTCCTGGAGGTCTGTCAGGCCGATCCGCGGTCGGCGATCGTTCAGGCCCCCAAGATGACCGCCCCGCTGGGCGAGCCGGTTCGGATGACCAACGAGGAGACGGTGCATTACGTCGCCCAGCTCAAACGCATCTCCGACGGCCCGCCGGGCGAGGGGACGAACCTCGCCTTCCAGCCCGAGACGGCCGAGGTCCACGACGGCGTCCGCGTCGTGTTGACCGAGACCCGGTTGAAGGGCCCCGCGCTGTACGCCCACGTCGCCGTCCAGTCCAACACGGTGTTGGGGATGATGACGACCACCTACAAGGAGAGCGTCGGCCCCGAGCCTGATGACCCCGAGGTGGTCCGGGCGTCGTTCCTCGCCAAGCTCAAGTCCGACGCCCCCCATCGCGCAGCGCTGAATGCGACGATCCAGGTCCCCGAGGTCGCCTCGCGTCGGATCGAGGGCGATTGGCTGGTCCCGTCCAACGGCGCGCTGGTGTTCAGCATGGGGCCGGACTCCCACGCGGCGATCGACCGGAAGCCGAAGCCCGGTGAAAAGGCCGGCGGCCTCGGCCGGGCTTTCGGCGGCAAGTCGTCGAAGCGCGGCTACGCCGAGCGCGTGATCTGCATCACCGCCCTCGTCAAGAACGCGCCGGCCGAATCGGCGCCGGCGAAGTCAACCCCGTAAATTATCGCATGCGTCAATATCTCGACTTATTAAGGGACGTCCGCGAGAACGGCGCGCGCAAGCCGACGCGGGCGGTCCTGCGCTCCACCGGAGCGAAGATCGACGCCCTGAGCGTCTTCGGCCGGCAGATCCGGTTCGACCTGTCGGCGGGGTTTCCGCTGGTCACGACCAAGAAGACCGCCTTCGGCGCGATCGTCCACGAGTTGATCTGGTTCCTCCAGGGATCGACGAACCTCGACTACCTTCACCGTCACGGCGTCTCCATCTGGGACGAGTGGGCCGACGAGCGCGGGGAACTGGGCCCGGTCTACGGCAAGCAGTGGCGGTCGTGGGCGGTGCCCGACGGCCGAACGATCGACCAGATCGCCGACGTGGTCGCGGGGATCAAGGCGACCGTCGCCGACCCGACGGCGTCCGTGGGACGTCGATTGATCGTCTCGGCGTGGAACCCGGCCGACGTTGAGAAAATGGCCCTGCCCCCCTGCCACGCGCTTTTCCAGTTCAACGTGACCGCCGGCAAACTCTCCTGCCAGCTCTACCAGCGCTCGGCCGACCTCTTCCTGGGCGTCCCGTTCAACATCGCCAGCTACGCGCTTCTGACCATCTTGATTGCCCGCGCGACCGGCCTGGCGCCTGGCGAGTTCATTCATACGTTCGGTGACGCCCACATCTACACCAATCATCTCGATCAGGTCGACGAGCAGTTGACGCGCGAGCCGATGCCGCTCCCGACCGTCGCGATCGACGGCGACGTCGGCGATCTAAGGAACGTGGCGCGCGAGCAAATCCGACTGGTCGGCTATCGCTCGTGGCCGGCGCTTCGGGGCGAGGTGGCGGTGTGAGCGGGGGTGTCGCGGTGTCGTTCGTGGTGGCGATGGATCGGAACCGGCTGATCGGCCGGGCCGGATCGATCCCGTGGCGGCTGCCGCGCGACCTGAAGCATTTCCGGAAGCTGACCTGGGGCAAGCCGATCGTGATGGGTCGAAAGACCTACGAGTCGATCGGCCGGCCGCTGCCGGGGCGGCGGACGATCGTCCTGTCGCGCGGGGGCTTCGCCGCGCCGGCGGAGGTCGCGGTGGTCCGATCGGTCGCCGAGGCTCTGGACGTCGCCCGCCGCGAGGCCGCGCCGGAGGTGATGGTCGTCGGCGGCGCCCAGGTCTACGAGGCCCTCCTCGACCGCTGTCGCGCGATTCATCTGACCGTCGTCGATGGCGACTTCCAGGGCGATACGTTCTTCCCGTTCGACCCCCTCGCCTCTCCCGACTGGCGCGTCACCCGCTCCGAGCGCTGGCCGGCGGACGCCGAAAACGCCTTCGAGGCCGAATATTTCGTTCTGGAACGCGACCCGGAAGCGTCCGCGTGGCCCCCTCTCGCGACGTCTTGATTCCCGGCCCCTCGTCGCCTACGATTCCTCTCCGAAGAGGTCGTTCGAGACGCCGTGTCGATACATCAAGGCGCTTGGAATTGAAGGGGTGAACGCGCGATGGAACATCGAAGGCTGGGGGCGTCGGGGTTCATGGTGCCGGAACTGTCGTTCGGGACGGGGACGTTCGGCGGCAACACGGAACTCTTCAAGGCGTGGGGCGAGACCGACGTCGCCGAGGCCAGGCGGCTCGTCGACGTCTGCCTGGAGGCCGGCGTCACCATGTTCGACTCGGCGGACGTCTACTCCAAGACCGTCGCCGAGCAGATCCTGGGCGAGGCGATCAAGGGACGTCGCGACCAGGTCTTGATCTCCACCAAGGCCACCTTCCGCCGCGGGACCGGGCCCAACGACGTCGGCTCGTCGCGGTATCATTTGATCCAGGCCGTCGAGCGGGCGCTTAAGCGGTTGGGGACCGATTACATCGACCTGTTCCAACTCCACGGCTACGACGCCATGACCCCGCAGGAGGAGGTGCTGGGGACGCTCGACCAGTTGGTCCGCGACGGCAAGATCCGCTACGTCGGCTGCTCGAACTTCTCGGGGTGGCAGTTGATGAAGGCGCTCGCCACGGCCGACCGCCGCGGCTGGCCGCGGTACGTCGCCAATCAGACGTACTACTCGCTGATCGGCCGCGACTACGAATGGGAGTTGATGCCGCTGGGGCTTGAGGAGGGCGTTGGCGCCGTGGTCTGGAGTCCGCTGGGCTGGGGCCGGCTGACCGGCAAGATCCGTCGCGACCGGCCGCGGCCGAAGGTCAGCCGGCTGAACGTCAAGGCGGCCGTGGACGCCGGGCCGCCGATCGACGACGAGTACCTTTACAAGGTCGTCGACGCGATCGACGAGGTGGCCGCCGAGGTCGGCAAGACGGTCCCCCAGGTCGCCATCAACTGGCTGCTCCGGCGGCCGACGGTCGCCACCGTCGTCATCGGCGCCCGCGACGAGGAGCAGTTGCGCGACAACCTCGGGGCCGTCGGCTGGAAGCTGACCGCGGAGCAGGTCGCCAGGCTGGATGCCGCCAGCGCCCGGCCGCCCGCCTACCCCTACTGGCACCAGAAGGCCGCCTTCGCCGAGCGCAACCCGTTCCCGGTCGACATCTAAAGATCCTGACCGTCACGGATTTCGGGGGTGGTGAACATAACGGCCTTCCCCCCTCGCGGGGGAAGGTGGCCCGAAGGGCCGGATGAGGG
>CALCIB010000016.1 GCA_937907525.1 uncultured Planctomycetales bacterium | reverse complement strand
GTCATGGACACGCGATTCGGCCGCGAAGGATTCCCGGAAGTTATTTCGGCATCGTTCCTCGGGCCACCTTCCCCCGCGAGGGGGGAAGGACGTTGCGAACTCCCCCACGATCGATCGAAAGGCATGGAGGCCGCGCATGCGTCACGAATTGAAACTCTCGCTCCCCCTGGCGGTCGTCGTCGCGTCGGCCTTGTTCGCGGGCCGGGCGGAGGGCTCGTTGGTCCGTTACGATTTCACCGGACGCATCTTTCAAATGACCGCGACCGGCCCCGGCGTGCCGAACGACGAGTTCACGGGGACGTTGATCTACGATGACGCGATCCCGCTCGGGGAGTCGCGCGTGAATCAACGGCGGGAAGACGTGCGGTCGTACACGTCCGGAACGTTCCGGCCCGGCGACCCGACCCCCGACGGGACGGGGTTGCAACTCTGGTTCGACGGCAAGGCCGTGGCTCCGGAGTCCGGCGGGTTGTTCGGCGCGCTGGTCTCGGGCACGAGGGGCGACGGCGTGAAATGGTCGGAACTGGTCTTCCGCAGCAATTCGCCCGAAACGGGCGGACGCCTCAACGGCGGGCTCTCGATCGCGTTCAAGGTCGATCCCTCGATGCTGGCCTCCGGCCGGTTCCCCGACGGCCTGACGGTCGCCGACCTCCCCGACGTCTCCGTCACCATCGACAGCGTGATGAACGGCAGGGTTTACGACGAACTCTCCGGCGGCTTCGGCTACTCCGGCCCGGTCGACTCGTTCCAGATTACGCCCGTCCCCGAGCCGTCCTGGACCGTCGCCGCGCTTCTGGCCGCCGCGGCTTGGACCGTCCGACGGCGCTCCACCCGCGGCCGGGCGGCCTCCGCTCACAGCCGATGAAGGTACGAATCGCGGGCCTCGCAGTCACGGCGAAGGATCGCGGCGACCTCCGCGCGGTCCTCGTCGTTGACGCGGGCCAGCGCGGCGAGGGCCTCGTCGAACCGGCCGAGCTCGCGAAGCGCCTCGGCCTTCATCAGCCGGTCGTCCGGGTCCGCGTCGTCGAACAGCATGACGAGGGCTTCCAAATTGCGGCGGCGGGCCTCGTCGTCGTCGCGCTTGACGAGCTTGCCCAGCAACCTCAAGAGGCCGCCCCCGCGGCGGGCGTCGTTGCCCCGCCACCAGGCGAGGACGCGCGCGTCGCGCTCCCGCGCGGGGGCGACCAGGCCGGCGTCGAGGACTTCAAGGTACTCGGCCTCGGCCGGCTCCGTGGCGAGCCGGGACGCGGCCTGATCGCCACGGGAGGGTCGGTCGACCGGCGTCGCCTCGTCCCCCCAATAGAAGTCGCGGCACTTACGACAGCGGACGAACGCGGGGGGCATGGGGAGCGTCGGGGCGTCGATCTTGCCGTCGCTCCAGCGAGTTGCGCCGAAGGTGTCGCCCGAAAGCAGGGTCTGGAATCGGGCCAGGCCGCCGCAATGAGGGCAGGCGACGATCAGGTTGAGTCCGAACCTCACGGCGTCCTCACCCGCGCGTTCAAGCTCCGGCCAGGGCCCGCCCGATCCTCTCGACTTCGTTGGACCTGGAAATCCGCTCGACGACGCTCGCGAGCCGTTGCCGGAACGCGCCGATCCCACCTCTCGCCCACCAGAAGGCGTAGATGCACCAGCCGAGGAGTGACCACCGGAAAAGATATCGAAGCACGCAACGCTCGACGTCCCGAGCCGCTTTCGCGACCGGCTCGGGATACGATTCCGGATCGAAACGCGCGCTCTCGGGGGCGGGGGTCAACTCCCGCTCATGCCGCAGGACGACGAGGAGGGTCCACCACGAGAGCGCGGGGGCGAAACGGATCATCTCGTTGACGACGTCGCGATACCACCTGTGAACGTCGGCGTCCAGTTCGCCGCGCTCGCGCATCTCGTCCCAAAGCCGGTCCCTGATCGCGAACAGATCCTGGCGCAGCATCCACACCCGAGCCTTGGTCCAGATGGCGTAGGCCACGAAGCCTCCAAGCGCGATCCCGCCGAGAGTGACTTGGATCAGTCCGCTCATGTCGAACCTCCAGGGGGATCGGACCCGTCCTCCCGCAATTCGCTGCTGGTCCTGTCGGGATCCAGCTTCTTTTCAAGTCGGCTCAGGCGAGCCGCGATGTCTGTCGTGAATCGGCGGATTCGCCTGTCTAAAAGATAGAGGACGTAACATGGAAAGCCAGCCGGAAAGACGGTCGCGACCAAGATTTTCAAGGCTGCGATGGCGGGGTCGTCGGCCAGCTTCACTATCCCTCCGACGATCACCCAAAGCGAACCTACGATTCCCGCGGCGGTGATGAGCCACCTGGCCGTCCTCGCCCACTCTCGATGGATCGCGATTCACTCGTCGAGGGGCCGTTTCTTCATACGTTCCGCCATCGCTTTCGGATCGTTCCATCGGAAGACGCCGGCTCGACCAGCGCCGGGTCTCGCGACGCGATTGAGTCATGCAGCCGTCGAATCTATCCGGGTGGACACGTCGCGTCAACGCCGCGGCCGTCTCGGAATTTTTCCCGGAATCATGAAATCCCCCGCGCCCGGCCGCGGATCATTCGATCGTCGGGGGCTCTTTGATAATTCGGACGTTTTCGCGAGGGGAGACACGAGGGCATGTCAGCGACGGCGGGGCGTTCCCGGCATCGACGGACGCGCGAGGTCCGGCCGCCGCTCGGCGCGGGCGCGCCGAACGGGGCGTGAGGGGCAAGGAAAACATCATCGACTTTGACGAGCGAAGCCGGGCGAAATCGATGATAAAATCAAATCACGCAATAAGTTGCGTTCGATGGGTCCGATCGTCGGGACGACGAGCGAACCCATCGGCGGCGGGTCAGTCGTCCTCGTCGGCGCCCTTGAGCTCGACTTCCTCAAGGCCCATCTCCTTGATGACGACGGAGAGGGCCTCGCGGATCTCGAACATGCCGGCGGGGCGCTTCTCGGGGTTGAGGGCCAGGCAGGAGAGGACCAGGTTGTTGAGCTTGGAGAGGACGCGGGGGTTGATCTGGTTGACCGCCGGCAGCTTGCGCTCGGCGCCGGGCTTGGGGATGCCCGGTTGGGCGAACCGGCCCGTGAACATGCGATACATCGTCGCGCCCAGGTTGTAGACGTCGGTGCGCTCGTTGACGACCTTCTCCGACGCCTGCTCCGGCGCGATGTACTGCGGCGTCCCCTGCACCCGGTTCTTGTCGACGCCGCGGACCCAGGCGGTGCCGAAGTCGATCAGCTTCACCTGGCCGCTTTTGGTCAGCATGATGTTCGACGGCTTCAGGTCGCCGTGGAAGACCCCTCGGCGGTGCATGTGGGCCATCGCCGAGGCGACCTGGGAGAACATCAACACCAGTTGATTCAGCTCCGGGGCCTCGATCTCGTCCAGGGTCTTGCCGTCGACCAGTTCCATCAACAGGTCGGCGCCGACCGTCCGGAACCACGACTTCTTCATCTTGAGGTCGTGGATCTTGGCGATGGCCGGGTGGTTGAGCTTCTGGCCGGCCTCGTATTCGGTCTTGAGCTGGTCGATGTAGATCTCGTCCTCGGGGTCGTGCTTGCGGACGGTCTTCAGAGCGTACCGCTTGCCGCCGTTCTTGTCGGCGATCTGGAGGATCGTGCTGCCCGCCCCCTCCCCCAGGGTGTTCACCACCCGGTACTTCATCGCCGAGAGGGTGGGCGTGGTCGACGCGCTTGCCATAATCCGCCTCGTGGTGCTGGTTCCGCCTCGTTCGATCCGCGCGTTTTTTTCGCCCGTCACGGATTATGGGGTGGTGAACATAACGGCCTTCCCCCCTCGCGGGGGAAGGTGGCCCGAAGGGCCGGATGAGGGGGAGGACGTGAACGGAAGCCATCGGGAATTCGAAAGCCGGCCCGGGCGGCTGGGACACCCGACGGCCTTCTTGCCCGCCTCCCCCCTCATCTGACTCCTTCGGAGTCTGTCTTCCCCCGCGAGGGGGGAAGACTGTTCGCGCCCGTGGTCGTCGGGATTCGCGGCGACGCCGTCCCGGGTCACTTGACGCCGATCAACTCGACTTCGAAGGTGAGGGTGGAGTCGGCGGGGATGTCGCCGTGGGGCGAGGAGCCGTAGCCCATCGCCGGGGGGACGGTCAGCTTGCGGAGTTCGCCGACCTTCATGCCGGGGATGCCGTATTCCCATCCCTTGATCAGACCGCCGGAGCCCAGGGTGAATTCCGAGGGGGCGCCCCGCTCGCGGCTGGAGTCGAAGACCGTGCCGTCGGCGAGGGTGCCGACGTAGTGGACCACGGCCACCCGGCCCGACTTCACCTCCTCGCCGGTCCCCTCCTTCAAGGTCTCGTAGACGATCCCGCCCTCCAGCGTCTGGGGCTCGCCGAGGGCCGTCGGCGGCGCGGGGGGGAACGGCTCCTTGGTCTCGTCGGAGGACGTTCCGGAGGAGGTGGTCGCCCTCCCGGTCTCGCCGATGGCCTGGGCGGCGTC
Source organism: uncultured Planctomycetales bacterium (assembly GCA_937907525.1). Lineage (GTDB taxonomy): Bacteria > Planctomycetota > Planctomycetia > Isosphaerales > Isosphaeraceae > Paludisphaera. The sequence continues at coordinate 22,875 of CALCIB010000016.1, read as the reverse complement.
CTTCTCGTCGACCTTGTGCTGGACGACGGCGCCCGGCGGCATCACCGGGCCGATCTGGAGTTCGTTCGGGTCTCCGCACCCCCAGACCACCAGCAGCGCCGCGAACCCGCCGACGCCTGACAACCCTCGCCTCATCGGAACGTTCTCCCACGATCGGATCAAGACGGAATGATCGCGACGGACGGCGCGAATCAAGACCGGCGGCGCGGTTGGAAACCGGCCGGCGTCACGACGATTATGCCACGTCGCCCGACCCCGCGGCCAGCCTCAACCCCCTGGGGGGTCGAACTCGAAGAGGCGGACCAGGCTGACGACGATCCGACCGCCGAGGCAGGCGGCGACGTCGGCGTCGTCGCGGCGGGCCCGGCCGTGGTAGTCGCCGCGGTACGACGCCCGCTCCCCCTCGACCTCGTAACGCAGATCCAGCGGCGAGGGGTCCACCGGGCGGAAGACGACCTCGGGGTCGGGGGCGTCGGCCGGCGGATGGGGAAGGTTGACGTTCCAGAACGTGCCGGGGGTCCAGGGCCTGGCCGTCAGGTCGGCCAGGACCGGCGCGGTCCATCGCGCGGCCCTGGCCCAGTCGATCGTCCGGTCGCGGCCGATGTAATGGGAGACCGCGATCCCGGGCACGCCGTGGATGACCGCCTCGCGAACCGCGGCGACGGTCCCGGAGTGGAAGACGTCCACCCCCAGGTTCCCCCCCGCGTTGATCCCGGCGAGGACCCACGCCGGATCCGGCGCCAGGTGGTGCAGGGCCAGCCGGACGCAGTCGGCCGGGGTGCCGGAGACGGCGACGACCCCGCCGGAGCGCTCGGCGGCGAGCAGGGGTTGATGGGTGGTGATCCGGTGGCCGCAGCCCGACTCCCCCAAAAGCGGCGCCACCACCCGGCAAGGCCCCAGGCCGGCCGCGGCCTTCAAGAGCGCGGCCAGGCCGGGGGCGTCGAATCCGTCGTCGTTCGTCAAGACCAGCATCGGCGAGGGCCCTCCGACCCCAGGATGGTCGAAACGCCGGGGCCGTGTCAAACCGCGACGACGCCGATACCTCCTTATCGAACCGCCGCCGTCGTGATACAGTGTCCGTCGAAAGTCGACCGCTCGACCGAGGCCCCGACCGAAGCCCCATGGAACCGAACCCGCCCCGCGCCAAGACGGCGCGCCAGCACGAGGGAGCCGACGCGGCGTCGGCCGTCGAGACGCACAAGCCGACGCGGCCTCCCGGCCGCTTCGACGTCCCGGTCTCCGCCCTCGCCCCCCTGTTCCGCGCCCGACTGCCGCGGATCCATCGCTGCCGGATCGACTTCGACCTGGAGGTCAGCGCCCGGCCCACCGCCCGGGTGTTGGGGGGGTATTACCGCTCGCGGCGGCTGGTTCGGATCTACGCCGTCGACCGCGACGAGGGCCGGCGGCCCCTGGAGGAACTCTTCGACACCTTCCTCCACGAGGTCGCCCATCATCTGGAATACACCGAGCCGGAGAGCTTCTCCGCGAGGGCCTGCGGCCGGGTCCCCGGCCGGATGCACAGCCGGTTGTTCTGGCGGATCCTCGGCGAACTCAAGTATCGCTGGATCTGCATCCAGGACCGCCCCGCCGACGCCGAGACGCGCTGACGGCGGCGGGCGGATCGGGAAGACGGTTCGGTCAATCCAGCTCCTCGATGGAGACGTCCTTGAAGCGGACCTCCATCGGCGGGCCGACGTGGACCTGGAAGGCGACGATCCCCTCGTCCGGGAACTCCTCGTCGGTACGGTCGATGACGGTGGTCCCGTTCAGGACGATGGTCAGCCGCTTCCCCTTGAAGGTGATGACGAAGTCATTCCAGTCCCCCTTGTGGACGAGCTTCTCGGCCTTCTCCGGCGGGTACTGCTCCAGGATGCCGCGACCCCCCTCTTCATAGAGGAGGCCCCAGTAGCCTTCCGCGGCGTCGGCCTGCGGGCCGGTGACGACGCCCTCGCCCCGGGCCTTGCTGCGGACCTGGATCCCGGAGTTGTGGTTGCGGAGCTTCACCTTGACCTTGAGGGTGAAGTCCTTGTAGCTCTTCTCGGAGGCGAGGAACTGGTTCTTCTTGAGATCCCCCTTGGTGCTGCCGACGATCACGCCGTCCTCGACGGTGAACAGGGATGCGTCGGGGGGCGTCACCCAGCCGGTCAGGTCCTTGCCGTTGAACAGCGAGACGGGCTCCTTGCCGAACGCGGTCGGGGCCTGGAGGGCGAGGGTCGCGGCGAGCAAGGCCGCAAGGCCGATCGTGGTCGGGACGCGCATGGGGGTTCTCCCTGGGTCGAGGTTGGTCGAGCGTCGGCCGAGCCGTCGCGGCCGGCGAGCACGCGCCGATTGTCACGGCCCCGCGAGGCGCGGTCAACCGCCCGCCGTCCCTCGCGGCGATCGTTTCAGCCGAACAGCCGGCCCACCACCGGCTCGAACCCCGGCAGGACCGAATCCAGCCTTAGCAAGTCGTCCGGCCCCAGATCGACCGCCGCGCGACCGGCCTCGAAGACGCGCGCCGTCCGCCGCTCCGGGTCGAGGACGACGACGATCGAGACCCCGGCCTCCAGGTATTCGGCCGCCTTCGCCGCCAACCGGTTCCAACGGTCGCTGGGCGAGAGCACCTCGAAGACCAACTCGGGGACTTCCGGCCCGTAGGGGACGAGGTCGACGTCGGCCGGCAACCGCTGAAAGCTGTAATATGAGACGTCCGCGCCGCGCACCGTGTCCGGTCCCCTGCGGGTCACGACCGCCGCGTCGTTGCCGAACGCCCGCCCGATCGGATGGTCTTCCAAATAGCGGCGAAGGCGGTAGCCGACCTCGATGCAAACGTACCCGTGCCTTCGATTGGGGACCGGCGACATCACGACCCGCCCTCGCTCCAGTTCCTCGGTCATTCCCGAATCGGGACGGCTGGCGAACTCCTCGGCGGTGAGGAGCGCGGTTTCTCGGTCGACGGTCGCCATCGTGGAATCCTCCAACTTCAGTCGAAGAGCCGGCCGACGACCACCTCGAAGCCCGGCAGGATCGCGTCCAACCGCAGCACGTCCTCCGGCCCCAGCGCGACCAACTCGCCACCGACCTCGAAGACGCGCGCCTTCCGTTTCTCCGGATCCAGCACGACGACGATCAGCACGCCGGCCTTGAGATACTCGCCCACCTTCGCCGCGACGTCCCTCCAGCGATCGCCTGGGGAGAGGACCTCGCAAACGAGTTCCGGCGGTCGCGTCGGGTATCCGGCGGGAGGGTCGCCCCTGGGCAGTCGGTCATAGCTGTAAAAGGAGACGTCCGCGCCGCGCACGGTGTCCGGGCCGCGCTCGACGACGACGCCCGAGTCGTTCCCCATGACGTGCCCGAGGTCGTGATCGGCCACGTGATTGCCGAGCAGTCGCGCGAACGTCGCGCAGACTTTCCCATGCCTCGCCCCCGGCATCGGCGACATGACGACGACCCCCCGCTCCAGTTCCTCGGCCACGCCCGAATCGGGTCGGTTGGCGAACTCCTCGGCGGTGAGGAGCGCGGTTTCTCGGTCGACGGTCGCCATCGCGGGGTCCTCGATCGTTCCGTTGTCGAAATCCTCCCAGGAGGTCCATCGTCTCATTAGAGTGAAGAAACGTCCAGAGCGCGGTCGCGGGGCCGCGGGCCCGAACGGTTCGCCGCCTGGCTGGCGGGATTCGGCGGGGCCTTGTAGAATCGGGCTTTCGGCCGCCCGGGGCGGCCACGGCGGCGGAGCGAGCGCGGCATGTGCTTCGAGACGGACCTTCGGAGATTCGGCCCCTCGGCCCGCGAGACCCTCGCGCGCGGCGACGCCCTGGACTACTGCGCCCGGCTGACGGCCTCGCACTACGAGAACTTCAGCGTCGTCACCTGGTTGACCCCTCGGGAGCATCGCCCCGCGTTCCAGGCGATCTACGCCTTCTGCCGCTGGTCCGACGACCTGGGCGACGAAACCGGCGACCCCGCCCGCGCCCGTGACCTGCTCGCCTGGTGGCGCGGCGAACTGGACGACCTTTACGAGGGCCGCGCCCGCCATCCCGTCATGGTCGCCCTTCGCGAGACCGTCGAGCGGTACGCCATCCCGGCCAGGCCGTTCCAAGATCTAATCGACGCCTTCGTCCAGGACCAGGAGGTCGTCGACTATCAGACCTTCGACCAGCTTCTGGACTACTGCGCGCGGTCGGCGAACCCCGTGGGGCGGCTGGTGCTGTACGTCGCCGGAGCTTGCGACGAGGCCAACGCCCGACTCTCCGACCGGACCTGCGCCGCGCTGCAACTGGCGAACTTCTGGCAGGACGTCGCCCGCGACCTGGACATTGGCCGGATCTACCTTCCCCGAGAGGACCGCGACCGCTTCGGCGTCGCCGAGGCCGACCTGCGGGCCCGCCGGTTCACCCCCGAGTTCGCCGACTTGCTCCGCTTCGAGGTCGAGCGGACCCGCGCCATGTTCGCCGCCGGCCGGCCGCTCGTCGGCCGCGTCCCGCCGGCCTTCGCGGTGGACGTCGACCTGTTCTCCCGCGGGGGGCTGGCGATCCTCGATCTTATAGAGGCGCGTGGATACGACGTCCTGACCGCGCGGCCGTCGCTGGGCAAGGCGGCCAAGGCCCGTCTGCTGGCTCGCGCCTTGCTCGGGATGGCGAGGGCGCGATGGCCCCGGCGTCGCCAGGCCGTCCCCCGCCCCGAGCCCGCGGAGGCCCGGCCGTGAACCCCGAAACGCTCGCGGAGAGTCATCGGTTCTGCGGCGTCGTCTCCCGCCGCGAGGCCCGCAACTTCCACCACGCCTTCCGGCTCCTGCCGGGCGACCGCCGCCGCTCGATGGACGCCCTCTACGCCTTCATGCGCCGCACCGACGACCTGGCCGATGACGACGCCCCGGGGGTCGACCGCGCCCGCGCCCTGGCCGACTGGCGGGCCGAACTCGACGCCGCGCTCGACGGCCGGGCCGCGTCCTGGCCCGGCTTCCCCGCGCTCGTCGACGCCGTGAGGCGCGCCTCCATTCCCTCCGCCCTGCTCCACGAGGTCGTCGATGGCGTGGAGATGGACCTGGCCCCCCGCCGCTTCGCCGACTTCGACGAGCTGGCGGGCTACTGCCGCAAGGTGGCGTCGGCCGTCGGGCTCTGCTGCATTCATATTTGGGGATACGATTCCGACGGCGGCCGCGCCGAGCGCCTGGCCGACCGCTGCGGACTGGCGCTTCAACTGACCAACATCGTCCGCGACGTCGCCGAGGACCGCCGCAACGGCCGCGTCTACCTGCCGACGGCCGATCTCGACCGCCACGGCGTCGCCGACGCCGACCTGGACGCGGACCACGCCGGCCCCGCCCTGCGGCGGCTGCTGGAGGACTACGCGGGCCGGGCCTACGGCTGTTACGACGAGGCCGACGCCCTCGCCCCCCTGGTCGCGCCGGTGGGCCGTCCGGTCCTTTTGACGATCAAGGGGGTCTACCGCGCCCTTCTGGACGAGATCGCCCGCCGCGACTACGACGTGCTGGCCGGCCGCGCGACCGTTCCCGGATGGCGGAAGGCGGCCGTCGTCCTGCGGTCGCTCCCCTCGCGATGGCTCGGGCCGAGGCTCGATCCGGCCGCGACCGGCGCGCGCGGCTCCGCGTCGTGAGGCCGCGACGATGACCACCCACCACCCCGCGCCCCCTCCCCCCCGCGTCGTGATCGTCGGCGGGGGCCTCGCAGGACTGGCGACGGCCGCGACGCTCGTCGACCGCGGCCTCTCCGTCACCCTGCTGGAGAGTCGTCCGCGACTCGGCGGCCGCGCCGCGTCCTTCACCGATCCGACGACCGGCGAACTCGTCGACAACTGCCAACACGTCAGCATGGCTTGCTGTACGAATTTGGCCGACTTCTGTCGCCGAACGGGGATCGCCGGCCTGTTTCGGCGCGAGCCGGCCGTCGCGTTCCTGGGCCCCGACGGCCGGGTCTCGACCCTCAAGGCCGGGATCGCGCCCGCGCCGTTGCACCTGGGCGCGAGCTTCCTCCGCGCCAACTACCTGGGCTGGCGCGACAAGCTCCGCGTCGCCCGCGGCCTGGCCCGGTTGGCGCTCGACGCGGACGGGGGAAGGTCCGGCGAGAGCTTCGCCGATTGGCTCTGGCGGCACGGTCAGAACGTCCGGACGATTCAGCTTTTCTGGACGACGGTCCTGGTCTCGGCCCTCAACGAGCGGCTGGACCGGATGGACGTCGGCATGGCGCGGAAGGTGTTCGTCGACGGCTTCCTCATGAACCGCGAGGGGTTCCAGATGGAGGTTCCCGCCGCGCCCCTGGGCGAGCTTTACGGCCTTCGGATGGAGTCGTGGCTCCGCGACCGCGGGGTCGAGGTCCGCCTGGCGACGGGCGTCCGCTCGGTCGATGCCGACGACGACGGCGACCCCCGGGGCGTCACGCTCCGAACCGGCGAGACGGTCGCCGCCGACTTCGTCGTCCTGGCCGTTCCGTTCGATCGCGCGCCCGGACTGCTCGCGCCGGCGCTTCGCGAGCGGACCCCCGCCCTGGACGCGCTCGAACGGATGGAGGGCTCGCCGATCACCGGCGTCCATCTCTGGTTCGACCGTCCCGTCTGCCCCTTCGACCAGGTCGCCTGTCCGGGGCGTCTGTTGCACTGGGTCTTCAACCACACCCGGATCCAGGGGCGCGAACCGCGCGAGGGGGGCGAATACCTTCAGATCGTCATCAGCGCCTCGCATGACCTCTTGTGGATGAACAGGGAGATGATCCGCGACGCCGTGCTCGGCGAGTTGGCCGCGATGTGGCCCGCGAGCCGCGACGCGGGCCTCTTGCGGTGGCGGGTGGTGGTCGAACGAGCCGCGACGTTCGCGCCCGTTCCCGGCGTGGGCGCGCTTCGGCCGCCGCAGCGGACGCCCGTCGACGGCCTGTTTCTGGCCGGCGACTGGACCGACACCGGCTGGCCCGCCACGATGGAGGGGGCCGTCCGCAGCGGCTACCTGGCGTCGGAGGGGATCCTGGAGGATCTCGACCGCCCCGAGCGCCTGCTCCGCCGCGGTCTACTCCCCGGCCGTCTCGCAGCGCGGTTGCTGAAGCGCGAGCCGTCGCCGATCCGTTTCCTGCCCGACTTCGAGACCGTCGCCCGGGACCTTTAGGCCCGCCGCGCGGTCGCGCCGCTTCGCCGCGGGAATCCTGGCGGGTTCGGTAAGATTCCGCGATCGGATGCGTAGATTCGATCGGTGAGTCTTGATGAGTCGATTCGAATCGCCGGGAGGTGGTCGTGGGACGGGAATTCGGCATGGGTCGCGGCGCGTTGGCCGTCGTGACGGCGGTCGGTCTGGCGGCGGGGGCGGCGCGCGGTGAGTCGGCGGCGAAGCCGGGGGCGGGTCCGGCCATTCACGGTTCGGTCGTCGCGCCGCCGGCGTGGCTGCCGCCGGGGGCGCCCTTCGACGTGGCGAAGCACCTGGCGCCGCCGCCCGCGGCGAGCAACGCCGCGCCCTTGTACCTGGAGGCGTTCCGGGAGTTCTTGCCACTCTCCGGGGTCGACTTCCCCGGCGGACCCTTGAGCGACGCGGCCGTCCAGGCCGTCAGGGGGCGGCGGAATCGGATCCAGTCGTTGTACGACGCCCACGCCAAGGGGGGCGCGCCCGCCGCGGCCGTCGACGCCTTGGTCGACGAATGCGGGCCCGGCCTCAAGAAGCTGGCCGAGGCCCAGAAGCGCGACCGCTGTAACTTCTCGCCCGCCTTGGGGCCCGTCGCTCTCGAAATCGCGCCGGACGCCTTTGGGGTCGTCCATGTCCTGGCGCTGAAGGCGAACCGGGACCTCGGCCGCGGCCGGCCGGACTCCGCGGTCGCCGACCTGGCCGCCGTCCTGCGGTTGTCGCGCGACCTTCGCCGCAGGGGGTCGACGATCGCGCAAATCCTGGCGGGGCGGATGGAGTCCGTCGCGGCCCGCGAGATCGCCGCGCCGATCCTCGCGGTTCGAGGGTTGAAGCCGGGCGTCTATGATGAATTGATCAAAACCTTCAAGATGCACGAGGCCGCGGCCGTCGACCCCTGGACCGAGACGGTCCAGGAGGAAACGCTCACCATCCTGGCGACCGCGCGGGCCCTGTCGGCCGACTTCCAGACGCTCCGATCCGAACTCGGCGTCGACTCGAACATGAGGCCCGGCGACGTCCTCGCCAAGCTCGCCGGCTCGGACGTCGCCGCATCGGACGTCGCGGCCATGAACGCCCGCTTCGAGGGCTGGAGGCCGGCCGACGATCAGGCGCTCGTCGCGATCCTCTACCCCTGGTGCAAGGCCCGGCTCGATCCGTCGGCGCGGTCCTATTCGGCGCGGCTGCGGTTGGCGAAGGCGCCGATCGATCGCGGCGCGGACGGCGACCCCGCCTTGAAGGCGTTCCTCGCCGAGAGCGCGCTGCCTCTGGAGGGCGCGTTGAAGGCATCGACTCGGAGCGCCGCCGAGGTCCGCGCCGTCGCCTGTCTGACGGCGCTGAGGCGCTGGAGGGCGACGAAGAACGGCGCGCCGGCGAGCCTGGAGGCGGCGGTCAAGGCGGCGGGGATGTCGGCGACACCGCTCGACCCGTTTAACGACCGGCCGATGCGGATGGCGAACCTCGGCGGCGCGGTGGTCGTCTACTCGGTCGGCGAGGACCTGAAGGACGACGGCGGGAGGGTGATCTCGGCGCGGCTCGGCCAACCCGGCGACATCGTCTTCGCGCTCGACGCCCCCGCCCGTCGCTGACGCGCCGCGGCGGGGAGCGAGGGCGGCCTCAAACGCCCGCCGGATCGGTCGGGGCCGTCGACGAGTCGGGGGCGGGGGTCTTCCCGTCCCCGGCGTCGGGGAAGGCGGCGCGGAGCCACGAGGCGGCCGCGGCGCGGCTCCATAGGTCCAACTCGGCCGTGGCGACGCACGATTCGAGATACTTGCGCGCGTCCTCGGCGCGGCCGCGGTTGAGCAGGAAGCGACCGACGAGGAAGTCGCAGAACGCATGCGGGAACGGCTTCATCGGCGCGATCAGGGCGTCGATCGCGGCCAGGTCGGGCGGCGGCGCGCCGTCGGCCAGCGAGTCGAAGAGCATGCCGGCGATCCGGGCCGTGACGGGCCCCTGGTCCTTCAGTTCGGGCAGTCGCTTGACCGCCTCGGCCCGTTTTTCCGCGTCGTCGCCTTGGTCGTGCAAGAGCGCGGCGTAGATCGCCAGGGCCAGCGGCGGGGTCGATCCGTCGTCGGATTCCAGCAGCCCCGCGGCCTCCTCGGGTCGGCCCTCGTTCCAGTCGATGAAGGCCGCCTGGATCGGCTTGAGCGCGCCGGGCCTCTCGGCCATCGCCAGGGCGACCCGTCGCGCCTCGTCGAGTCCGCCGCGGCCGGTGCGGGCGGCGAAGAGATACCACTGGGCCCAGTCCTTGGGGTAGCGTTCGGCCGTGCGGCGGCGCCACTCGCCGGCGGCGTCCAGGTCGCCCGTCGCCTCGTCGACGTCGGCGGCGCAGAGCATCGCCCAGCCGGCCCAGGTCTGGGCGGCGGCGTCGGAGAAGGGCCTGGCTTTTTCGGGCTCGTTTTTCTCAAGGAAGCGCCTGGCCAGCTTCACCTGGATTCCGGCGTGGTCGAGCCCGGCGTCCTCGGTGTCCTCCAGGTAGGATTCCAGGGTCTCCAGCCAACCGGCCTCGTCGCCGGCCTTCTCCTGGCATTCGGCCAGCTTCTCGTATCCCCAGCGGTCGGGGGACATGATGATGTACCGGGTCAACAGCGGCTGGGCCTCCTCGTGGCGGCCGGCTTCCAAAAGCTTACCGACATAAGCGGACAGGAATCCGGCCGAATCGCCGAACCGTTCCCTCCAATCGGCCAGCTTGGTCTGGATGGATGTCCAGTGGGTCCGCACCAGGACCGAGGCCGCGAGGGGGTCGAAGGGGCAGTACTCCATCATCCGCTCGGCGTGGAACGGCTTCACCTCGTCGCGGGTGGAGAGCAGCGTCATGCTGAAGTCGCGCGCCGACGCCGTGGTGTGGGCGACCGTCAGGTTCCAGTCGTCCCTGGCCGCGCTTCCAATGGATCCCGGCGCGTGCTGGACGATCAGGAGGAATTCGCCCTCGGTCGGCTCCAGGTCGGAGCGGTCGTAGCTCAGGACGAACTTGCCGAAGTCGGCCGCCTCCTCGGGAAGCCCGGTCTGGAGGCCGAGGAACGGCCGGTAGGGGTGGCGCTCGATCGACGGTCTGGCGTCGGTCCAGAAGTCGTCCACGGGGACGTTCCACTTGTTCCTCATGAAGTTCACCCGGCGCTGGACCTGGACGAACCGGGTCTCAAGCGCCAGGTGGGCCAGCGTTCCCCACGAGGGCTCGCCCCCCTTCGCCGCGGCGAGGGCGTCATCCAGCGCCTGGTCCTCGGCGTCGGCTTTAAGCGCCTCGCGGACCTCGGGCGGGAGATCGCCGGCCTTCGCGAGCTTGCCGCGGAAGAACTCGTGGAAGCTCCGGGGGCCCAGCACGGTCGCCTCGTGCAGGTCGCCGAGGCCGCCGTTGCCGCAGATCACGTCGTAGGCGCGGGCGCAGTCGGGATCGAGCCGAAGCACGTCCTTGGCGGCGTGGACCAGTTGCCGGCTCCCCCGGCTGGAGAACTCCAGGGCCGTCATCCGCAGGTAGGCCGCCAGGCGGTCGTAAGGAGGCTTGGCCTCGGTCAGCTTCGCCGGCTGGTAGTGGACGTAGGCGTCGACCGCGTCGACCCACGCCGGTGCGGGCGCGCCGCCGTCGGCCCCGGCCGCCGCCTCAAGGTCCTTGATCGCGGCCGAGTGGACGCCGACCAGCGCCTCGACGAGCGCGCGGACGCGCAGGCTTCGCGGCGAACCCGACTCCTTCACCTTCAGACGCTCGGCGTAGAGGAGGGCCCGCGCCTCGAACGCGCGGTGCGCGGCGCTCCAGTGGTGGACGGTCAGCGCGCCGAGGCGCGCGTAGCCACGCGCCAGCGCCTCCAGCCGCGCGGGGGATTCGCCGTCGGCCCGGATCGCGGCGTGAAGGTCGCGGAGGGCCAGGACGTGGTCGACCATCCCCAGCGTGTTCAACTTCTCCTCGACCCCTTCCGGCAAGGGGGCGTCGGGGCGTTGGGCGTTGGGCTTGCCCTGAAGGCCGAGGCGGTCGAGCGCGGCCGGGATCTCGGTTCGCGACAGCTTCTCCATCACGCCGACGAGTTCCAGGCCGACGCCCTTGCTGTCGCGGGGGGCGAGGTCCGCGGAGAGGAGCGGTTCGGCCTTCACGTCGGCGACGCCGTCCGAGACCGGCCGGACCAGCATCCGGGAGCGGAAGCCCAGGCGGAACAGCGAGCCGACCTCGGCGACGGCGACCTCCCCATCCGCCGGCTTGACGTCGTCGAGCAATTCGTCGCGAGTCGCGGCCCCGCGCTCGTCGTGGGCGGCGAGCAGGACCGACTGGCGGACCAATTCGCGGAACAACAAGTCCTGGTCCGTGCCCATGAACTGGGGGAGGTCGCGGATCGCCGCGACGCGGTCCAGGGCGACGACCGTCCTTCCGTCGTCGGTCCTGGAGATCCGCAGCAGGCTGGTGGCGTCGGCGGGGTCGGGGCCGTCGGGGGTGTCCGGACCGGGGGGGAGGGCCTGGGCTTGCGGGCCCGAGGATTGGTTCGCGACGGCCGGGAACCACGGCCGCAGCGGGATGTTTTGATAGATCACGACGCCCGCGACGGCGATCACGGCCAGGACGGCGGCCATCGCCGCGCGATTGCCGCGCTTGGCGGGCGGCGCCGTCGCGCCCGGTTCGTCCGTCGATGCCGAACCGATTCCCTCGTCCGGAGCAGCCATGGCGCCCTCCCGCGGGTTGCGCGAGCGATCGTGTGAGACGTGGGGCCGCGTCGAGGTCGCGCGGCGTTTCGTCCCTTATATCGTTCGCCCCGCGGCGAGGCAATCATCCACCGGCGGCGTCGAGCGCTTCCCTGAGGGCGGCGGCGGCGGCGCGGGGGCGCTCGGCCTTGACGACCGCGGCGCCGACGGCGATCCGGGTCGCGCCGGCCTCCAACACGCGCCCGACGTTGGATTCGTCGATGCCGCCGATGGCGAACCAAGGCAGCTTGGTCGATTCGGCGACGGTTCGGACGTGACCCAGCCCGGCCAGTTCCGGCTCCGCGAAGTCCTTGGTGGCGCTGGGGAAGACCGGGCCGACGCCCAGGTAGCCGGCGCCGGCCAGGACCGCCGCGTCGACTTGCGCCCGCTCGTGGGTGGAGACGCCTATGACCAGGTTGGGCCCGACGATCCGGCGGGCGTCGCGGACGGTCACGTCGTCCCAGCCCAGGTGGACGCCGTCGGCGGAGGCGAGCCGGGCCAGGTCGGGGCGGTCGTTCATGACGAACCGCGCGCCGGCCTTGGCGGTGATGATCCGGACCTCGCGGGCGCGCGAGAGGAGTTCGCGGTCGGGGACGTTTTTCTCGCGAAGCTGGATCACGTCGGCGCCGCCGGCGAGGGCCTCCTCGACGATCCAGGTCAGGTCGCCCATCGTGGGCAGGCCGCCGACCAGCACCATCAAGCGGCGGTCGTCCAGCGTCCGGTAGGCGTGGACGGCGGTCATCATCATTTTTTCAAGCGTGTAGACGTCGTAGCGGAGCACCTCGAAGCGGCCGGCGATCCAGACGTCGACGAGCTTGCCGTGCTCCTCCAGCGAGCGCAGGGCCTCCGCGGCGCGCTTGAAGTTGGCGGCGAGGACGGCGCGGGGGTTTTCGCGGACCTGCTCGGCGGGAGTCATGATGTGGGCGCCGACGTCGTCGCGGGCGTCGCGGGCGGAGGTCAAAAGGTCGGCGTCGAAGCCGCGGAGAGTGGCGGCGAGGCGGTGGCGGACCTCCTTGAGCCTCCTGGTCAGTCCGGGGTCGTCCAGGGCGAAGCGGGCGTAGTCCTCGACGACGCGAAGGCCCTCGCGGGCGCGGTTGGCGGAGGCGTCGAGGATCCGGGCCAGGTCGACCGCGTTGATGGAGTCCGCCAGCTCCAGCGGCGGGACGTCCAGGGCCGGCAGGGGCTCGGGTTCCTTCTCCCGGGTGAGCAGTTCGCGAAGGCCGTCGAGGTTCAGTCCGGCGTCCTGGAGCGGGGCCAGGACGTCGCCGGCCTCGACCAGGAGCCCGGCCAGGAGGTGTTCGGTGCCGACGCTCGCCTTGCGGCCCTCGACGCGGGCGCGGACGGCCGCCTCGCCCAGGGCGGCGCGGAGCGCCCGCGACCGTGGGGCGGCGAGGGGCGAGGCGTCGGTCGGCTCGAAGCGGGCTTCCTCGGCGGCCTCGAGCGGCGGGACGCCCAGGGCGTCGCGGACGGCGACGGGGGTCAGGCCGAAGGCGACGACCAGCTCCGAGGCGCGGGACTCCGGCTCGTCGACCAAGGCGGCGATCAGGTCGGCCGGCTCGACGGCGTCGGCCCCGCGGGCGGAGGCCCGCGCGACGGCTCGATCCAGGGCGCGGCGGGCGCCCGGCGTCAGGGTCTCTTCCATCGCGACCTCGTCCCCCGCCGCGGGGTCGAACCGCCGCCGGCCGAAAGGTTAAACTGTTGATCGACCAGTCTTGCAAAGCCCGCCCGGCGACCCCAAGATGAAGGGTCGTCGGACGAACCGACGAATTCCGTCGCGACCCCCGCCGGATACCCCACCGACCGTCGTCCCAGGAGAGGACCCCCGCCATGCCCGGACGAATCCTTTTCGCGCTCGCGCTTTTGCCCGCCCTCGGCCTGCTGGCGAGTTTCGCGGCGCCGGCCCTCGCCGCCGACGAGAAGCGGCCGACGTCGGTCCTCGACTTCACGATGAAGAACATCGACGGCGCCGACGTCGCCCTGTCCCAGTATCACGGCAAGGTGCTCCTGATCGTCAACACGGCCAGCCAGTGCGGCTTGACCCCGCAGTACAAGGGCCTGGAGGCCCTCTATGAGAAGTATAAGGGCCAGGGCCTGGAAGTGCTCGCCTTCCCCGCCAACGAGTTCGGCGCCCAGGAGCCGGGGACGAACGAACAGATCAAGGAGTTCTGCTCGACCCAGTACAACGTGAGCTTCCCGGTCTTCTCCAAGATCGTCGTCAAGGGGGAGAAGATCCACCCGCTCTACTCCTTCCTGACGAGCGAGGCCACCGACCCCAGCCACGCCGGCGAGATCCAGTGGAACTTCGCCAAGTTCCTCGTCGACCGCAAGGGCGAGGTCGTCGCCCGCTTCGACCCCAAGACCACCCCCGAGGCCGAAGAACTCGTCAAGGCCGTCGAAAAGGCCCTCGCCGCGAAGTGACCCGACGGCGCCCGATCGAGCCCGCGAAGGCGAACGCCCGCGGGCTTTCGCGCGCGCTGGACGGCCCTCGCCGCGATCGGGACAATGGAGGCGTCCGGGCCCCGTTCGGGAAGGAGGATTCCGCGATGGCGACCGTCAATCGAGAAACCGCGCCTCTCACCGCCGAGGAGTTCGCGCGGCTGCCCGAATCGGACCTGTTCGAGGAATTGGTTCGAGGTCGCATCGTCCGGTCTCCGCTGCCGAACCGACTTCACGGGTACGTCTGCGCCGAGATCGTCCACCGTCTCGCTCGCTATCTGGAAGAGCGTCCGATCGGCAGGGGGCTCGGCGGTAACTCGGGCGTCGTGACCGAACGCGACCCGGACACCGTCCGGGGCCCCGACGTCGCCTTTTACAGCTTTGAACGCTTGCCGAGGGACGCCGACCTCGACGGCTACGGCCCCGAGATCCCCGAACTGGTCTTCGAGGTGCATTCGCCCAGCGACCGCTGGATCAAGGAGGTGGCGAAGGCCGCCGAGTACGTCGAGGCCGGGGTCTCGATCGCGGTGCTCCTGGACCCGAGAGAGAGGAAGGCCCACGTCTTCGAGGCCGACCGCGCGCCCGTCGCGTTGGGGCCCGACGACGTGTTGCGGCTGGAATCGGTCCTTCCGGGCTTCGAGGCGGTCGTGGGCGATTTGTTCGGCTGAAACGGAGGAAACGCGATGGCGACCGTCGAGGAAGGAGCCGCGCTGCTCACCGCCGAGGAGTTCGCGAAACGGGCCGACTCGGGAATGGTCGAGGAACTGGCGCGAGGGCGGATCGTGATGTCTCCACCTCCGGGGTTCGACCACGGCGTCGTTTGCAACACGGTGGGCCGGTTGCTCGGGACCTTCGTGGCCGATCGAGACCTGGGCCGCGTGCTGAACAACGACTCCGGAGTGATTACCGAGCGCCGTCCCGACTCGGTTCGCGGGCCGGACGTATCGTACTACAGCTATGCGCGGGTGCCGAGGAGTGGAAGGCCGACGGGCTACGCCGCCGCGCTTCCGGAACTCGTCTTCGAGGTGCTCTCGCCCAGCGACCGCTGGAATCGCGTGGTGGCGAAGGCCGCCGAGTACGTCGAGGCCGGGGTCTCGATCGTGGTGCTCCTGGACCCGAGAGAGAGGAAGGCCCACGTCTTCGAGGCCGACCGCGCGCCCGTCGCGTTGGGGCCCGACGACGTGTTGCGGCTGGAATCGGTCCTTCCGGGCTTCGAGGCGGTCGTGGGCGATTTGTTCGGCTGAAACGGAGGAAACGCGATGGCGACCGTCGAGGAAGAAACCGCGCTGCTCACCGCCGAGGAGTTCGCGAAGCGGCCCGATTCGGGGATGGTCGAGGAACTGGTGCGAGGGGTCGTCGTCATGTCGCCGCCGCCGGGAATCAGGCATGGTTTCGTATGTCTCCGGCTCGGAAAGCTATTGGCCATCCATGTGGACGACAACGATCTCGGCCGGGTCATCGGCAACGACGCCGGAACGATCACGGAGCGCGATCCGGACTCGGTTCGGGCTCCCGACGTTTCGTACTACAGCTATGAACGATTGCCGAGGGGCGATTTGCCGATCGGCTACCATGCGACGCCTCCCGACTTGGCCTGCGAGGTTCGCTCCCCCAGCGATCGGTGGAGGGAGGTCGTGGCGAAGGTGGGCGAGTATCTCAAGGCCGGAGTGCCGGTCGTCGTCGTGCTGGATCCGGAGAAGCGGAAGGCGCACGTCTTCGAGACCGATCGCGAGCCGGTCGCGTTGGGGCCCGACGACGTGTTGCGGCTGGAATCGGTCCTTCCGGGCTTCGAGGCGGTCGTGGGCGATCTGTTCGGCTGACGACCCGCTCAGCGCCGCGAGGGCTCGGCGGGGGCGGTCAAGGGGGGCGCGGGGGCGGGGAGTTCCTCGTCGTCGTCGTCCTCGGCGAGATTGGGGGCGTCGTAGAGGCGGAGGTAGCGGTAGTAGACCTCCAGGGTCAACGCCGCGAAGGTCGTGCAGTAGATGCGGCCCCCGCGCGAGCCGTAGATGCTGTCGTCGGGATCCCAACTGCCGCTCATATGGCCGGAGGTCCGTTGGAGCGAGATCAGGCGGTCGCGGAGGCGGGCGTTCCACTCGGTCCAGGGCTTGCCGCCGTGCTGGTACATGGCGAGGGTCGCGTAGTACCAGTAATAGACGTTCGTCTCGCCGCGGTCGGATTCGTGGTCGAGCAGGTACGCGGCGGCCTCCGCGCTGGCGGGGCCGGGACCGCCGAAGCCCAAAAACTGGCGGCAGACCCACGCCTCCGCGGTCATGGTGGGCGTGACCTTGTCGGCGGGCTGGTACTTGGCCAGGCCCTTGGAATCGCCGTCGGAAACGCGGTCGAGCCAGGTCGCGGCCCCGCGGTCCAGCGACGCTCGGTCGGGGATCGGCAGGTTGGACTCGCGCGCGGACTTGAGCGCCATCACGACCCAGCCGAGGATGCTGGTGTCGCCGACGGCCGCGCCGGGGGCGTAGCGCCATGACTGGCCGTCGGCGGCTCGGGAGCGGGCCAGGAAGGCGACGGCGCGCTCGGCGGGGCCGCGAAGGCGTTCGTCCCGGGACAGCGCGTAGCCCTCGCACAGGGCGAGCGTCGCCATCGCGTGGCAGTACATGCCGACGGTCTGGCTGGCGCCTCGAAGGTCGCCGTCGGGTTTCTGGAGCCGCATCAAAAACGTGAAGCCGCGGGCGATGACGCGGGCGTACTCCCCCTCCTTGTGGGTGTGGCCGGCGCCCAGGTAGGTCAAAAGCGCCAGCGCCGTCAGGCCGGAATCGGCCTCCCAGTAGGCGCATTCGCCGAAGCAGACGTCGCCCTTGGGACAATGGACGGTGAAGTCGTCGTCGCCCTCCACGGCCTCGCCGTCGGAGTAGCGGGCGGTTCCACCGTCCCAGCGACCATCGACGTCCTGGTGCCGCGCCAGCCAGTCGAGCGCCCGTTCCACGGCCAACTCGCTCGCCCGGCTGGCCCCCGCGCGTTGGGCGCGGGTGGAACGATCCGCCTCCAGCCGCGGACGGTAGATCTCCGGGATCTTTGCGATCGCCTCGCTCGGCCTGGACGAAAGCTCCGCCAGCGCCGGCGCGGGGGGCTCCACCGGGGGCGCGCGGAGCGGGACCACGGCCAGCGGCGCCGGCGCGGGCTGGGGCGCGGCCAACTCGACGCGAGGCGTGGGCGGCTCCGCGACGCGAGGCCGGGGCCGACCCGATCGCAAGCGGGCGTCGCCCAGCGGGACGTTGCGTTGGGGTGCCTCGGTCTCCGGGGGGCGCGGGGGCTCGTGGACCTCGGGGGCGTCAAGCGCCACGTCGCCGGCCGCGACGATCGCCTCCGGCGGCGCGGAGGCGGGGGCGATCGTCGCGGGTTCGGGAGAGGGGGGCGGCGGAAGCTCCGGCGCGGCCAGCGTCGCGGCGGCCAACGCGGGGGCCTCCAGCGGCGTCGGCTCCGGCATGACGGGAACCGACGACGGATCGATCGCCGGCCGCTCCGCCGCGATCCTGCCGCTCGCCAGGGCGACCGGGACGTCGAGCCGGTCGATCGCCGCGACTCCGGCGCGACCCCCTTCCCCGGCCGCGACGAAGGCGCGCGCGGCGTTCTCGCCGGGGCCGGGCTCGACGACCGGCGCGACGCGGACGTGGCGCTCGGGCTCGTCGTCGGCTGGTCGGGGGTGGATCGCCCGGATCACCGCCGGCACGCTCCCGCCGCCGACCAGAAGCAGGGCGTGGCCCGCCACCGAAAGCGCCAGGCACTTGCGGATCGCGTTGCGAGAGCCCCAGCTCACCCAGACCAGGATCGTCGCCGCGGCGAGGACCAGGGCCCCGAGCGCCCACGCGCCGGGGTCGGCCCGAAGCAGCAGCAGAAACGATTCCAGGTCCAGCCCGGTCATGGCGTCGGCCTCCTTTCCGTGCCAGCATAGCCGAACGCGGGGCGGCGGGTCAGGCCCCGATGGACGGCTCGTCACGTCGAAAACGCGGGGACGAGCCGCGGACGGGGACCGCGACGACCGGCGCGCGCTCCGCGACCGCCTCGCCGACGCGGCCGCGGGCGACCGGCGCGCGGGCGGAAAGCGTCGGCGCCGCGGCGGTCGTGGTCATGGCGACCGCGTCGATCGTCTCGGCCCCCAGGCGGTCGAGCATCCCTCCCAACCGCTCCACCCGGGTGGCGAGGACGTCGTTGACGACCATCGCGATCACGCCCAGCCCCACGCCGAACGCCAGCGGCCCCAGGGCGTCGGCCATCGTCGCGGCCGAGACCGGATCGTCCCCCGCCAGCCGTAGCAACCGTTGGGCGATCAGGAGCGAGCCGAACAGGCCGATCAGCGGGGCGAGCGTCGCGATCCTCCGCGTCGTGCCGACGTTCCTCCCCAGCCGTTCCGTCTCCCAGCGGTGGGCCATCTCGACGGCCCGTTCCAACTCGGCCGCCGGCCGCCCCCAGCGCCGCACCGCCGCCAGGGCGACCCGCGCCGCGGGGCTGGGGTTCATCTCGCAATAATCCAGCGCCTGGCCGCCGTCGAGCTTGCCGGCGTGGAGCCGATCGACGAACCGGACGGAGAAGTCGTGGGGGACCACGGCCCGACGTCGGAGCCGGACCAGACGTTCCAGGGTCGCGCAGGCGCCCAGGACCGCGCACGCCGCGAGCCCCCCCCAGGCCATGCGCTCGCCCGCGGGCGTCCCCTCGTACCAGAGCAGGACCTCGCCCGCGACCTTCGCCGCGCCGCGCTGGACCTCCATCGAGAGGTCGCCCCGCGGCTCCCCGGCCGCGGCCGCGGCGGCGAGCGCCTGGACCGCGATCAAGGCCGCCGCCACTCGTCGAACCATCATCATAAGCGGGCTCCTTCCCGATTCACGGCTTGCCTCCGTGCTCCTTCGTCACCTTCTCCCGGCGCTCGCGGGCCTCGGCGGCGTGGGGGTCGTCGGGGAAGTTAGCGAGGATGTTTTGATACGTCTCGGCGGCCTCGTCCCAGCGGCCGAGGCGCTCCTGGACCTTGCCGGCCTCCAGCAAGGCCGCGACGCGGCGTCGGGGGGCGTCGGGGTAGAGGACGTCCACTTGCAGGTACTCGCGGAGGGCTTGCAGGAATTTCTCCTCATGAAAGTACGCCTCCCCGCGCATGAGTTGGGCCTGCGCGGCCAGGTCGCCGGACTTGCGCGCGTCGATGACCGCCTGAAACGCCGCGCGCGCCTCTTCGAGTCGCCCCAGGCCCATCAGCGCGCGGCCGCGGGCGAACTCGATCGGATCGCGGGCGGGAGGGTCGTCGATGGTCGGTAGAAGCGCGTCGGCGGCCTCCAGGGCGTCTCGCCAGTGGTTCAGGCCCAGAAGGCACTGGATCCGGCGCTCCTTCGCCAGGTCGGCCAGACGGGGAGGGTCGTCGGCCGCGGCCGGCTCGGCGATCAACTCGGCGAGCAGTTTTTCGGCGGGCTCGAACCGGTCCATGCGTAGCGCGGCCTCGGCGCGGAGGAAGCGGGTTTCGCGGCCGCGGGGGCCGTCGGGGAACTCGGCGATCAGGCGGTCGAGCGTCTTCGCGGCGGCGGACCAGTCGCCCAGTTCGACTTGCGTCCGGCCCAGGCGGAACAGGACGTCGGGGGCGAGCCGGTCGGGGAGCTTGGGGGCGTCGGCCGGGGGATCGGCCAGGGGGGCGAGGAGCTTGACGACCTCGGCGTACTCCTCGCGCTCGTTGGCCGATTCGGCGAGGTTGAAGCGGGCGTCGGCGGCCAGCAGGCTCTGGGGGAAGTCGGCGAGGAGTTCCGCGAAGACCGCGTCGGCCGCGGCGGTCTCGCCGGCGTCGATCAGGTCCCAGCCGCGATCGGCCAGAACCGCGTCGACGGGTTGATCGATCGCCTTGAGCCGCGCGCGGGCCTCGTCGCCGTCCAGGAGCCGGCCGAGGACGTCGGCGGCCTCCTTCGGCTTGTCGTCGGTCAGCAGCCGGGCGCGGGCGAGCGCGGCGAGGACCGCGGCGTCGGCCTTGGGGGCCCGCGTCTCGACCCGTTCATACGCCTGAACGGCCGCGGCGACGTCGCCGCTCGCCTCGACGGCCCGGGCGCGTTCGAGGGCCAACGCCGCGGCCTTCGCGTCGTCGGTCGCGCGAGCGACCGCGGCGTCGAACGCCTTGATCGCTCCGGCGGCGTCCCCTTGTTTCGCGAGCGCCCGCGCCAGGCCGATCTCGGCCCGTTCCTTCAGGTCGGCGGGGACGTTTTCGACCGTCGATTCGGCCAGCGGCCGGAACTGCTCGGCGGCCCCGGCCGGATCGTCGGCGACGGCCAGCGCCTCGGCGAGTCGGAGGCGGACGGGCGGCAGCGCGGGGCCTTCGGGGGCCTTCGACGCCAGGCGACCGACCGTCGCGACGGCGTCGTCGAGTTTCTTCAAGGCGATCTGGGCCGCGGCCAGTTCCGCCAGCGCGTGTTCGGCGAGCGGGCCGTCGGGGGCGGCCTTCAGCGCGCGGTCGAATTGTTCGGCGGCCTCGGCGGGGCGGTCGGCCTCCATGTTCGACCGCCCCAGCAGGAACGCCGCTTCGGCGGCCGTCTCGGCGTTCGACGATCCGGCCAGGCTCGCGAGCGTCGCGTCGGCCCGCTCGGGCTTGCCGGCGGCCCGGTAGGCGGCGGCCAACTCGTAGCGGGCGGCGTCGACGACCGCCGGAGCGGCGTCGGGCGGCTTCGTACCGTCGCCGAGGAGTTTCTCCAGGGCGGCGATCGCGGCGTCGCGACGCCCCGCGGCGTTCTCCGCCTTCCCCAGGACCAGCAGGGCGGCGGGGGCCAGCTTGCTTTCCGGGCGGCGGTCGATCAGCTTGGCGGCGGCGTCGGCCGCGGCGTCGTGGTCGCCGGCCTTCAGGGCGAGGCGCGCCGCCTCCAGCGCGGCGTCGTCCGCCCAGGGGTCGTCGGGGCGGTCGGTCGCCAGCTTGAGGAACCGCGCGCGGGCGTCGGCGTCCCCGCCCAGGGCTCGGAGGGCCTCGGCCGATCGAAACGACAGCGCGGGCGCCCATCGCGAATCGCCCGAGCGCGCCAGGGCGGCGTCGAGCGTCTTCAGCGCGTCCTCGGGCCGGTCGCGCTTCAGGTCGACGCCGCCAAGCTCCAGCGCCGCCTCGATCGACGTCGGCTCGGCCGCGTCGGCGGCGATCGGGCCCAGCAGGTCGGCGGCCTCGTCGAGCCGGTCCAGCCGCGCCAGCGCCTGGCCGCGACGGAGACGGGCCTCGGTCTGGATCGGGCCCGGGCCCACCTTCGCGAGCGCCTTTTCGGCCTCGTCATAACGCCCCGCGGCCAGCTCGATCTTGCCCGTTTGCAGCCGGGCCTTGTCGAGCCATTCGGGAGGCGCGCGACGGACCAGATCGTCGAGGGCCTCCAGCGCCTTCGCGTCTTCGCCGACGCCGGCCAGCGCGCGGGCCAGCCCGTAGCGGGCGCGATCGGCCAGCTTGGCGTCGGGGAAACGCTTGAGCGATTCTTCATACGCCGCGCGGGCGCCGGCGGGGTCGTCAAGCGCCAGGCGGACGTCGCCCAGGTAGGTCCAGGCGGTCTCCAGGTTGGGGTGGTCGTCGGGGCCGGCGGTGAACCGCTCCAGGGCCTCGCGGGCTTCGGGAAGGTCGCCCAGCATGTACGAAAGCTCGCCCAGCCGATACCAGGCCGTTCGCGCCCGGGGATGGTCGGGAGCCCTGGCCACGAAGTCGCGGAACGCGGCGCGCGACTCCTTGTACTCGCCCTGAAGCAGTCGGGCGCTCGCCAGGCCGAAGCGGGCGTCGTCGCCGAAGGGGGGCGGCGGCTCGGTCTTCAGAAAGCGGGCGTACTCGTCGGCCGCCATCTCGTACTTGCGCTGGCGGAACAACCCGTGGGCGAACCGCAGGGCGTCGGGCGTCCGCGACGGCTCCGCAGCCTCCTGCCCCGCCGCGACGCACGCGGCCGCGACGCACGCGCACAGCAGCGCCGCGACCGCGCGAACCCGCCGCCGCGATCGGCCGACCGCTTTCTCCGGCCCTCGGTTCGCCACGAGACGGATCAATCCGCACTCCTTTCCAGGTTTCGCCGACCGACTCGATTATCCTCGGTTCGTCCCCGAAGGCTCAACCCTCCGCATTTCAAGCCCGGGGGACGTCCCCGCGCCAGTCCGCGCCGAGATCTCCCGATTCAGATCGGCAGGCCGATCCCTCCGCCGACAGGTTCGCCGCGCGACTTCCCTCGAACCCGCGATCCGAACGCCCGACGGCGGCCTCGGCGGCCTTGACTTTTTCAAAAACCGCGCCGTCGTCGCAATCGTCACGGCCGTACTGAAACGATGGAGTCGCAACGATTTCTCGAATTTATCTTGAAGGGAATTCTAGACACGCCGTCAGGGGCTATGTATCTTACTGAGAACCCGCAAAACTCCCAAGGCGCGCGATCGACCGACTGGCGTGGGTTCGAGGCATGACAGTCGGCCGCCCGCTCGATCGGTTTCACCGCCGGGAGCTGGTTGAATCGAACCCGATCCGACATCCGTGGAGATTGCAACAATGTTACGTGCTCGGTTGTTCGTCGCGGCGGCGGTCGCTTTCGCGGTGCCGTCGATTTATGCCCAGGCTCCGTCCAAGCAAGCCCCCGTCCCGCAAGCTCCGGTGAAGGCGGCCCCGGCCCCTCAGGCCCCGGTGAAGGCCGCTCCCGCGCCGCAGGCTCCGGTGAAGGCGGCTCCGGCCCCTCAGGCCCCGGTGAAGGCCGCTCCCGCGCCGCAGGCTCCGGTGAAGG
>CALCIB010000015.1 GCA_937907525.1 uncultured Planctomycetales bacterium | reverse complement strand
GATATTCTCTCCCAGGTCGTTCGCGCGAAGTTGTTTCGGCAGCGTTCCAAGGGCCACCCTCTCCCGGGGGAGAGGGGACCGATCGGGCTTTCGCCATCATTAACTCTAGCGTCGCGTTTGGGCGGTTTCCGAGGGTCGGGCCTCCGCGCGGATGGGCATGGAGCGGCTTCGGTGGCCGGTGATCGCGGCGACGGCGTTGGCGACGGCCGGGGCGACGGCGATGATCGGGGTCTCCCCCGCGCCGGCGGAGGGGACGTCGGGACGGTCCAGGAGGTGGACGTCGAGCGTGGGAAGGTCGGAGAAGTGGGGGACGCGGTAGTCCTGGAAGCGGCCGTTGGTCACCATGCCGTCGGCGAATTTGATCTCCTCCCAGAGCGCCGGGCCCAGGCCCATGATGACGGCCCCCTCGACCTGGGCGCGGAGGTTGGCCGGGTTGACGATCTTGCCGCAGTCGTAGACCTGGGCGACGTGCTCGACGGTGATCGTCCCGTCGTCCTCGTCCACGGCGACCGCGGCGCAGCAGGCGACGTACCCCCCCTTGTCCATGCCGCAGGCCAGGCCCACGCCCTTGCCCGGCTCCTTCTTTCGCGAGCGCTCCGCCCAGCCGAACCGCGACGTCGCCTCGACCAGCACGTCGCGGAGCCTGGGGTCGTCGATCAGGCCGAGGCGGAACGCCAGGGGCTCGATGCCGGCGAGCGCCGCCAACTCGTCCATGAACGACTCGCGGGCGAAGGTGTTGGCGGTGGAGGCGAGCGCCCGGTAGGATCCGCCTCGCAAGGGCGGCGCGGAGGGGAGGAAGCGGCAGTCGGACTTGCCGACGCGGTAAGGGGTCTGGACCTGGCCGGGGCCGGAGTTGACGTTGATCTGCCGCCAGGTGGCGATGCCGCCGTCGGGGGTCAGCGACGCCTCCATCTCGATGGCGCCGGCGGGGCGGAAGAAGGCGCGGGCGAATTCCTCCTCGCGGGTCCAGACCACGCGAACCGGCTTGCCGGCGGCCCTGGCCAGCCGGGCGGCCTCGACGGCGTACTCGCCGGAGTGCTTGCCGCCGAAGCCGCCGCCGAAGTCCGGCACGATCACCCGGACATGGTCCTCGGCCAGCCCGAAGGCGCGCGCGGTCTCGGCGCGGACGCCGAACGGGACCTGGGTGCCGACCCAGACGGTCAGCTTGTCGCCCTCCCACTCGGCGACCGCGGCGCGGGTCTCCAGCGGGCAGTGCTGGACGTAGGCGACTTCGTGGGACGCCCGCAGCGCCCTGGCGCCCTCCTCGTGCATGGGCCGATCGGGAAGTCCTCCCTGGGCGTGGGCGCGGAGGTGGTCGAACAGGGCGGCGCTTGAGGTCTCCGCCGGGGGCGAGTCCCAGCGGGCGGTCTCGGCGACGGCGGCGAGCGCCTGGGCCGCCCTCCACGAGTTCGCCGCGGCGACGCCGACGAACCCGCCGTCGCGGACGGCGACCACGCCGGACATCGCGTTGGCGGGGGCCAGGTCGACCGACTTCAAGGACGCCTGGAGGCTGGGGCCGCGAAGGATCCGGCCGTAAAGCATGCCGGGGCGGACGACGTCGGAGGGATAGACGTGGGCGCCGGTGACGAGATCGCGGGCGTCGGGCTTGGCGATCGGCTTGCCCATCGTCCTCCAATCGGCGACGGGGGTCAGCTCGACGTTCTCGGGGATCGCGGCGGACATGGCGCGGACGGCCTCGGGGTCGCGGACCATGTCGGCGTAGGTGAAGGTCGCGTTCGGATCGTCGGCGCGACGGGCCTTGCCCTCCTCGACGACGACGTCGGCCGGGGCGAGGCCGAAGCGACGGGCGGCGGCGGCGACCAATAGCGCGCGGGCCGAGGCGCAGCCGAGGCGGACGGCGGGGACCGAAAGCGGGGTGGTGAGGCTGCCGTAGGTGCCGCCGTCGTCGGGGACCATCGCGGTGTCGCCCATCACCAGGCGGATGTCGCGGAACGGCAGGCGGAGTTCCTCGGCGGCGGCCTGGGCCAGTTCCACGCGGGCGCCCTGGCCGCAATCGACCTTGCCGGTCAGCACGGTGACCGCGCCGTCCTCGCCGATATGCACCCGAGCGGCGACCGAGCCGGCGCCGCGGCCGAACGGCCCGCCCTGGCGACGTCGCCGCGGCTGCTCGCCGCGGGCGTCGCTCGACGACGACTCGGCGGCGACGGCGATCATCAGCCCCGCGCCCAACGCCTTCAGCACGTCGCGACGGTCGGGCTCGAAGGGGGCCGACCCGTCGAAGCGGTAAGGGACCACCTCGACGGGCTCGTCGTAGTCGGCCGGCGCGCCGGCGGCCGCAAGCGCGGCGGCCTTCCAGTCGTCTCGGGTCTTCATCGCGCGCCTCCCTTCGACAATTCGACGGCGCGGCGGACGGCCTTGACGATCGCGGGATGGCTGCAACACCGGCAGATATTATGATCCATGCCGGCGACGACCTCCTCGTCCGACGGCGCCGGGTTGAAGTCCAGAAGCGCCGCGGCGGCGACGATCATCCCCGAGGCGCAGAACCCGCACTGAAACGCGCCTTCCTCCAGGAACGCCCGCTGGACGGGATGGAGTTCGTCGCCGTCGGCCAATCCCTCGACGGTGACGACCGCGCGGCCCTCGACCTTGGCGACGGCCGTGCGGCAGGCGTTCATCCGGCGGCCGTCGACCAGGACGGAGCAGGCGCCGCAGAGACCCTCGCCGCAACCGTACTTGGTCCCTCGAAGCTCCAGGTCCTCGCGAAGGACGTCCAGCAAGGGGCGGTCGGGGTCGGTTTGGACCGACCGTTCCCGGCCGTTGACCGTGAATCGAACCGTGACTTCCGCGCTCATGGGCCGACCTCGTCGCTAAAGTCCGATGCGTCCCGCCGCCACGTCCACTGTGGGCCCGCGCCGCGGCGAGGTCAAGCGGCGATTGCTCGGCGCGCCATTCGCGACAGGATTCCCTCGACTTCCGCGCCGCCGGCCCTCGCGCTCGACGGCGTGGAACGTTTGGAAGGAATTGGACCCGAAGCAGGAGGAGCAGCCTTGAAGTTCATCAATCACGCCAGGATCCTGGGGATCGGGACCGCGGCGCTGCTGTGGACGGCGTCCGGCTTCGCCCAGGCGCAAACCATTCCGTCGAACGTGGCCCGGCCCCTGAACGCCGCGGCCAACCTGCTCGGCGGCGGCCAGGCCGCGTCGGGGTACGCCCCTTACGGATACTCGACGCCCGTCGCGCCGTACCAGTACGCCGCGCCGACGGCCCCGTCGTACCGCTACGCGCCGGGATACGGTTGGACCACGACCCAGCCGACCTATTCCACGTACACCCCCGCCCAGCCCGGCTACCCCACGACGTACTATCAGTCCGGCTACAACGGGTACGTCCAGCGGCGGGCGATCCCCTATTCCGTCCCCGGCCAGCGGTCGGGCGTCGTGAATCAGCAAACCAACCCCGTAAGCAGGGCGCTGAACCAGGCGCGATCGATCGTTCAACCCCAGCGCTACGCCTATCCGACCTACTCATACCCCGGCTACGCGCCGACTTACGTCCAGCCGCGCTGAGCCGGCCGGATCGGACTCGCGGGATTGAATCGCGAGGATATGATTGACCCCCCTCCGCCGATGGGCTACCATGGCCTCGTCCGGGCGGAGGGCTTCACGCGCGCTTCGGCCGGGACGTTCGTTGTGGGTTCGAGGATCGCGATGATGAAACGGATTCGATCGATGGTCCCGGCGGCCTTCCTGGCGGCGGCGCTGACCTCCGTCGGGTCCGACGCGCGGGCGCAGGGGAGTTCTTACGGCCGGGACGGGACCGGCTCCTCCTACCCCCGCCAGGGCGCGACCGGGGCGTCCCCCTACGCGGGTCAGGGGTCCGGCTTCAACGTCGACTCCGGCGCGACGTCGTCCGCCTGGAATGACGGCATGGGGGGGTGGAACGGCGGCGGCGGCGCGGGAGCCGGGACGTCGAGCCACGGCCAACCGCGGGCGTACTGGGAGCCGCAAGCGCGGTCGTCGTACTGGGAACTCTCGACGTACAACCAGGGTTCCTCCGCCGGAGCCGGCGGTCGGTCGGCGGCGGGCGGCGCGGGCTTCGACGCCGGCCCGCCCCCGCCCGGCGGCGGCTCCTCCGTGCTCGGCCCCGCGGCGTTCCGGCCCGCCTCCCCGTACATCCAGCCCAACCCCATGTACCCCCGGGCCGCCAACTCGCCGTATGGCCAGGCGAGCGCCGGGGCCTATCTGGCCAACTCGCCGTATGGCCAGGCGGGCGCCGGGGCCCAGCAGACCGGCTCGCTCTATCCCCAGACGAATTCGGCGTACTCCCCGTACCCCCAGACGAATTCGGCGTACTCCCCGTACCCCCAGGCCAATTCGCCGTATTACCAGACGAACTCGCCGTTTTCCCAGCTTGGGCGGATCGGGGCCTTCGAACCCGGCGTCGCGTTCCCCCGCCTTGACGCCGGGACGTCCCTGGGAACCGGTGCTCCCCCGCCGGAGATCGAGCCGCGGCCGTTCACCGCCGCCGCCGCGGCGCGCAACGCCGGCGCCGCGCTGTTGCAACTCAACGCCGCGGCCGACCTCCGCAACACCCAGGCCGCCCAACTCAACGGCCTGTACCCCTGAATTCCGCGACGAGTCCGAAGGATTTTTCCCGATAATCGTCACCAGGCCGCGAATCGCGTCTAGAATGGTTCGTGGGACAAGGGGGGCGGCGTCTCTTCCTCCCGATCGACGCGCATCCAGGACTCTCGCGATGAAACCGATTCGATCGATGATCCCGGCGGCCCTCACGCTGGCGGCGCTGGCCGCTTACGCGCCGGCCGCGCGGGCGCAGATGTTTTACGGACAGGGAGTCACCGGGTACTCGTACTCGGGCCTCAACTCGTTCTCCGGCTCCTACGGCTTCGGCGGCGTCGGCCCGACCTTCTACGGCCAGGGCTTCAACGCCGGCGCGGTCTACGGCGTCCCCTACGGCGGCGGACTCTACGGCGCCCCCTACGCCGGCGGCGGCTACGGCGTCCCTTACGGCGGCGCGGGCTACGGCGTCCCCTACGGCGGCGTCGGCTACGGCGTTCCTTACGGCGGGAACTACGGCGGCTTCAATGGAAACCAGGGGGCTGTCAACAGCTATCGCTGGGGCCCGGTCAACGGAGTGACGCCCTTGGTCCCCGCGCTGACCCCCGCGATCCCCCGGCTCTCGCCGCGGGTGCCGACCCTGCGGTGAGCGTTCTTCCCCTGGGTCGGGGGCCGGCGATCCGACACTTATCGGATCCCGTATACGACTCCCTCGCGAGCCGGGGCCGAACGGCCTTTTCTCCCTGAGGGAGAAGGCGATGTTCGCCACGGCCTCTGAAAAAGTATCGGGTTCTCGGAGACGTGTTCGTCGCCTGATATCGGCGCCTCGGATCCGGCGAAGTCGCGGTCCTGGCCGCCTCGGTCGATTCATCCCTCTCGGCCTCGCCCCTCTCGCCGCGAGCGGTTCATCCAGGCCGCCACGAGCGCTGACAACCGGCCTCGAATTCGGCGCGGAGGAGGGTCGAGCCAGCCCAGGCCGGCGCAGCGGCAGCCGACGACGATCGACGCGCCTGGGATTGGGACGCGGCCCGAACCGTCGCAGTCGGGGCAGTCCGGGGCGTTGGGCGGTCGCGGCGGGACCAGCGCGGCCAGGGGCGGGTACAGCCGCTTCGCCGAACCGAGCGCGGCGCGACTCAACTCGGCCGCGAAGACCTCGGACTCGACGGGTCGAAGCCCCTCGTCGTCCAAGACCACGAGCCGGCCGTCGGGGGTCAGGGCGACGGTGGCCGTCCACTCGAACAGGACCGGCAGCGCGCCGTGTCTGGCGACGGCGGCCGCGTGTCGCGAGACGACGGGCGGCGGCGCCTCGTCGGCGAAACGGGCGATCCGCTCGCGGACGTACCGCGACAGTTCCTCGGAGATGGGCAAGGGGGTCATCATCTCATCCTCCGGCCCGCGCGGCTCGCGTCCCGGTGAATTCTACGACCGCGGGCCGTCGAACGCATGAAGGCCGCGATCCGCCTCGCCTCCCTTGATCGCCGATCGGGTCCGCCGTCCAATGGGCGGGAGGCTTCGAATCAAAACGGCGAGTCGCGGGAGGCGGATCGATGGGGACGAAGCGATCGTGGGTTTCGGCGGCGGCGGTCCTGGCGGGCCTGTCCGCCGTCTCGACGACGGCGTCGGAACCGTTGTCGCGGGCGGAA
Organism: uncultured Planctomycetales bacterium; assembly: GCA_937907525.1. Classification (GTDB taxonomy): domain Bacteria; phylum Planctomycetota; class Planctomycetia; order Isosphaerales; family Isosphaeraceae; genus Paludisphaera. The sequence goes on along the minus strand of CALCIB010000015.1, from coordinate 5,438 downwards.
CCGGAGGCGATGGGGGTCTCGTCGGTCGCGGCGCTCGATTTCGTCCGCGCCGCCGACGCGGTCGATTCGATTCATAGCGTCATGCTTATGCGTCATGGGCGGGTGGTCGTCGAGGGTTATTGGGCGCCCTATGACGCCGAGACCCGCCACGCCCTCTACTCGCTCTCCAAGAGCTTCACCTCCACCGCCGTCGGCCTGGCCGCGGCCGAGGGGAAGCTCTCCATCGACGACCCGGTCCTCAAGTTCTTCCCCGAGGACGCCCCCGCCGAACCCTCCGCCAATCTCAAGGCGATGCGCGTAAGCGACCTTCTGCGCATGTCCACCGGTCACCACGACGAGCCCAAGCGGCCCGACGACCAGGTCTGGACCAGGGTCTTCCTGGCCCACCCGGTCCCGTCAAAGCCGGGGACGCACTTCCTCTACAACACGTCGGGCACCTACATGGCCTCGGCGATCGTCCAGAAGGCGACCGGCCAGACCGTGCTCGACTTCCTCCGCCCCCGCCTCTTCGAACCCCTCGGCATCGACGACCCCCAATGGGACGTCAGTCCCCAAGGCGTCTCCCTGGGCGGCTACGGCCTGAGCGTGCGTACGGAAGACATCGCCAAATTCGGACAGCTTTACTTGCAAAAAGGCGAATGGAACGGCCGGCGACTCGTCCCCGAGGCTTGGGTCAAGGCCGCGACGTCGCTGCAAACCTCCAACGGCAGCAACCCCGAAAGCGACTGGGAGCAAGGCTACGGCTACCAGATCTGGCGCTGTCGCCACGGCGCCTACCGCGGCGACGGCGCCTTCGGCCAGTTCTGCGTCGTCATGCCCGAACAAGACGCGGTGGTCGCGATCACCAGCGGCGTCAAGGACATGCAGGGGGTCTTGAACCTCGTCTGGGCCAAGCTCCTCCCCGGCCTGAAGGACCGCCCGCTCCCCGACGATCCCGCCGCGCGCGACGCCCTCGCCAACGCGCTCAAGGGTCTGGCGATGAAGGCGCCCGAAGGCGCCGCCGAGCCGGGATCGACCGTCCAGGCGTTCGACCGCTCGTTCCAGTTCGAGCCCAACCCCCAAAAGCTCGAATCCCTGCGCCTGGAGCGCGGCGAGGCCGGCGCGCTCGCGTTGGTCCTGACCGTCGACGGCAAGGAAAGCCGCATCCCCCTCGGTCGAGGCGCCTGGACGAAGTCGCGCGCGACCGTCGGCGGTTTCCCCGAGCAGCCCGTCGCCGCGTCCGCCGCCTGGACGGCCGACGACGAGCTGACCGCGAAGGTCGTCCTCGTCGAGACCCCGTTTTACGTCACCCTCCGCGTCAAGCTCCACGGCGACGAGGCGACGCTGACCTCCCAGGCCAACGTCGGCTTCGGCCCCTCCCGGGCGACGCCGCTGACCGGCAAGGCGGAATAGCGTGAAGTCGCGATCATGATTGAAACCCACGATCCCGACGCGCTGACGATCGGCCCGATCGTTCGGCTCGAAGGCGTCCGCGTCCCGGGCCCTCGCGGGGCGACGCTCGCGGCGTGGTGGCTTTTCTCCCTGCCCCTGCTCGACCGACTCGGCCCGTGCGGCCCGGCATGCTGGACGTTCAAAGCGCTGATGATGATCGGGCCGCCGCTCGTCTTTGTCTGGTGGCTGCTTCGAGGCTCCGCGCGGCGGTCGGTCGCCTGGCGACTCGACGAGGAGGGCGTCGGCCGCCGGTCGTCGGACGGCGAGACGCGCTTCCTCCGCTGGGAGGACGTGGAGGCGGTTCGGATGCTTGAGGACTCGATCACCCTTCGCGGCGGGGGCGTGGACGTCACGGTCCCCCTGAGGATCGCCGGGACCGACCGGAAGGCCGTCGCGGAGTTCGTCGCCGCGCGACTACCGGCCGGGTTCGACCTGCATTCCAGCCCCCGCGCGTTCGGGCCGATCGGGCCGTTCCTCAAGCGCGTCGTCCTGGCGGTCGCGTGTACGCTCCTGTTCCTGGCGACGATCTTCGTCCCGATCTCGGTCCAGGAATGCGGAGGCCCTCGGATCGGATGGATCGGGTTCGCCTCGCTCTACGTCTGGATCCGAATCGCCGTCGTCGCGCTATACCGCCACGCCCCCGAGATCGAGAAGTCGATGTGGATCCGCCCCTCGGGTCGCGAATCCGTCGACGGCGCGTCCTGACGCCGCGGCGTCGGCCTGCTAGAATTCAACGGGAACGATGGGAGAGGAGGCGGTCATGTCGGGAAGCGCGAAGCTGGATTTGCGGCTGTCGCCGGAGACCGAGGCGCGACTCCAGGCGGCGGCGCGGGAGACGGGGCGCTCGATCGGCGAATTCGTGCTGGAAAGCGCCGTGGCGAGGGCCGACGAAACGCTCGTCGGCCGGACGCGGTTCGCGCTCGACGCCCAACGGTGGGAGGCGTTCCTGGCGGCCCTCGACGCTCCGCCGCGCGATCTCCCAAGGCTGGAGCGGCTGTTCCGCGAACCGAGCGCGTTCGAGCGGCACCCACGGCCGTGAGCGATCCCTTGAGGATCGAGAAGCTCCGGACGTCCCCCACCCGTCCGATGCTCCCGATTGAGCCGTCGCCCCGCGTTCTCGAAGGCCGGCTTCACCCGTCCGGCCCGCTCGCGCCCATCAGCCTGTCCCAGTCGTCTTGAGTGGAGTCGATCTGGTCCAGGCAATCCCACGCGCCGACGAGGACCGGGACATCGCGATGCAGGATGACGCTCACTCCGTGCTCGGTCTCCAGAATCCCCGAATGGAAGGCGAGGCCGACCTGGACCAGTCCGTCCCGCTCACGGACGCCGAGACAGAAGCCTTCAAGCTCGACCGCCTGCAACATCCCGGCGGGGGTCGCCAGCCGCTCCAGCATCACGTCGGACAGATGCCTGGAGACGTCTTCCCAGTGGAACCGTTTCGGGGCTTGCTCGACCAGCGCGGCGGCGACCACCGCGACGAGCCGGTCTTGAGTGGCCTTCAGATACTCGACGGTCGCGACCTGGGCGTCGGAGGGGAGCGGCGGTTCGTGCCTCCCCGGGCCGTCCGCGGGGGTGAAAGGGATCCGCAAGGGGAACCGGCCCGCCCTGGCGTCCTCGTCGCGCCTGTCCGGGAACTCACGGCCGTCGTCGCCCCAGCGCTCGTAACAGATGCGGAAGGCCGGCAGGGAGACGGTCAAGGACCAGCAGTCTTCAAGGATCCCATAGCTTACGTATCGCTTGATCTCGCCCAGGACGGGATGGTCCACGGCGGCGACGACGCGGTATCTCATGGGCGGCGGCTCCTCTCCCCGGCCCGCCGTCGAGGCGCGTCGTCCCCCTCGGGCTCGCGCGGTCGATCGATCAGGCGATCCGCATACCGCTTTTGCAGTTCCATGTAATAGGCGACGAGCCGGGCGGGGTCGTGGTCGAATCGGGCCGAGATCCGCCGCCGGATCTCGCGAACCTCGTCGATCGCCGGATCAAGCGGTTCGTGGGTCATCGTCGCCTCCAAGCAGTTCCAGGGGCGTCACCAAGGCGGGAGTGAAGAGTTCGAGCATCGCGTTGATCCGGCGGACGTGGCCGAATTTATGAGCGTTCGCCAAATGCCGGCAGTTCCAGGTCACGAGGAAGTCGCATTTGTGGTACGACGCCAAGGCCAGATGAAGCGCGTCGCCGCCGGGATCGGCGGGCATGAGCTTGTGTCTGACGTATGCCTCCACGATCTCGGCGACGGCGACGTCGATCGGCAACAGCGGAAGGTCGCGCACAAGCGACAGCCACGCCGAATTATACGCGGCGGGACCGTTCTCCAGTTCGTCGATCACCGCCACGCTGGTCACCAACTCGTGCCGTCCGGCCGCCTGGGACCACCACCGGCGCGTCCAGTCCCGCCGAGCCACGATGTCCGGCGCGGTCCTCGCGTCGTGGTAAAAGCTGGGGATCGTCGTTTCGACGTAGACGCGATTCCTGGACATGGTTTCAGGCTATCCTCGCTCCCCACGGAAGGCAAGACGACCCCGCGCGACGCTCAGCCGACCGCCCGTTTCAGCAGGGCCTTGACGGTCGCCTCCTCGGCCGCGCCCAGGGCGGTCAGCGCGAAGACGGTCGGCCAGAGGGCGCCGTCGTCCAGGGCGGCCTGGTCGCTGAAGCCGAGGGTCGCGTACCGTGTCTTGAACTTGCCGGCGCTTTGAAAGTGGCAGACGACCTTGCCGTCCCTCGCGTAGGCGGGCATCCCGTACCAGGTCTTCGGCGAAAGTCCCGGCGCGACCTCCTTGACGAGTTCGTGCAGCCGACTCGCCAGCCGACGATCCGACTCGTCCATCTCGGCGATCTTCTCCAGCACGTCCTTCTCGCCGTCCTCCTTGGTTTTGCCGGCGCGCGTCTCGGCCTTGGCCTCCCGCGCGCGCTCCTTCATGGCGGCCCGTTCCTCGGCGGTGAACCCGTCCTCTCCGGCGGTCTTCCTGGCGGGCATCGCGATTCCTCCTCGCGGCGGCTGATGACGATGGTCCTTGAGGAACGATCCTTCAAGGTTTCGGCAGATTATCGCGAGCGCCGCGGGCCGGCAACGACGATTCCGACTGGCGTCGTCCCGCGATCCATGCTACAAACGGTGGACGTTTGAATCGAGGCGACGTCGAAGGGGGCCTTCCCATGAGCACCGCCCGTCCCGACCCGCGCGGCTCGACGACGTACGTCGACCCCGACGAGCCGGAATATCCGTCGAGCGACGGCAAGCCGATGGCCGAAAGCACCACCCAGTTCCGCTGGATCGTCACGATCAAGGAGGGGCTTGACGCTCTGTTCGCCGACCGCGACGACGTCTTCGTCGCCGGCGATCTTTTGTGGTACGCGACCAAGAACGACGTCCACGACGTCATGGCCCCCGACGCCATGGTCGTCTTCGGCCGCCCCCGCGGCGATCGTCGATCATACCGCGAGTGGGTCGAGGAGGGCGTGGTCCCCCAGGTGGTCTTCGAGGTGGCGTCGCACACGAACACGCCCGAGGAGATGGACGGGAAGCGACTCCGGTACGACGCGCGCGGCGTCGAGGAATACTACTTCTACGATCCGGAGTCGGGCGCCTTCGAGGCCTGGATCCGACGCCCCGACGGCTTGCGGGCGATCAAGGGGGACGGCTGGAGGAGTCCCCGCCTCGAGGTGACGTTCCACGCCCCGCGTCGCAAGGAGGCGCTTGAGATCGTTCGTCCCGACGGCCGCCGGTTCCGGACGTTCGGCGAGTTGGCCAGGGACGAGGCGGCGGCGCGTCGAATCGCCAAGGCGGAGCGGAAGCGACGGCGAAGGGCGGAACAAGCGACCGTGGAAGAGGCGGAGAGGGCCGAGTCGGAGCGATTGCGGCGGGAGCACGCCCAACACCTGGCCGACCGCGCCGACGCCCGCGCCCTGGCCGAACGCCGCTCGCGCGAGGAGGCCGACGCCCGCGCCCTGGAAGCCGACGCCCGCGCCCTCGCCGAACGCCGCTCGCGCGAGGAGGCCGACGCCCGCGCCCT
>CALCIB010000014.1 GCA_937907525.1 uncultured Planctomycetales bacterium | reverse complement strand
GTTTTCATCCTTCCCCCCTCGCGGGGGAAGGTGGCCCGAAGGGCCGGATGAGGGGACGACGCGCAAGGCGACCGCTGACGTCCAGGGCTTGCCGGACGGGCCATCGCGAATTTCGACGGTCGCCTGGCGCGTCGTCCCCCTCATCTGACCGCTGCGCGGTCTGTCTTCCCCCGCGAGGGGGGAAGATTCGTTCAGACCCCCCCCTAAAATCCGCGACGGCCAGAATGACGAAGAGGCGAGGCGTTCGCGCCCCGCCCCTCATTCAAACCGCAGCAACCGCCTGGCGGCCATAATTTTTTCGATCGCTCGCCCCGGCGTTCCCGACACTATCTCTAACGCCAGAGCGAGAAACCGTTTCCGGTCAAAGCGATCGGCCGTGCGAGCCGATCCCAGGCCGTCCGACTGCTCCCAGGCTAGTTAGGTCCAGGAGTCTCCGCGGGTGGACGTCCTCATTTATACGTCGCGCGACTCGCGCCACCAAGCCCGAACGCGGTGTGGGATCGCACCGGCATCCCGGCTTCGAGGCAAAGCGACGGCCTGAAAGACCCTACGAAGACCCCGCCTTTTTTCGGTCGCCGCGCCTCGGCCGAGGTTTGGACACCTGGTTTTCAGGACGGTCGCGTGTGGGCTACGCATTGGCTCGGCCGGACGTCACGATCCCGAAAAAAAAACGCTTCGCGCGTTCGAAACCACGTTTTATGTGGCACTACTAGGTGGAGCATCGCGTCTCCGGCGTCTTTGACAATTTGGGGGAGGGGACGGGCGAGCGAACGCCCGCGCGGCCGGCCTTGCGCGCGTCGCCGAGGTCCGCCTTTGTAGGCTGGATCGTGACCCAGCTTGGAGAAGGCCTCGGCGCGCGAGGGCTGGGTCCAGACCCAGCCTACGCGGACACATTCGAAAACGACGAGCGAACCCAAGCCGTTGGCGACGCAACCACTTGTTACACCAATAGGTTGCAACGACGCAACGCGGCCGGGCGGCGCGCGAGCGAAGCCAATTTCGAGGGGTCGTTCAGAGGACGGCGGCGTCGTCGAGTTCGAGGTCGGGGAGGAAGACGGGGCCGATGCCGCGGCGGGGGCGGTCGGGACGGCTGGACATGAGGGCGGCGGCGTGGTCGTGGAACCGGGCCAGCCAGGAAGCGGCGGCGCGAAGGCCCTCGTCGGGGGCGACGCCGCCGCGGGAGGGGTACGACCAGTCGATCCGCTGGGCCTGCAAAAGCGCCCGGATCATGCCGCCGACGTGCAGGCGTTCGCGGGGGGAGAGGGCCCCCCGGCGCTCCAGGGCGAAGCCCAGCAGGTCGGCGGCGGCGCGGCAGCGGTCGTAGAGGTCGGAGTCGGCCGGCCGCGCCGCCAGCGTCCCGCCGACGGCCGCGGCGGGACGGCCCAGCACGCCCACGGGGTTCCGCGCCAGGTGCAGCTCCAGCGACATGGCGCGGACGGCGCGGGACTCGGCGAGCAGATCCAGCAGCCGCGCCAGCCAGATCTCGGCGCCGCCGGCGGGCCAGGCCCTCGCCAGGTCGTGGGCCGAAAGCGCGACGACGGAGACGGGCTCGGCGGGGGGTTCGGCGTCGGGAGGGGGCGTGAAGGCCAGGGCGGTCCAGCGGTCGAGGAAGTGGCGGGCGTGCTCGGCGGCGGCGGCCGGCGCCAGGTCGGGGTCGGCGTAGCGGGGGTCGCGGCCGTAGCCGGCGTGGGGGTCGACCGCGGGCCCCGGCGGCGGGGAGACGGCATAGGCGGCCACCCCCTCGGGGGTGATCATCGGCGCCAGCGCCCGCGTCGGCGGCAAGACCGTGCCGCGGAGGAAGGCGTGCTCGGCGACGCCGAAGAACCGCAAGCCGCGGGCGGCCATGGCGGTCTCCAGGCCCGGCGCGTAGGCCAAAAAAGGGAGCCAGACGCCGGCCGGCCTGGCGTCGAACCGGGAGGCGTGGTCGGCGGCGGCCAGGCCGATCTGGGCCGCCGCGACGGTCGGGTCGGCCGCGACGCTGGGGAGCCAGGCGTGGCTGGCGGTCGTGGGGATCGCGCTCACCGCGCCGGATGCGTTCCAGCTTCGGATCGGGGCCATGGCGTCGCCGCCGTGTTCGGCGAGGAACCTCAGCAACGGCCGGTTGCCGTTGCCGACGCGCTCCAGCTCGCGGCGGACCCGACGCCGCGCCGAGGGGTCGGCGGCCAGGGCGGTCCAGCTCGGGCTGATCGCCAGGGTGATCGAGGCGTCGCCCCCGCGCGCGGCGAAGTCGTCGATCGCCATGAGCAAGGGCCAGAAGACCTCCACCGCGGAGCGCGCCCAGTCCGGCCCGGCGCCTCGGCCGGGGGGGGGCAGGGGGTGGTGGAGTTCCAGGACCAGGGCCAGGGCGGGCATGTCGGTTGGGGTCTCTCGGTTCGAGCGTCGGCGGTCGGGATCAGGGTCGCGGCGGGGCGGCCCGGAGCCGACGCGGCGGGGGCGTCGGCGAGGGGGCCAGACCCTCGCGCGGCAGATGGCAGACGCGGCAGTGGGTCAGGGGGTGGAAGTACCCCCAGCGCGAGCGGACGCCCAGGCACGCGGCCAGCGAGCGGCCGTCGAAGGGCAAGGCGATGGTCCGGGAGTTCTCGTCCAGGCCGACGTCCACGTCGGAGGAGCCGTGGGCGTTGAGGCCGTTGAAGGCGACGTCGGTGACGTCGAAGAGCCGGATGGCCAGCGCGGCGCGGACGGCCTCCGGCCCCAGCCACTGAAGCGCCGTCCGCCAGTCGTCGGGCCGGATCGACCAGGAGGCGACGACCTCGCGGGGCGAGGTCGGCGTCAGCGCCAGCCGCGACCGCAGCTCTGGGAACGGGGACGGCGACGGCGCGGGTCTGGCCGCGGCGGGCTCGTCCCGACGCGGGCGAGGGCGGGGGGGGCGGATTCGGCGGTAGGCGCGCAGCCACGAGGCGGCCACGGCGTCGGGCTGGATCCGGGGGCCCTCGAGCGCCGCGCCGATGCGGACGTCGGTCTCGCGGCGTTCGCGGTCGAAGAGGCCGGCGAGGATCTCGACGGCCAGGGCGTCGGGGTCGCTTTCGGCCAGGGAGATCGCCGGAGTGCCCAGCAGCCAGGAGGCGCGGGCGAAGGGGTCGTCGACCAGGAGGGGGGCGGGGGTGGCCAGGGCGGCGGCCTGGGAGACGGCGCCGTTCCAGCGGCCGACGCCCGGCTCGCGGGCGGTCCCCCAGCGTCGGGAGAGGAGGCCGTCGGCTTTCAAAAGCCGCTGGAGCCGCGCCGCGGCGGGCCCGGTCCCGTAGACCGCGGCGACCAGCCCCGGCGCCTGGGCGCGGGCCCGCTTCAATCCTTCGGCGATGGCGCGGGGGCGGGCGGGGACGCCTTCGGGGAGGGTGACGACGAGGTTGGGGCCCTCGACGGGGGCGAGGCGGGGCCCTTCGCGGTCGGTCCAGAAGGCGAGCCCGGCCTGGGTGGCGATGGAGGCGATCGGCGCGGCGGCGGACCCGAGCCGGACTCGGAGGCGTTCGGCGCCCCAGGGGTGGTCGCAGAACCAGGCGTCGGGGGGTCTGGGGGCGTGGCCGGCGAAGTCGGCGGCCTCGTCCTCGCCCCGGTGGGAGGCGACCACGACCGCCCCGCCGCCGCCGTGGGCGACCAGCTCGCAGGCGGCGGAACGGCCCCGGCGGTCGAGGGCGTGGACGACGTCGAAGTCGAACCCCAGCCCGGTGGAGCTGGCGGTTCGGACGACCGCGACGGCGAACGCGGCGGTCTCGTCGGGGGGCTCGCCGCCGATCTGGTGGGGACAGCGGACCTCCAGCCAGCCGGGATGGGCCTCGCGCTCCGGCTCGCCCTCGAACCAGCGGGTGAAGCCGACGACGTCGGCGCCCAGCCTCGCCAGCGCGGCGGCCGCCTCGCGGTCCAGGTCCCAAGCCACCAGCGCGATCCTCATCGCCGCCCGCCCCCCCCTCGTCCGGCCGGGCGACGCCCTCGCGCCGCCGCTCGACCGCTCCGAACTATAGCACGCGCGGAAGGCTGGCGAACCTCTTCCCAGGGCGCAAGCCGTCGCGAAGGCGCGGGGCGTCGCGGTCCTGGCGGTCGCGCCGGCGGGGCCTTTGGGGCCGTTCCATGAGGACGCCGCGGCCGGAATGACGGCCTTCCCCCCTCGCGGGGGAAGGTGGCCCGAAGGGCCGGATGAGGGGGAGGACGCGCCAGAGAGCCGTCGGGAGTCAACGCCGTTCGGGCGGGCTTTCGCGAGTTTCAACGGCTTACTCGCGTGTCGTCCCCCTCATCCGGCCGCTCCGCGGTCTGTCTTCCCCCGCGAGGGGGGAAGATCGTAATCGTCCTCGTCCGCCCACAAGGGACGGGCTCTCAGCCGGCTCGAAGCTCGGCGACGACCGCCTTGACGTCCTCGGTCTCCACCGCCCGGCCCGCCAGCGCCTTCATGGCGACCCCCAGCGCCATCCCCTCCTTGGGCGCGGCCCGGACGGCGTCGGCGACCGGGGCGAGGGCCTCTCGGATCTGTTCCGGCGCGAGGCTGGGCGGCACCCACTCGCGGATCATCTCCAGCTCCTCGGCCGTGAACGTGGTCGCGCCCGACTTCGCCTCCTTAAGCACGGAGCGCATCTTCTTGACCGCGTCGGCGTCCGACATCTCCGCGCCGGTCCCCAGGGTGAACTGGGCGATCCAGTAGCGGAGGAACGCCGTCCGAGCGGCGTCCCTGGCCTTCATCGCCGGGCCGAGCCGGGCCCGCATCTCCTGGACGATCGTCATCTCGATTCGACTCCCCGCAATCGGCCCCTTGGCCGGATCGGCGTCTCCATCATCCCCGCCCGACGGCCGATCGTTCAAGCCGCGCGGTCGACGGGCCGATGGGAATAACACGTTCGGATCAGCCACCACCCCAAGGGACCAGGAGGGACCATGAGCGCCGAGGACGCGACGCCGACGATCGACATGATCCGTTGGACCTTCACCGTCGATCCGGCCAAGCGGGCCGCGATCGAAGGCTACCTGACGGACCAGGGCCTGGAGGTGACGGTTCGCGGCGAGGAGACGATGATCGCCCTCTGGGACGAGCCGGAAGGCGAGATCGAGGAGGTGGTCGAGGGGCTGTGGGCCGTCGCCGGCGCCCCCTTCGAGATCACCCACGAGGAGTTCCACCGCACCGACCTGCTGGTCTACCACGACGCGGGCGACGACGACGCCCGGGCCGTCGCCTGATCCGCCGCGCCCTCCCCCGCGACGTCCGCCGGCGCGTTGCGGGGGGCCTCGACATCGGATAGCTTCGGGATCGAGGGTCCGCGATCGGGCCCGACACCCCGGAGACGCCGACCGATGACCGACCCGCGACGCCCCCTCGCCCCCGTTCGGACCCGGACCATCTCCCGCCGCGGCTTCCTGGCGGTCGGGGCCGCCGCGCCCCTCGCCCTGGGCGCGGGCCGCGCGTCGGCTCGGGAAAACCCGACCCTGGGGACCATCGAGCGGCTCGACCCGGCCCTCGACGACCTGATCGCCCCCGACGCCCGCGTCGAGCGCGTCGCCGAAAGCTCCGGCTGGATCGAGGGCCCCGTCTGGGACCGCGCCCACGATCGGCTCCTCTTCTCCGACACCATGGCCAACACGGTCTTTCAGTGGAGCAGGGGGGAGGGCCTCTCCGTCTTCCTCAAGCCCAGCGGCTACACCGGGAGCGTGCCCCGCGGCGGCGAGCCCGGCTCCAACGGCCTGACCTTCGACCATGACGGCTCGCTCCTGCTCTGCCAGCACGGCGACCGCCGCGTCGCCCGCCTCAAGGCCGACGGCTCGTTCCAGAGCCTCGCCGACCGCTACCAGGGGAAGCGGTTCAACAGCCCCAACGACCTCGTCGTCAAATCCAACGGCGACATCTACTTCACCGACCCGAACTACGGCCTCCTGGGCGAGAACCACGACCAGGGCAAGGAACTCGACTTCACCGGCGTCTACCGTCTCGCCGCCGACGACGGCGAGGTCACGCTTCTCACCCGTGAGCTCGACTTCCCCAACGGCCTGGTCTTCTCCCCCGACGAGAAGACCCTGTACGTCGGCAACTCCGGCTTCAAGCGCGCGATCTGGACCGCCTATCCCGTCGCCGACGACGGTACGCTGGGACCGGGCCGACCCTTCGGCGACGTCACCCCCATGGTCGGCGAGCGACCGGGCCTCCCCGACGGCATGAAGGTCGACGACCGCGGCAACCTGTTCGCCACCGGCCCCGGCGGCGTCCTGATCTTCTCCCCCGACGGCAAGCATCTGGGGACCATCGCCACCGGCTCGGCCTGCGGCAACTGCGCCTGGGCCGAGGACGGTAGCGTGCTCTACATCGCCGCCGACAAGCACGTCGGCCGACTCCAAACCAAGACCAGCGGCCGCATCCCAGGCCCGGCGAAAGCCTGAGCCGCGATCGTTCCGCCACCGCGACCTTCTCCTCGACCCTAGCCGAGCGGCGGCCACGCGATACCACCGGCATCGATGACCCGGGACGGGAGCGAACCGAAGACCCATGTTCGGCGCGATCGGTTACGAGCAGGCGGTCTACGGCAGCTTCCCGTTCTGGTCGCGAGGCTACGCCGTGCTGGTCGCCTCGGCCGACTGTCCCCCGGCCTGGATCGACGCCATGAAACGGGCCTGCGCCCGGTTCGGCGAGTCCCCGCCGGGCGTCGCCGGCTTCCGAAGCGTCTTCGCCCTGCCGATCGACCGCTCCTCCTGGATGATCGTCCAGGCCGCGTCGCTGGGACGCGACGACCAGGGCCGACCCGGCGCGCTGGCGTTCCACGCCCTGTTCGTCTCGCACTGGTCCTACCGCCGCGCCGGCGCCTCCCCACTGGCGTTCGTCCCCGGCTTCCGCGCCGACTGGACCGCCGCCGACCGGGACGCCCCACTCCCCCGAGGCCGCCTCAAGCCCGCCCCCCTCGGCCCCGCGAGGGACCACCCCGACGACGACCGCGTCGCGCCGATCGTCGCCGCCCTGTCACGAAGCCGCCGCGTCGTCGTTCAAACCCCGGAACCCGCCGACGCGCTGTTGCGATCCGTCTGGCGACGACTCCCCGGCCGCGTCCGCCGTCGAACCAGGGCCGCCTCGTGGGCCTTCGGCAACGCCAACCGCTTTGACTTCCTCGCCACCCCCAGGCTCGGCGCGCTAGTCCTCGACGGCTCCGAACTGGTTATTCAGGCCGACTCATGATTTAAAAGGCATTCCAAGGCGAACCGAGAATTTTAGGCCGCCGTGGACGTCCGCCGTGTCGAATACGATCTACGATTCTTGAAGCCGTCAGTTCGACCTCGCCGCCTCGGCCCGCGATCGGTCGGCCGAGGAGGGGGCCCCGGCGCGCGCCGGGCGGGAGCGATTCGGATCGTGACCCAATCCAGCCGGAAGACGCCCGACCAAAGGCGCTCGTGGAGTCGCCACGCGGCGCGGTACGACGAGACCTTTCTCAACCCCTACGGCCCCGCCGTGCGCAACCCGCTTTGGGAGGCGCTCGACGGCCTGGCGGACAAGGCGGCGGCGGTCGCCGACCTGGGCTGCGGCACCGGCCCGCTCTTGCCGACGCTTTTGGCGCGGTTTGGCGCGGTCACGGCCCTGGACTTCGCCCCCGGAATGCTGGCGCGCGCCCGCGAGCGGATCGCCCCGGCCGACGCCGACCGCGTCACGTTCCTGGAGCGGTCGATGGACGACCTGGACGACCTGGCCGGCACGCTCGACGTGGCGGTCGCGATCAACTCGCTGGTGATGCCCGACGTCCGCCGGATCCACGCGACGCTCGGGGCCGTCCGCCGCGCCTTGCGACCCGGCGGGGTCTTCCTCGGGATCGCGCCTTCCATCGACGCGATCCAGTACCACGGCATGCTGCTGTACGACCACGCCCTGGAACGCGGACTGGGCCCCGACGAGGCCGAGACCTTCGCCAGGGTCCACGGCGAATTCCGCTACTACGACTTCGCCCTGGGCCGCTTCCGGTTCCAGGGGCTCCGCCAGAAGTTCTGGCAGCCGTTCGAGTTCGAATATCGCTTCGGCAGGGCCGGGTTCCGCTCCACGGCCATCGACCGCGTCCTCTACCCCTGGGACGAGAACTTCGCCGCCGCCGCCGAACTGGCCGATCGCCCCCCCTCCTGGGATTGGTTCTTCCGCGCCGAGACGTAGTAGGCCGCACCTAAGAATGTGTATGGGTCGTTATTATCGAATACCATCGCGAGCGAGGATGCGTAATCCCTTCTCCCCTTGTGGGAGAAGGCGCCCCGGAGGGGCGGATGAGGGGTGGGCGCGACCGAAACCCTCTGGAGACGCCCCCCCCTCATCCGGCCTTCGGCCACCTTCTCCCACAAGGGGAGAAGGGATGATCGCCATCACTCGTCCCACGGATGGGCAAGTCCGGCTCGTCGGCTCGTCGCCGGACGCCTTGTGCGGCGCGATCGGCAAGACTAATGTGGAGTTGCGGCGGGCCGAATCGAGAGGCCCCGGACTCGCGATGGGGGGACGTCGACATGTCCGGGGAGCGTCGCGACCACGGCGAGCAAGAGGTCTCGATCCGTCGCCGCAAGCACGAGTTGTTCGTCGGGGACGACGTCCCGACCGCGCCGGCGCGGCCGTTTCGGGAGATCCTCCAGGAGACCCGCGCCGCCCCGGCCCCGATCTGGCTGAAAGCCGCGCTTTGGGCCGCCGCGATCGCCGCCGCCTTGCTGTTCGCCGCGGCCCTCTTCCGGATCATCAACCGCCCGAACCCGACCCCCCAGCGCCGAAGCCGCCCGCGAGGCTCCTCCAAATCCAAGACCCCGAGGACGACGCCCGCCGCCGCCTTCGGGGACGTCGCGCCGCCGATCGTCGCCGCGCCCGCCCCGAACCCGACCGACCAGGAGTTCCGAGGATGATCCGTCTCGTCCCCCTCGCCCTCGCCGCCGCGTTCGGCCTGCCGTCGCTCCTTCCGGCCTCGGCCCAGGAGACGCCCCCTCCCGCCCTCGACGAACGAACCGCCGACGCGCTTCTCGAGATCGACAAGGTTTACGCCGAAACCATCAAGGACGTGGAACTCGACCGTCTCAAGCAGCTTCAGGATCTGGCCGCCAAACTCCCGCCCGCCGCGGCCGCCGTCGTCTACGAGCGCCTGTTCCACGCGGCGATCACGGCGGACCTTTTCGCCGAGGCCGAACCCGCCGCCGACGCCGCGCTTCAGGCGAACCTCCCATCCCCGTCGTGCCGCGTCCTGGCGACCCTGGTGAAGCTGATCGCCGAGAGCGACCGCGGCGACTTCGAAGGCTCGCTCCACGACCTGCAAGGGCTCCTGGCCGCCAGGTCCGGCCCCGTCCTCGATCCGTCCGAGGCGCTCGGCGTCGCCGAATCCTATTACCAAAGGCTCGTCCACGCCGGCGGTTACGACACGGCCGAGAAGGCCTTCGCGATGGTCCTGGAGAAGACCGAGAATCCCGAGGTCCGCGCCTACCTCTCCGCCCGGTTGAACCGGCTGAAGCTCGTCGGCCGCCCCGCGCCGCCGCTCGCCGGCGCGGACCTCGACGGTCGGCCGTTCGACCTGGCGAGCTACAAGGGCAAGGTCGTCCTGGTCGTCTTCTGGGCCTCCTGGTCGCAGGCGAGCGCCGCGGAGGTCGCCTGGCTTCAGGAGACCTACGCCGCCGACCACGCCCTCGGCTTCGAGATCGTCGGCGTGTGCGTGGATCCGCTTCAGGACCGGACGGCCAGCCCCGAATCCTTCCTCCCCGCCGCCCGCCGCTTCGCCCTGGACCACAACCTCCGCTGGCCGAACCTCTTGAACGGCTCCGGCGCGGCCGACTTCGCCGCCGCCCACGGCGTCACCCAGATCCCCGCCAGCGTCCTGATCGACCGCGACGGCAAGGTCGTCGGCCTGGACCTGGTCCGCAAGAACCTGGAGCCGACCGTCTCCAAACTGCTGGAACGCTGAGGCCGCGCGCCCCCCTCGTCACAAAGAAATCGGGTTGTTTTTGGTAGTAGACCGTCGCACCTAATCCGGTGGGTCGCTCGCCTGGTCTTCGTAGTAGACCGTCGCGCTTAAGAACATGGGTTCGCTTCGTCGAAAACCCCGAAGTGGCGTGATGGCGATCATCCCTTCTCCCACAAGGGGAGAAGGGATTAAGCATGCTCCCTCGGGGTGGTTTTCAATAACAAGGGACCACCCTCTTAAGTGCGACGGCCCGGTGGGCTGGGCCGAGACCCAGCTTGGAGAAGCCTCGGCCCGTGCTGGCTGGGTCCAGACCCAGCCCACGGGAACGAAAAGCAGCCGGTTGCGGCAAGATTTTTTCGTCGTCGTAATTCATTGGCGCCACGGACTTTATCCGAGACGTCCCAACCTCGCCCGACGAAGAATCCGCGCTCGCGCGTTTCGCAAGCGCGGTTTTGGGGACACTACAAGGTGAGGGGCTCCGTTTTCCGCGACCTAGGCGACTTGAACGGCAAGGGGGGGACGTATGGACGTGCGTCGATTGAGGGATACGTTCACGCGCGCCGGGGCGATCGTGGGGGCGACCGGCCGCGGTTGGTCGCCCGCGCGGAGGAAATCGAATCGATCACGACGAACGAAGCCACGGAGATTGAGTCGTAACATTCAATCCCATAACGGTTTGGAACTCGCCCACGAGGGAGGGCGCGGTCGCGAACGAACCCAGGCCCAGGCGATCGCGGCCGGGCTCGTCCTCGCGTGCGTCTTCGTCGGGGTCGCCGCGGCCCAGGACCGGCCGGCGGGCAAGCGGTACGAGGTGGTCGCGCCGATGCCCGAGGGGCTGAATGTCACCGCCATCAATGGCAAGGGAGACGTCGTCGGCTTTCACTGGGAGCCGGAGGACGGCAACCCGGACATCCTGTACGAGGCCCCGTTCTTCGCCCGCGGGGGGGAGGTCGTCCGGCTGCCGCTCTTGGAGACGTACACCGCGACCTTCCCGGCGGGGGTCAGCGACGACGGCGTGGTGGTCGGCCGCGCCGGCAAGCCGGCGCCGCCGAACGTCCACGTCCACCTTCGCAACCAGGCGTTCGTCTGGACGGCCGGGAAGGGGATGCGGGGGCTGGGCGCGCCCGAGCCCGACGACGCCTCGCTCGCCACCGGGATCAGTCGCGACGGCCGCCGCATCGCCGGCCTGGGCGTCGGTCCCGCCGGCGTCCGCGCCCTGCTCTGGGAGGCCGACGGCGACGGCTGGAAGCCCGTCGTCGTCCCCGAGGGCGACCGAATCGGCTCCCACGTCCTGGCGATCAGCCCCGACGGCAAGCGACTCGCGGCGGTGAGAAACGTCAAGCCGACCCTCTGGACCGAGACCGCTCCCGGCCGTTGGACGTCCGAATCGCTCGACGGCGACGAGGATTACCTGATCCCCCGCGGCGTCAACGACGCCGGGACGGTCGTCGGCTTCCGCGACGACCGCGAGGGAACCTATCAGGCGATCGTCTGGACCCGGGGCGAGGGGGCGAGGAGGCTTCAACCGCCGCCGGGGTTCGCCCACGCCCAGGCGAGCGCCGTCAACAACGCCGGCGCGGTCGTCGGCCAGATCGACGGCCCCCGCGGCGGCCTCCCCGGCCCTCGCGGGTTCGTCCACGAGGAGGGGAGGCTCCGGATCCTCGACGAGGGCGGCCCCGACTTCGTCTGGGCCACGGCCGTCAACGACGCCGGCCAGGTCGCCGGGATCATCGAGAAGGAAGAGGGGGAGGAGGCGCCCGAGCCGGCCCCCGCGGAGGTCGAGAAGAGACCGTGAGTCGGCTCCGGCCTCGCGGCGTCAGTCCGCGAGGTCGCGGCCGATTTCCAGGACTTCCTCGGCGTCGAGGACGCGGTCGTTGGACTCGAAGAGGGCCCGCAAGGCGCGCTTATGGATCTTCATCTTGAGGCCGCCGACGCCCAGCGCGCCCCAGGTCTTGACGCCGTCGCGGTCGACCCCCTTGTCGCCGGGCTCCACCCCCTCGATCCCGGCGGGGGGGACGGCGTTGAGGTCGACGACGACCCGAAGCGCCTTCGACCCGCGCCAGGAGGCGGCGGGGAGGAGCTGGACGCCGGCGGGGCCGGCGGAGACGATCAGGTCCGCGCCCCGAAGCGCGGTCGTCGTCGCGGCGGGGTCGGCGTTGGCGAAGGGTCGGAAGGAGCCGCCGGCGAGTTTTCGGAGGCGTTCGGCCGCCTCCTCGGCGCGGGCGAGGTCGCGCGAGCCGACGGCCACGTCCGCGCCGCCGCGGCTCAGGAGCCGCGCCACCCGTTGGCCGACGGGGCCGGTGGCGGCCGGCACCGCCGCCTTCACGCCGGAGAGCGAGCCGCCCAGGCTGGACGTCGCCGCCAGGACGGCCGCGGCGGCGGTGGTGTTGGAGCCGTTGGCGTCGAAGAGGACCGAGACCCGGAACGGGCCGAAGAAGATCGACGTCGCCTTCGCCAAAACGGCCTCGGCCCGAGCCACGTCGGAGCCGCCGACGAAGATCGCCGTGCGGCGGAGGTCGGCCGGGCCGCGGGTGAACAGCGCGCCGTGGATCAGGGCCTGGACGTCCTCGGGCGCGACGCCGCCGTGGCGGAACAGGTGGTCGACCCCGGCGTCGACGGCCACCACCGCGTCGAAGACGCTGGGCTGGGGGTCGACGTCCAGTTGGATCAGGACCGTCGGCTTCTCATCGGCCATGACGACCTCGCATTGGCGAGCGGAAAAGAGGCGTGGCGCGAATCGGTCGAGCCCCGGATCATCCCTTCTCCCCTTGAGGGGAAAGGTGGCCCGAAGGGCCGGATGAGGGGGGACGCGACCGGAAACTTTTGGATGCTCGGACGTTCGCGAGCCTGGGCCTTCGCCGAAACCCGTCGCCGGTCGACCCCTCATCCGGCCTTCGGCCACCTTCTCCCTCAAGGGGAGAAGGACGCTTGCGCCGGCCGCCGCGGGAGGCGGCCGGCGGCGTCGGGATCAAGCGGCGTCGAAGGGGTGCTTGACGGCGTCCTTCTTGGCGGTGATGTCGGCGATCTTCGGCTCGTTCCTCATCGCGCTGGCGATGGCCTGCTTGGTCGCCTCGTAGTTGAACTCGTGGATCTTGGCGTCGTTCTCGGCCTCGGGGTGGATGAAGACGCCGCAGACGATGACCAGGTCGTCGGCCGCCGCGGCGGGGATGGTCCCGTCGGCGACGCTGTCGGCGACCGCCTTGGCCACCGCCGCTTGCGCCGGGCCGAACATCTGCACGGCCTGCTTCATCCCCTTGATCGTGACCTTGGTGATCATCACCGTGGCCGGCTTGCAGATCAGGTTGGGCGCCAGGACCGCCAGCAGGTTGGTGTGGCCGTGCGACTGGTTGGCCAGCGCGTTGGCGAAGGCCGCGCCCACCGGGCCGTCCTTCTTGCCGATCAGAAGGTCGATGTGGGCGATCTCGTTGCCCTCGCCGACGAGGGCCTCGCCGATGTTCATGAGGATGTCGCTGGCCATCGCGATTCGCGCTCCGTGGTGACTGGTTCGTGCCTGGGGAAGTCCGCGCGGGGGCCTCGTCGGGCCCTCGGCCGCGCGTCCGGACCCGCGCCGCGGACGTTCCGGCGCGCGATCAAGACCCGCATGATAGACCGCCCCCGCGGCCCGGGCAACCCCCCGGGGCCCGCGCGAACCGACCGGGCCGGCCGGGCCGCCGTTGCGTCGAAGCGCGGGACGTGCTTGAATACCGACGAGCGGGTGGGCGTTCGCCCCGAACCCGTCGCGAGGATCTCTTACGACTCACACGGAGAGAATAATGCGCAAGCTCCTGGCCTTGGCGGTCTGCGGCACGCTCACCATGGCCCTGGGAATCTCCCGGGCCGACGACGGCAAGAAGGTCACCATCGAGGGCGACGCCGTCTGCGCCAAGTGCGCCCTGCACGAGACCAAGGCGTGTCAGAACACGATCACGGTCGACAAGGACGGCGCCAAGAAGACCTACTACCTGGAGAACAACGAGTTCTTCAAGCACGCCCACAGCGAGCTGGGCGTCTGCACCGCCAAGAAGGACAAGCCGGTGAAGGTCAAGGCGACCGGCACCGTCGAGGAGAAGGACGGCAAGCTGGTCCTGACCCCGACCGAGAAGCTCGAGAAGGTCGACTGACCGCCCCGCGGCCATGGTCTTCCCGGCCCGCGCCGAGCCCCTCGGCGTCGGGCCGCCTCTTCGTCCACGCCGTGACCCCGCCCTCGGGGATCCTGATCGTCGGCGCCAGCGCGCGGGCCGCGGCGTTCTCCGCCGCCCGCGCCGGGTTCCGTCCCCGCTGCCTGGACCTGTTCGCCGACGCCGATCTCGCCGCCCTCTGCCCCGCCGCCCGGTTCGACCCCGACCACGACCGCGACGCCCACGACCTGGAGCGGCTGGCCGCCGCCTCCGGATGCGACGCCTGGCTCTACGTCGGCTCGATGGAGGCCCGGCCCGACCTGGTCGAGCGGATCTCCCGCGTCGTCCCGCTGCTGGGCGTCGGCGCCGACGTCTTGCGCCAAATCCGCGATCCCTGGGTCGTCGCCGACGTCCTCCGCGGCCATGGCCTGGCGACGCCCGCGCTTCGGCGCGTCGCCGACGGAACCCCGACGGTCGGCCACTGGCTCGCCAAGTCGACGGCCACGGCCGGCGGCCTGGGCGCGCGCCGGGGCGACGATCCCGGCGACGTCCCGTCGACCCATTTCCAGGAGTTCATCGCCGGGCCGACGTTCTCCGGGCTGTTCGTCGCCGCTGGCGGTCGCGCGCGGCTGGTCGGAACGGCCAGGCAGTTCCCGGGAGTCCCCGGCGCGCCGTTTCTGTACCGCGGCGGGGTCGCCCCGTGGCCCGTCTCGGAGCGGGCGACGTCGGAATTGCGGCGCGTCGGCGAGGCGCTTGCGGCTCGGTTCGGGCTGATCGGCCTGTTCGGGGTCGATTTCGTCCTGGCCGACGATCGGCCGTGGGTGCTGGAGGTCAACCCCCGGTACACGGCGTCGGTGGAGCTGTTCGAGTACGTTTATCGACGGGCGATCATGCGGGACCACGTCCGCGCGTGCGTCGAAGGCGACGTCGGCGTCGAGGCGGGTTCGGGCGGATCGGGCGTGGCGGCGGGCAAGCGGGTGGTGTACGCGAGGCGTCGGCTGACGTTCCCCGCGATCGCGCCGCCGCCGCTCGGCGACGGCTTCCGCGCGCCGAGCTTCGCCGACGTCCCCCGCGCCGGCGCGACGATCGAGGCGGGCGGCCCGGTCCTGACGGTCCTCGCGCGGGCGCGGACCCCCGAGGCGTGCCTCGCGCGGCTGGACCGGATGGAGGCGGCGTGGGTCGAGCGGCTGGAGGGACGGGCTTAAAAGTCCGCCCCATAAGGGCGTCGCGGCCGGCATAACGTCCTTCCCCCCTCGCGGGGGAAGGTG
>CALCIB010000013.1 GCA_937907525.1 uncultured Planctomycetales bacterium | reverse complement strand
AACAAGAGGACCGTTGATATTCGCGGAAGCCCGTCCGGGAAGCCTTGAACGCCGATGGCGTTTTGGCTCGCCCCCCCTCATCCGGCCCTTCGGGCCACCTTCCCCCGCGAGGGGGGAAGGACGTTTCGTTCCAACGGCGTCTTCGGAAATCCGAAATCGAGGCCCACGCTCCCCGCGCGGCGGGGGGTATCGCCGGGGCGCGGTCGTATGGTGGAATACGACATCCCTTCTTCGATGAAGCGACGCCAGCATCCGGGTCTTGAGTCAATTAGGATACGCCGCATGTCGAGCGAAACGTCCGCTCCCCCCTCGTCGCTTCAACAAGTCGTCCTGCCGCGGGTGTTGGGGCCGTTGACCGCGCTTTGCGTGGTGGTCGGGTCGGTGATCGGCTCGGGGATCTTCATCGTGCCGGCGCGGGTGGCGCACGAGCTGCCGTTTCTGGGGGGGATCCTGGCGGCGTGGATCGTCGCCGGGGCGTTCACCACGGCCGGGGCGCTGACCTTGGCGGAACTGGGCGCGATGATCCCCCAGGCGGGGGGGCCCTACGTCTATCTTCGCGAGGCTTACGGCAAGCTGCCGGCGTTCCTCTTCGGCTGGTCGGAACTGACCATCGCTCGGGCCGGGTCGATGGCGACCCTGGCCGCGGCGTTCTCGCGGTACTTCGCGCAGGTCTTCCCGTCGCCGGAGGCGGTCCCCTCGGCGGCTTGGCAGGCGATCGCGGCGTGTACGGCGATCGCGATCGTCACGGTCGTCAACGTGCTGGGGACCAGGGGGGGCGGCGGGCTCCAGGTGATCGGCACCGGGCTGAAGGTCGGCGGCGTCTTGACGCTGATCGCGCTGCCGTTTCTGGTCGGGGGCGGAAGCGTCGCGAACCTCTCGCCGTGGACGATCCCGGCCGATTACCACGGAAACCTCTTCTCGGCGGCGATGGTGGCGGTCGTTGGCGTGCTTTGGGCCTACGACGGCTGGATCAACGTCACGCCGCTGGCCGAGGAGATTCGCGACCCCGGCCGCAACATTCCCCGCGCCTTGATCCTGGGAATGACGAGCCTGGTGGCGCTGTACGCGGCGATGACGCTGGCCTATCACTACGTCCTGCCCCTGGACGTGGCCGCCGCCGCGCACACGGCCAGCGGCGCGAACATCACCGACGCGGTGGCCGCCGTCTACTGCAAGGCGCTTCTGGGGGCCAACGGCGTGCTGGCCATCTCGGCGCTGGTGATGTGCTCGACGTTCATCTCGCTCAACGGCAACGCGCTGACCGGCCCGCGGTCGTACTTCGCCATGGCTCGCGACGGCCTCTTGCCGGAGTGGTTCGTCCGAATCCACCCGCGGTTTCAGACCCCGGCGCACGCGATCGTCGCGCAGGCCGCCTGGGCGATCGCCCTGACGGTGGTGGGGACGGCCCTCATCATGGTCCCGCCGCCGGGCCCGGAGACGCCGTTGCCGGGCTTCGCGCGGACGGCCTGGACGACGCTCAACCACAAGCACCTCTACGACATCCTGCTCGACTACGTCATCTTCGGCGCGACGGTCTTCTACATGCTGGCCGTCACCAGCGTCTTCGTCCTGCGCCGGACCCGGCCCGACGCCCATCGTCCCTACAAGACCTGGGGCTACCCGTTCACGCCTTTACTCTTCGTCGCCGCGTCGCTGCTGCTCCTGGGCTCGATGCTCGCCAACGCCGAGACCCGGATGCAGGCCCTGGGCGGCGGCGTCCTGATCCTCCTGGGCGTCCCGGCCTTCCACTTGCTGCGACGCGATCATAACCCGGCGACCAAGCCACCGGCCGTCGCGTGATGCGGCCCGCTCATCGCGACATCCTCCGAACGGCCTCCTCCACCGACGGCCGTTCCAGGTCGGGGAAGAGGACGGCGAGGCGGGACGTGTCCAGCGAGACGTCGGTCGGGCGGGGCTCGGGGAACGAGGCGTCGGCGCGGCTGTCGGGGCGGACGAGCGAGGCGTCCAGAGCCAGCCCTCGCGCCACGCGCGTCATGAGTTCGTAACGGCTCAGCCGCTCCGGGCCGCCGACGTGCAGCGGGCCGCGATACGGCGACTCGACCAGTCGCGCCAGGACTTCGGCGGCCGTCGCGTAGTCCAGGGGCGTTCGGAACTCGTCGATGAAGAACGTCCGCGGCTCGCCGTCGCGGAGGCGGGCGACGGCGTGGTCGAAGAACGTCGCGCGGTCGTTGCGGGTCGGGCCGTACAGGAGCGACAGCCGCGCGACGACGGAGTCGGGGGCCCCCAGCGCCGCCCGCTCGCCGCCGCGCTTGGAGTCGCCGTAGGCCAGGACCGGGCTCGGTTCGTCGGCCTCGGTCCAAAACGGCTTGGCTCCGGAGAAGACCATGTCGGTCGACGCGAAGACCAACCGGCGGTCGTTCCGCGCGCACCATTCGGCGACGGCCGCCACCGCCTCCACGTTGACGACTCGGGCGCGGGCGGGGTCGCGACGGACGGCCTCGGCGTCGCTGACCGCCGCCAGGTGGACGACCGCGTCCGGATCGGCCCGGTCCAACTCCCGTTCGATCGCCAGGGCGTCGGTCATGTCGACGAGGGTCGTGGCCGCCCCGCCCCACGTCCCGGCCGACGCGCCCGACCAGGCGACGACGTCCCATCCTCGCGACGACAGCGGCTCGCGCATGTACGCGCCGATGCGTCCCGTCGCGCCCGTCAGTACGATCCGCATGATCCGCGCGTCCTCCGTCGCGACGTCGGCGACGGGCTGAAGTCCCGCAAGCCCGCGTTCGCTCCGACCGATGATAGGCCACGACGACGGGGCCGTCGATGGAGACGAGACGAAGCGAGGGAGCGACCGAGATGGACATTCGCAACGTGGCGCTGGACGACCTGGTTCTGGACCCCGATCTCAACCTGCGCGACCGCCTGGACGACTACGCCGTCGAGCGCTACGCCGAGGCCTGGGACCGGCTCCCCCCCGTGACCGTCTTCGAGGTCGACGACCGCCGGCTGCTGGCCGACGGCTTCCACCGCCACGCCGCGGCCGTCATGCTCGGCAAGCGGACGCTCCCCGCCGAGGTCCGTCCCGGCAGCTTCCACGACGCGCTCGACTTCGTGGCGAGCGTCAACCTGTTCCACGGCTTGCCGCTGTCGCGCACCGAACGGCGCAGGGCCGTCGAGGTGAAGCTGAGGCTCCATCATGACTGGTCCGACCGTCGCACGGCCGAGGAGCTGGGCGTCTCGCGCGAGCTGGTGGCGAAGATCCGCAAGCAGTTGATCGAGGGCCACCAGATCCCCGACAGCCCCGGCCGCGTCGGCGCCGACGGCAAGCTCTACGCCTCCGCCGGACTGCCGAAGGATCCCAACGAGCGCCGGCCGCGGACCAACGAGGACGGCGGCGCGCCGCGCGAGGCCGCCGAGCCCGCCGACCGCGGCCGCCGCGGGATGTCCGGCGCGGTCCCTCCCTGGGAGGACGAGGCCCCCTCGCGGGCGCAAGCCGGCCCGGCGATCGCCGAGGACGTCCACTTCGCCGGCGGCGTCGATCCCCGGGCCGTCGCCATGTCGGCCCCGGTCGCCGTCGAGGCTCCCTCCATCGATGAACTGCTCGACGTGATGGCCAGGCAGGTCGCCGAGGTCGTATCCTGGACCCAGGTCGACGGCTTCGTCGAGAACTACAAGGCCGCCGCCGCCAACGCCCGCGGCGTCTTCCACGCCGCCGTCATCAAGCTCGCCGCCCGGGCCGACCAGCTTCGGCGCGCGTGAAAAGCCGACCGCTTGACGCCAGCGCGCCGACGGCGGCAAGTCCAGCCCGGTCGACGTCTTCGCGCCCGATCGCGCCTTGAGGGCCCTTCGTCCGAGGCGCGCCTGGCGACGTCGCGGCGACGACGTGGACGTCGCCGCCGACCTTGAGCGCGACGTTTCGATCGTCCGCGCGTGGCGATGCCTGGGACGATTGCTCCGGCGGCGACGCGAGTCGTGACGCGACGAGTCGCCATTCCTCCAGCAACCCCAGCCGCGCGGCCCACTCGACGATGTATTCCCGATCGATGCGGTTCGCCTGGGTCTTGAGGACGCCGGCGATGTCGCGCAGGTGCTTCTCCGACCCCCCTTCGCGGAAGTACTGGAGTTTCTTGACGATCACGTCCTCGGGCGACGCGAACGAGGCGACGGTCCCCGCCGTCGCGAGAGACCGGGCGCGAGCCAGCCGAGAGCGGTCAAACTTGCTTTGTCGAAAACCATCGAAAACCCGTGACGGCAAGCATCCCTTCTCCCCTCGTGGGAGAAGGTGGCCGAAGGCCGGATGAGGGGGCGACCGGCGTCGCATACCTCGTCCGGCCATGACTTTGAAGCTCGCGGCTTTTGGTCGCGCCCCCTTCATCCGCCCCTTCGGGGCACCTTCTCCCACGAGGGGAGAAGGGATTAAGCATGCTCGCTCGCGGTGGTTTTCGACAAAGCAGGTCAAACTCGGAATCGGAGGCGAGGATCACGTCGACCTTGAAGCCGGATTCGATGTGAACGATGTTGAATTGCGACCGCCGCCGCGCGGCGGCGGCCACGCTCGGCTCCCAGCAGTAGAACTCCGCGCAGAACTCGGAGACTCGATCGGCGTCGAGGGCCGCCACGATGTCGATGTCGTTGGTGAAACGGGGCTCGCCGTAGGCCGTGGACGCCATCGACCCGGTGACCAGGTAAGGCACGTCCAGCCGAGACAGCGACGCGGCCACCCGCGCCAGAAGGTCAGACGGCCCCATGCGACAACCTCCGGGCCACCTCGCGGTTCACCTGGTCATCGGACCAGTCGGGGTGCTCGTCGCGGACGGCGGCGCGGACGAGGTCCTGGGCGAACCGCCACATCGCGAAGGTCATTTCCAGCCGCTCGGCGGGGGTCTTGCGGCGCGGGATCTCCGCCATGCGGTCGTCCAGGATCTCGTCGGTGAACGTCCTCTCGGCCATGCTCCACCTCGCTGGATCCTCGCCCGCCCCAGGCGCGTTTTCATTATGGATGGCCGGGGCGCGGGATCCTGGGACAGTCCCGGCTCAGCGGCGGCGGGAGTCCATGGCGGCCTGGGCGGCGTCGGCCATGACGACGGGACGGCCGGGAGAGGCGTCGGGGAGGCGGTTGGCGGCGACCAGGGTTCGGAACTGGGCGCGGGTCTCGGGGGTGGCCTCGGGCTCGCGCATCGCCACGTCGGTCGCCCAGTCGGGGTAGGAGACGACCAGGCGGCTCATCAGCGAGACGAACTGGCCGGCCTCCTTGACCTGCTCGTCCATCAACTTCTCGATCAGCGGCCGGAAGGTCCGCGCCAGGGTCTTCCAGCCGCGGGAGTCCACCTTGACGAACGCCTCGACGTCGTGCTGGATGTAGGGCTGCTTGTTGACCTCGCGGTAGTAGCCGGCGCGGAGGACCAGGACGACGCGGGCGTCGATCTGGGCGCCGCCGCGGGGTCCGCCGACGTAGCTGACGTTCGCCAGCACGACGTGGGTCTTCGGCGAGCGGAGCACGAACCGCCAGGCGGCGGAGGAGCCCATGCCGTCGTCGCCGGAGTAGTCGTCGGGGCCCAACCGCTTGAGGCTCACCGGGTTGTCGGCCAGGTCCTTCCAAAGCGCCAGGGTGATCGCCGGCTCGTTGACCAGGGAGAGGTAGAGCGAGGGGTCGCAGGGGAACGCCTCGGCCTCCCCCTTGCGGTGGAAGGTGCAGTCGCGGATCACCTCGGCCACCGGCTCGCGGAACTCGACGGGGATCTGCTCCATCGGCACGATCTGGGCTGGATCGAGCTTGGACCAGCCGATTCCCGCCTCCGCCGTGGCGTGGCCGAGCGTCAAGCACGCGCCCAGCGTCAGCAGCACCCCGAGGGCCTTCCCGACGGCCGAACGCGATCGGTCGCGGCTGGGTCCGGTCATGGCGAGCTCCATCCTCTGTCCACCGCGGGCCGGCGCGAGGGGTCTCCGGGGGCTCCTCCCCCGGCCCGCGCCGCCATCTCCAACACTCCTAGAATCGGCCCCTCGCGACCGATTCCTCACCCCGATCCCCGGCATTCGGCAAGCCCCGCGCCCATGGGACGATTGGGAAGACTGGACCGTCGGCCGGCCGCGCGTCGGCCGCTGGCGGGGAAAACTTGAGGCGGAGTCGAGATCGACCTTGTCGAGAGGCCGTTTCCCAATATGATCCACGCCCATCAAGGGGGCCGACGGCGCGCCTCCGATGGATCGGCGCGGATCGAGGCAAGGAGGTCGACATGCCGCGGGGACGTGGACAAGGGCTTTGGATCGCCGGCGGTCTGGCCGCCGCCGCCGCCGGGGCGGGGCTGTTCTGGGCGACGTCGGCGCGTCGCCCCGCGACCGCGACCGCGAACGCGACCGCGGCCGGAACGGCCGCCACCGCCGCGGCGACCGCCACCTTCGACGGATCGACCGCGACGGCCGATCTGGTCCGTGCCCTCCGCGGCGGCGACGCCCGGGCGCTTCGGGAGGCGCGGGTTCGGATCGTCGGCAAGGCCGACGCCCCCAGGGAGGCCGTCGCCGACGCCGCGATCGACGACTTCCTGGAGTTGATCGGCGGCATTCGCGCCGGCTTCCTCCAGTTCCCGCCGACCGGAAGGGCCCTGTCGGTCGGCCTCGCCTCCGAGATGCTGGATCGGTTCCGGGTCGACACGGTCTCCATCCGGTTCCTCGACGCGCTCAAGCCGATCCACGACGTCTACTCCGCGGCGCTCTCCGACCCCGACGCCGAAGTCCGCTTCGTCGCCCTGGGCGAGACGGCCAAGTTCTGGACGTGGGTCCCCGGCCGGACGCTCTCGGAGATGGACGAGGCGAAGGTCTCTCAGTGGAAGGAGGGGATCCACCCCGCCGTCCTCCGCTGCCTGGCCGCCGCCGACTCCCACACCCGCGCCGGGGCGGTCTACTCGCTGGGCTTCCTGCCGATCGAGGCCGCGGCGGCGCCGGCCGTCGCCCACGTCGAGGATCCCGACGCCGAGGTCCGCCGCCAGGTCCTGATCTCGTTCGCCGCTCGCCGCGGACTGCTGACCGAGGACATGCTGATCCAGCGGATCCACGACGAGGACCAGGCCATCCGCGAGGCCGCCTTCGCCACCCTGAAGCTGCGAGGACTCAACCAGGAGCAAATCAGCCTGGGAGTCATGATGACCAGCCCCCGCGCCGACCAGCGGGCGTCGGTGATCGCGCTTGTGAAGGACCGAACCGACGTCGACCCGGTCGTCTGGCTGATGCGGCTGTCGCGCGACCGGGACGAGACCGTCCGCCTCCAGGCGGTGGAGGCCCTCGGCGCGCGGAAGACCGACGACGCCGCCGTGAAGCGCCGAATCGTCGAGATGGCCAGGTCCGACGCCTCCGAGCAGGTCCGCCAGGCCGCCAGCAAACTGATGCCCACCGTCGAGGAGACGACCGCCGCGCTCCCCCCCCTGCCCGGCTCGTCGCTTTTGAACCCCAAGGCCAACTAAGCCGGGTCGGGCCGACCCCGGATCGAGCGACCCGCCCGACGGCGCGACCGCGAGGAACGCGGCCGGCGCCGTCGTCGCGTTCGCCGGATTCCGGTTCGCGACGTCGCGGTCGCGCGGGACGCCGGGACGTCGGGACGTCGGGATTGGGGTTGAAGGGGGATCGGGACGAGATTACAACAGGACGCTTCAGCCCGAGCCGGGACGCGCGGGCGCGACATTCCCTTGACGATCAGGATTCTGGTTCATGGCCGAAGCGACCGACGCGCCCAAGGCGGGCTGTCTGGTGGATCTGAAGGGGCAGACCGCGCTGGTGACGGGGGCGTCGCGCGGGATCGGCCGCGCGATCGCGCTGAAGCTGGCGGCGTGCGGGGCGCGGGTGGTCGGCGTGGCGCGGACCCTGGAGGCCCTGGAGGCGACCCGCGAGGCGGTCGTCGCCGCCGGGGGCGAGTTCGAGGGCTTCGCGGCCGACGTCTCCAGGGCCGAGGACGTCAAGCGGGTCGTGGAGGCCGTCGAGGAGAAGCACCAGAAGATCCAGATCCTGGTCAACAACGCCGGGATCACCAAGGACGGGCTGTTGCTCCGGATGGAGGACGACGCCTGGGACCGGGTGGTCGACGTCAACCTGAAGGGGACGTTCCTGTGGTGCCGGGCCGTCGGCGCGGTGATGATGCGCGGCCGCTACGGCCGGATCGTCAACGTGGGCAGCGTCTCGGGGATCCGCGGCAATCCCGGCCAGGCCAACTACTCGGCGAGCAAGGCGGGGGTGATCGGCTTCAGCCAGACCGTCGCCCGGGAGCTGGCGTCGCGGGGGATCACCGTCAACGTGGTCGCCCCCGGGTTCATCACCACCGACATGACCGACGTGTTGCCGGAGAAGATCAAGGCCGAGGTCAAGGAGCGGGTGCCGCTCAGGCGGCTGGGGGCGCCGGAGGACGTGGCCGAGGTCGTGGCGTTCCTCTGCGGGCCGGCGACGAGCTACGTCACCGGCCAGGTCGTCGCGGTCGACGGCGGGATGACCGTCTGACGGCCGTCGCGGGCCGGCCGCGGGATCTCGCGAATCGAACCGGACGACCGATGGACAACGGCCGCGGCCCGTGCTATTTTGACTCGTCTAACAATCGTCGGCGCCGCCCGACCGCGGGGGAACAGTCGCCGGATCGCGCCCGCGCTCGACGCCGTCGCGACGGCCTCCCCCGGCTTGGAAGGGTCGGGGCGCCATCGGATCGTGTCCTTGCCCGACCCCCTGCGTCTTTCACGGCCCGCGGCCAGGCCCGGACGATGGACGAGCAGGCCCTTACACCGAATCGACTCCAGCCAGGAGGACCGCCCGTGTCCGTGGAAGAGCGCGTGATCGAGATCGTCAGCGAGCAAATGGACGTGTCGAAGGACCAGGTCTACAAGGAGACGTCGTTCGTCAACGATCTCGGCGCCGACTCGCTGGACGTGGTCGAGTTGGTGATGGAGTTCGAGGAGGAGTTCGACATCACCATCCCCGACGACGAGGCGGAAAAGATCCAAACCGTGGGCCAGGCCATCGAGTACATCGAGCAGCACGCGCACGCCAAGTGACCCCGGCGCGGCCGGGTCGGGCCGGGTCGCGGCGAGCCGGATCGGCGCGCCGCCGCGCGCGGAGCGGTGACGCGCCGCGAAGTCCGGCTCGGCGCGCGCCCGCGCCCCCCCTTCCCCTCCCCCCGCCCCGCCGGCCAGGCTTTTCCGCGAGACGAGACGATCATGGCAGAGACGCGGCGCGTCGTCATCACCGGCATGGGGGTGGTCACGTCGCTGGGCGACGATTTGGACGCCTTCTGGGAGGCGCTGTGCGCCGGTCGCAGCGGCGTGGGCCCGATCGACCTGTTCGACGTGTCCCAGTTCAAGGTCCACTTCGGCAGCCAGGTCCGGGACTGGGACGGCGCCGCCCGCTTCGGCGCGAAGGAGGCGCGGCACCTGGACCGCTTCGCGCAGTTCGCGCTGGCGGCCTCCGAGGCGGCCGTGGCCGATTCGGGGATCGACTTCTCCAAGCTCCCGGCCGAGAACTGCGGGGTCATGATCGGCTCCGGGATCGGCGGGCTCAACGAGTTCGAGTCCCAGCACGCGGTCATGATGACGAAGGGGCCGTCGCGGATCAGCCCGTTCACCATCCCCAAGCTGATGGTCAACGCCGGCAGCGGCCAGGTCTCGATCCGCTGGGGCCTTCGCGGGCCGATCACCTCCACGGCGACCGCCTGCGCCTCGGCGTCCAACGCCATGGGGGACGCCCTGAAGCTGATCCAGTGCGGCGACGCCGACGTCATCATCACCGGCGGCAGCGAGGCCGCCATCACCACCATGGGCCTGGGGGGCTTCGCCGCCATGCGCGCCCTCTCCACCCGCAACGACGACCCCCGGCGCGCCAGCCGCCCGTTCGACCGCGACCGCGACGGCTTCGTCCTGGGCGAGGGCGCCGGCGTCCTGATCTTCGAGGCCGAGGAGGTCGCCCGCGGCCGCGGCGCCCGGATCTACGCCGAGGTCCTCGGCTACGGCACCGCCGGCGACGGCCACCACATCACCGCCCCCGACGAACAAGGCCGCGGCGCCGCCCGCGCCATGAGGCGCTGCCTGGCCGACGCGGGCGTCCCCGCCGACGCCGTCGACTACATAAACGCCCACGGCACCAGCACCCCGCTGGGAGACCTCGCCGAGACCGTCGCCATGAAGACCGTCTTCGGCGCCCACGCCCGCCGGCTTCAGATCTCAAGCACCAAGAGCCAGCTCGGCCACCTGCTGGGGGCCTCCGGCGGCGTCGAGCTGATCGCCTCGGCCCTGGCCATCCACCGCGGCGTCCTCCCGCCGACGATCAACCTCGACAACCCCGACGCCGACTGCGACCTGGACTACGTCCCCAACGTCGCCCGCGAGGCCAGGGTGGACCGGGTCATGTCCAACAGCTTCGGCTTCGGCGGCCACAACGCCAGCCTCCTCCTGGGCCGCCACGGCGGTTGACGCCGCGCCCGGGTTGAACCGGGGGAATTCGGGGCCCATAATGGATCCGGCGAGTCGCCCCGCGCGTCGTCGCGCCGCGGCTGGCCGTCCCTCCTCCCCATCCCCCCTCGCACAGCGAAAAACAGGTGAAGCGAACATGGCGCGTCGGCGTGTCGGATTGTGGCTCGTGGGGGCTTTCGGCGGGGTCGGAACCACCATCACCGTCGGGCTCGCCGCGATGGCGAAGGGGCTGAGCGACCAGACCGGGCTCACGACCGACCTGCCGGCCTTCCGCGACCTCCCCCTCCCCGCGCCGGGCGACTTCGTGGTCGGCGGCCATGAGATCCGCGAGACCTCCTTCGCGGCCTCGGCCGAGGAGTTCCGCGAGGCCTCCGGCGTCCTCGACGCCGAATGGCTCCGCGCCTGTCGCGACGAGCTGGCCGCGGCGACGGCCCGCGTCCGCCCCGCCCCCCGTTACGGCCTGAGCCCGACCGTCGCCAAGCTCGGCGACTGGGGCGCGGACCAGACGACCGCCACCGCCCGCGCGGCCGTCGACCGGATCGCCGCCGACCTCGACGCCTTCGTCAAGGCCGAGAAGGTCGACCACCTGATCGTCCTGAACGTCTCCAGCACCGAACCCCCCTTCGAGATCGACGCGCGGCACGAATCGCTCGCCGCGCTCGAAAAGGCGCTGGACCAAACCGGCGACGCGGTCCTCCCCTCAAGCGCCTTGTACGCCATGGCGGCGTTCCGGGGCGGCCACACCTACCTGAACTTCACCCCCAGCCTCGGCGGCTCGTTCCCCGCGGCGCATGAGTTGGCCGCCAAGACGGGCGCGCTCTACGCCGGCAAGGACGGCAAGACCGGCGAGACCCTGATGAAGACCGTGCTGGCGCCGATGTTCGCCGCCCGCAACTTCCAGGTGATGAGCTGGGTCGGCCACAACATCTTCGGCAACCGCGACGGCATCGTCCTGGACGACCCGGCCAACAAGGCGTCGAAGGTCAAGACCAAGGACAAGGTGATCACCGAGATCCTCGGCTACAAGCCGGCCTCGGTCGTGACCATCGAGTACGTCCCCGGCATGGGGGACTGGAAGACCGCCTGGGACCACATCCACTTCAAGGGGTTCCTGGGGACGAAAATGGCCCTGCAATTCACCTGGCAAGGCTGCGACAGCCTCCTGGCCGCCCCCCTGGGCGTCGACCTCGCCCGCCTGGCCGATCTGGAAAAGCGCCGCGGGGGGAAGGGCCTGATGCTCCACCTCTCCTGCTTCTTCAAGGGCCCCGAGGGCGACCCGGAGAACAACTTCGCCAAGCAGTTCGCCCGCCTGGAAGCCTACGTCGCCAAGGTCAAGACGGAGGCGCGGTGACGCCGACGCGCCGCGGCAAGCGTCGCGGTCGATGAAAATCCTTTAATCCATGCGCGCGGGCTTGACTTCCCCCAGTCTTGGCGCCTACGATCACATCGATCAAGTTGGAACCTCTCGAAGACAACCATCGAGGTCGCGTCAGCCATGGGAAACCAGGGTCGTCCGATTTCCAGAGGGGGGGGGGGGGCGCGGTTCCGCGCGTTCGACGTTCTCCTGATCGTCGGCGCGCTGGCGTCCATGCTGATCGCGGGGTTGGCGATGGCCGCCCGGCGCGTTGAGACGAACCCCCATCCGCGGTTGACGCTCCAGCCCGTCCAGGTGGATTTGGGCCAGGTCGACCAACGCGAGAAGGTGCCGTTCGCGTTCACGATCAAGAACGAGACCGACGCGGCGGTCGAGGTCACGGAAGTCTTCAAGCCCTGCACCTGCACCGACGTCGGCTTGCCCGTCGGGACCGAGATCGGCCCCCGCTCCCAGGTCGAGGTGGCCGGCGGCCTCAACACCGTCGGCAAGCGGGGGCCGTCCCGGACGACGCTCCTCATCTCGTACAAGCCCGTCGTCGTGAGCGCCGAGGCCCCCGACGCTAAGCTCTCCCTTGACGTCCCGCTTTATGTGGACGTGCGGCCCGCCATCGAGGTGCCGCGCGAGCCCGTGCGACTCCGAGCGGACGAGTGGACGACCGTGGAACTGAAGGCGGGGGCCGAACCAACCTTCGAGGTCCGCGGGATCGCCGCGTCGGACTCGTTCATCAAGCACGAGGTCGCCGACGGCTCGTTGAACGTCCCCACCTCCGCCTTCGCCGCCCGCTTCAAGCTCGACGCCTCCCGCGTCGACCCGGCCATATCGCTCGATGGCGGCGACTTCTGGATCCAGTTCGCCACGTCTGCGGCGGGCGACCCGACGATCACCTTGCCCGTGTCTCTGGACCTGCCGGCCCAGGCCGGGCCGAAAGCGCCGTGAGTTCACTCAACCAAACCCATTCGAGTGATAGGAGACTCTGCGATGCGTGCTCGATCTTTCGTTTTGGAATGCCTGTCCGTCGTCGGCGCCTTGGTCCTCACGATGGCGCTTCTTGGGATCATGCAGAAGACCTCCAGCGCGCAGCAAGGCGGCTATGGCCCACCTCCCATCCAGCCATGCACCGGCAAGGCCGCCATGGTGAGCCGAAAGACGTGCGGTGATGACGCCGAATGCAATTTTCCGAACTGCAGCGGTTGGTTCAAGGGGAATGATGCTGCGATCAAGACATGCGATGCTCCCAACCCTCCGCCCACGGGTAATTGTGGTGGATGTCTCGATCCTTCGGATCCTAAAGACAGGAAAGATCTTCCGACCTGTGGAAATGGAGGGGATTGCCTGATCAACGTGGATACCAATGAGTGCAAGGATGGCACCGGAAGCCCTAAGTACAAGGTGTCATGTGCTGGCGCTCCTGAAGGCGTCGCATGTTATCAGCCGTGATTGAAATAAGGGAGGGAGAGTGAATAGTAGCTGATTCGCGTGTGCGAAGATTGTTTTCCTAGGATTTCCGGTCTTCCGACCATCGTCGGGATTATCCCACTTTCGTCGGGAGGCAAGCGTTCCCCTAGATTACAAGCTGAGCGACACGCAGCCAAGCATGTACAGTGATCGATCACCTCCCCTACGGGGGGTGGTGGAAAATCTAATACATCTGGGAGATGATTGTATGTCGCTGACGACAGTGATGATTCTAGGGTTGACTCTTCCAACACTGCCGACTTCCGCAGACAAGGTGGATTCCACGCTATTGTCT
This sequence comes from uncultured Planctomycetales bacterium, assembly GCA_937907525.1. Classification (GTDB taxonomy): domain Bacteria; phylum Planctomycetota; class Planctomycetia; order Isosphaerales; family Isosphaeraceae; genus Paludisphaera. The sequence goes on along the minus strand of CALCIB010000013.1, from coordinate 13,976 downwards.
CGACTGATTGAGGAGCGGTCGAGGATCACCTCATGGGAGGTCGTCATTCAAGTCGACATGTCCCGACAGAAGTCTACGTCGAAATTCGCCGACGCGAAATTCGCCGACGCGCGGTGGGAATTTCACTATTGGCGATCGGCTGACGGCGCATACCGGATAGACCGACATAAAGTTGAGCCAAAACGCGAGGAAGACCAAGACCATTACGATAACTCGTCCTTCGATGGCTTCGTCTACAGGATCATCGATCGGAAGGACGAGCCATATTACATGCACGAATACAGATCCAAAAAGCCCTCGTACCCGCCGGAGCTCGTGGACCCGAGGATTTTAGACATCGCGGCCCAGCCGATGGAGATCATCCACCACTACGGCCTTCAGTATGCCCGGCGGGTCGTTGACAATGCCCTGGATATAGATATACGCACACAAGAAAAGCCGGGGGAACGGGTTGAGGTTTACAACCACCCTAAAGGCCTGACTTATATTTATCATTTTGATGAACGAAATCTACCGACACATGTCACCAAGGTGGGCGTGAACACGATGACGCCCAGAGTTCGGTATGAGTTGGAGATCGCTTACGAATCGAAACTTAAAGATGCCGAACGACTTCCAAGCCGCATCGACTTCACCGGCTACGAAGGCGAATCCGACGTTCTAAAGGACTCGATTACTATCTCATGGCTGACCATTAATCGAGAATTCCCCAAGTCGATCTATGACTGGGCGAGCATGGATCCGGTGGATGATGCCGGCTTGGTCATCGACGACGTATATCCCGAACTCCCGAATCGATCGCGTTTAATCTGGAATGGCAAATCGTTTGTGGATCGTCGCGAATTTGACAGGTCGCGCGTGAAGAAGCGCGCTCCGGCCGCCGCGCCCGCGTGGGACTTCGGGACCGCCGACGTGGTGTTCTGGGCGTCGTTGAACGTGGCGGCGGTCTGCCTTTGCCTGTGGGGGTTCCGGTTCGTCCGGCGGATGAGGTCGGAGCCGAGGGACGCCTGACGAACGGGGGGCGACGATGGGGAAGCCGAGGCGGCGCGCGTTCTCCTTGCTGGAACTCCTCACCGTCGTCTCGATCGTCGGGATCCTTCTGAGCCTGCTGCTGTCGGCGGTGCAGTCGGCGCGGGAGTCGGCGCGGCGGGTCCAGTGTCTGGCGAACCTCCGGCAGATCGGCCTGGCGACGCAGGGGTACGTCGGGACCTGGGGGACGTTCCCCCTGGGGGAGATGCCCGGCTCGCTCTCGCCCAACGTGGCGATCCTCCCCTATCTGGAGCAGGAAGCGCTCTACGCCGACTTCAACTTCATCGTCCTGCCCGGCGTCGGCAAGGGCGTCGGCGCGAAGGTGCCGACCTGGATGGGGCCGGCGGCCTCCACGGCCGCGGGCGCGCGGATCGCGGTCTTTCTTTGTCCGTCCGAGCCGAACCTGGCGAGCGAGTCCAGGCCGCCCCACTTCCAGCCGTCGAACTACGCCTGGAACTCCGGGACGTGGTGGCCCGAGACCCGGTCCTGGAACGGCTTGTTCGGCCGTTCGATCCGCGACGACCCGCGCGTCTCCAAGCCCCCCGACCCGCCCCTGGGCGCGGTCGCGCCGGCGGCTTGCCGCGACGGCCTGAGCTCCACCCTGCTGGCGGCGGAGGCCGCCCTGGGCCCGATCTCGGAAACCGCGCCCCGCTCGCGGGTCTCGGACTGCTACGTCGTCGACGGGCTCGACGACCGCGTCCCCGCCGGCGCGGCCGTCTCCGTCTGCTCCCGGGTGGACTGGCGCTCCGACCGTTTCCCCTGGCACGGCACCTGGCGGTTCAAGGGCTACCCCTGGGTCGAGGGGACGCTGTGGCGGGGCTGGTTCAACACCCTCCAGCCCCCGAACCATGCCTGTTGCGTCCAAGGGTCGGCGGGCCTGGCGACGCTCTCGGACTGGTGGTTCATGATCAAGCCGGCGTCGTCGTATCATCCGGGGAAGGTCGACGCGGTCATGGCCGACGGCTCGGCCCGCTCCTTCCCGGACACGATCGACCGCGCCGTCTGGAAGGGGTTGAGCACTCGTGCCGGCGGAGAGGCCCTCGATGGGTATTAAGGACGCCCCCGGCCGGATCCTGTTGGAGACGGCGGTCGTCGTCGCGGCGCTGGCCGTCGTCAACGCCGTCTACCTCGCCGCGGTCTGGCCCCGGATCGCGCCCGCGACGCGATCCGACGAGCCGCCCGCGGAGAACACGATCGCCGCGGCGCTCCTGGCCAGCAACGCGATCTATCCCTTTCGCGACGGCGTGGTCCGCAAGGGCTACTCGACCATCCACGAACTCGATCCCGAAACGGCCCGGGAGATCGAGCGGGCGCTTCGGCGCGCCGCCGACCGCGCCAAGCTGCCGGTCAACTTCCTGGCCGCCCACGTGCTTCAGGAGTCCACGGGGGATCCCCGCGCGGAGTTCCGGAACCCGGCGCAATGGGCCGAGGCGGGCGACGACCGCGAGCGATTCGCCGCCGCCGATCACGGCCTGGTCCAGATCAGCGGCCGGAACCTGCTGGCAATGTTCCCCGACGACTCCCTCGACGCCCTGAAGGCCCGCGCCGAGGACGTCGGCTTCGCGGTGGACTTCCTGGCGGACGCCGTTCGAGAAAACCTGGACTGGGCAGAGCAGGTCCAAGCGGAGGAGCGTCCCGGCGTCGACCCCCGCGTCTTGGAGAAGGCGCGCGATCCGTATTGGCTGGCCGCCTTGGCCTACAATCGCGGTCGCGGCGGCGCCCTGAGCGTTCTGGGCAACCGCCGGGCTTGCCGCCACGCCGATCTCGTGGTTTCCGCCTGGGCGGCGATCGACGCTCGAACCGGGCCCGGGTCGGCGCCGGCGCCCGTCTTCCCGCCCGAGCCCCCGGACGATCCCCGGCTCCTCGCCGTCGGCGACGCGGGGGGGAGGGTCGAGGCCCTTCAGCGGCTCCTCAACGACCGGCTGTCGCCCGGCCCGGACCTGAAGCCCGACGGCAATTTCGGCCCCGCGACCCGGCGCGCGCTGGAACGGTTCCAGACCGAAAACGGCCTGGCCGCGACCGGCGAGGCCGACGTGGAAGCCTGGGAAAAGCTGCTCGGCCTCAAGTACGCGACCGACCGCGACGTCGAGGCGCCCTTGACGCTGGGGGATCGCGGCGAGCGGGTCGAACGGCTCCAAAAACTCCTCAACGCGCGGCTCGCCTCCGGATCGGACCTGAAGCCCGACGGCAATTTCGGCCCCGCGACCCGAGACGCCCTGATCCGGTTTCAGCAGTCCCACGCGCTGCCGACGGTCGGCGCGGCCGACGCGGCGACCTGGCAGGCCTTGAACTCGGCCCCCGACTCCGAGTGAAAAGGTCGGCGCCCGGGGGCTGGGGCCCCTCTTTTGGACGACGCCGGCTTGCGGGTAAGATGTCCCGTCGTCGCCCTAATGTTCGTCCCCCGTTTCGAGGGAGTCCGCCCCCCGTGGTGCCCGCCAAGGATTTCAAGCGTCGGATGGTCGTCGAGATCGACGGCGCGCCGCACATGATCGAGCAGATCCAGGTCCAGACCCCCTCGGCGCGGGGCGCGGCGACCTTGTACAAGGTCAAGGCCCGCAACCTCAAGACCAAGAACCGCGTCGAGAAGGCGTATCGCGGCACCGACGCGCTTTCCGAGTCCAGCTTCGAGCGCAAGCCGATCCAGTACCTCTACCGCGACGGCGACGAACTCCACTTCATGGACTCCGGCGACTTCTCCCAGTTCTCCTTCCGCGTCGACGACCTAGCCGACCAGATCCCGTTCATGACCGAAAACATGCCCGGCGTCGAGGCGCTGGTGGTCGACGACGAGGTGATCGCCATCGACTTGCCCGACACCGTGGAGATGACGATCGTCGAGACCGCGCCGGGGGTCCGGGGGAACTCAGCGACCGGCAGGACCAAGCCGGCGACGCTGGCCACCGGCCACGTCGTCCAGGTCCCCGAGCACATGGAGCCGCAAACCGTCGTCCGGGTCGACACCAGGACCGGCGACTACCTCGGGCGCGTCTAAGAGTCTGTCTCATAAGTGTGAACGAGGACCGTCACGGTCTTCCTCCCTCGCGGGGGAAGACAGACGCCGAAGGCGTCAGATGAGGGGGACGACGCGACCGGAAGCCGTCGGTAAGTCGAAAGCCGGTCTGGGCGGCTGGAAATCCCGACGGCTCTCTTGGCCGCCTCCCCCTCATCCGGCCCTTCGGGCCACCTTCCCCCGCGAGGGGGGAAGGCCGTGATTCGGGCCGCGACACCACTATATGAGACAGACTCTAAATCCGCCCCGCCCGCGCGGCTCGCGCGGCCGGCCGCGACGCCGCGGCCGGCGCCGTCCCGCCGACCCGTCGAGAAGCCCGAGCCGTCAGGACCGCCTCGCCTCGCGGCCGGAAACGGCGCGAATAAGGGCCGTCGGGAAATCGTCTGTTAAACTGGAAAGTGGCCGCCCGGCATCGCCGCCGGCTTCCCTTCCCTCCAGTTCCCGACACCCAAGAACCCTCGACCCTTCCGGGACGACGATCACCCGAGTCGCCCCGGCGGCGCGGGCGTTGCTCCCAGGTCAGAAATGATACGGAAAGGCGTCTCACCCATGTCGACCACTCGCTTGCGCCATCGTCTGCTCGCCGGAGGGGCGCTCCTGGCGGCCTCCTCGCTCGCCCCGGCGCTCGGCGACGACTCCACCGCCCCGGCTCCGCCCGAGGCCGCCCCCAAGGCCGCGGCCGAAACTCCCGCCGTCAGCCTCCTCGACGCGATGCGCGACGGCCTCGTCGACGTCCAGACCGAAGGCAAGGGGGACGGCCGCGTCACCGTCTCGGTCACCAACAAGTCCAACCGCCGGCTCAACGTCGTTCTGCCTCCCGGCATCGTCGCCTCCGGCGCCGCCGGTCAGATGGGCGGCATGATGGGGGGCATGGGCGGCGGCATGGGAGGCATGGGCGGTGGCATGGGCGGCATGGGCGGTGGCATGGGTGGCATGGGCGGCGGCATGGGGGGCATGGGCGGCGGCATGCGCGGCGGCATGGGCGGTGGCATGGGCGGCGGGACCATGCCGCCGATGATGGGCATGATGATGCTCGGCCGGCTCATCATGCAGCTCTGCGGCGACTACGATAGCTGGGATCAGCGCAGCCTGATGAGCGGCATGATGGGCGGCGGCATGATGGGCGGCGGCATGGGAGGCATGGGCGGCGGCATGATGGGGGGCATGGGCGGCGGCATGGGAGGCATGGGCGGCGGCATGGGCATGATGTCGGTCGCGCCGACCGGCCTGCCGTTCGCGTCCTTGAAGCCGGGCCAGACCCGCAACCTTCCCACGCGGCTGGTCAGCCTCAGCCCGCCGACCGAGGACGGCAAGGCGCGGCTGCCGCGGGAGGGGGAGAAGTTCCAGATCGGCGACGTGTCGCAGCTCGGCGTCGGCCCCCGGGCCGAAAAGGCGTTGCGGCGCTTGGCCGCGGAGAAGGCCCCGGAGTCGGTCTCGCAGTTGGTGATGTGGCGGGTGGCCCAGGGGCTGGACTGGGACGCCATCGCCCGGATGGCCGAGAGCCGGGGTAAGAATTACGAGTACGAACTGACCATGGCCCAGGACTTCGTCGATCGGCTCGACACGATCAAGGACGAGGAGTCCGGCGAGCTGCGCTTCGAGGTCGACGCCAAGGACGCCGAGTCCGAAGCGGTCGCGGCCGAGTTGACCAGGGCGTTCAAGGACAAGCCGGTGCTGGGGCTGTGGGCTCGCGAGGGGGTCCCGGCCGAGCCGACCGGCCCGGCGGTGGCCTGCAAGATCACCATCGATGGCAAGGAAGCGCTGGCGCGGGTGGGCTCCAGCAACAGCACGGCCCAGGCGTGGGTGCCGTTCGGCAAGTTCACGGTGACGATCCCCCGCAAGGACGGCGCGGTCGACGCGACGGCGCTGGCCGAGGAGTTGGCCGGCGGCGTCCTCAACCGGCTGGTGCGGGCGCAGGTCAGCGCCGGCCCCCGGGAGAAGGGGAAGCCGACGTTCCGAATCAAGATCGACAACGCCTCGCCGTTGATCCTCAACGGCCTGGGGATCGCCGGGCTGGATCACGAGGGGGCCGAGCCTCGGGTGTTGTCCGGCATCTGCGTCTCGCCGCGGCGGAGCATGACCTTCCCCGCCAGCGAGGAGGTCGTCAAGAGCCTGGGCCTTAAGAAGGGCGTCCGCCTCGCCGCCGCCGACCTCAGCGGTCTTTGAGCCGACCCGCGACGACGCGAAATCGACGTCATCCCCTGGGCGACGCGGGCGGCCTCGGCCTCCACGTCGCCCGTTTTCGTTGCTGCGTCGCGCCGCCGCCGATGGCGGCTGGCGCGGTCTCGTCGTCGGCGAATCCTCCGACCCGCCGACGATTAATAAGAGTTAATAGCTCTGGTGGAAGTCGCGCGTTTAAGATTCAATGGTTTTGGGGCCGCGGCCTGATTCGCGGCGACGACTTGCGCACTCGTCCATTCCATCAAGCCCAAGGAGACGCTTCTGATGACCTCCTCAAGCGGATCGATCCTCCGGAACACCTTCTTTTCACTCGCCGCGGCGCTGGCCCTGACCGGAACGCCGGCGACCCTTCGGGCCGAGGATCCCGCCCCCTCGCCGGACGAGGCCGCCGACAAGAGCGTCGCGACCGACCTGAACCTGCTCGACGCCATGCGCGACGGCCTTGTCATGGCCAACGCCGTGGGAGACGGCGACGGTCGCTTGACCCTCTCCCTGACCAACAAGTCCAACCGCCGGCTCAACGTCGTCCTGCCTCCCGGCATCGTCGCCTCCGGCGTTTCGGGTCAGATGGGCATGATGGGTGGCATGGGCGGCGGCATGGGCGGCGGCATGATGGGCGGCGGCATGGGCGGCATGGGCGGCGGCCGCATGGGCGGCATGGGCGGCGGCCGCATGGGCGGCATGGGCATGAGCGGACGCACCATGCCGCCGATGATGGGCATGATGATGCTCGGTCGACTCATCATGCAGCTCTGCGGCGACTACGATAGTTGGGACCAGCGCAGCCTGATGAGCGGCATGATGGGCATGCGCGGCGGCATGGGCGGCGGCATGATGGGCGGCATGGGCGGCGGCATGATGGGCGGCATGGGCGGCATGGGAGGCATGGGGATGATGTCCGTGCCGCCGACCGGCCTGCCGTTCGCGGCGCTGAAGCCGGGGCAGAAGCGCGAGCTTCCCACGCGGTTGGTCAGCCTGTCGCCGGCGGCGGCGGACGGCTCGGTGGCGATGCCCGCCAAGGGGGAGTCGCTGCGGCTCGGCGACGTCTCGACGCTTCGCGGCGGCGGCCAGGCCGGCGAGGCGCTGCGGCGGCTGGCGCTGGTGAAGGCGCCGACGCGGGTGGCGCAGATGGCGATGTGGAACGTGGCGCAGGGGTACGACTGGGACACGATCGCCCGGTTGGCGAAGCCCTGGGGCAACCACTACGAGTTGACCCTCGCCCGCGAGTTCGTCGATGGCCTGTCGGAGCGGCAGGACGCCGAGCCGGGGCGGCTGTTCTTCGAGGTCGCCGCCGCCGACGACGCGGCGCGGGGGCGGGCCGACGAGGTGACCGCCGCCCTTAAGGACAAGATGGTGATCGGTCTGCGGGCGACCGAGGGCGTGCCGTCGGCGCCCGAGGAGCCGGCCGTCGGCTGCAAGGTGCGGCTCAATGGCGAGGAGGCCGTGGTCCAGGTCGCGGCGACCGGGAAGTTGGGGCGCAAGTGGGTCCCCTTCGGCAAGTTCACGGTGCCGACCGCCAAGTCGGGCGAGGAGTTCGATCCCAAGGCCTTCGGCGACGCGCTGGCCGGCGGGGTGCTGGATCGGCTGGTCCGGGCGACCCTGTCGCACGGCCCTCGCGAGAAGGGGAAGCCGACGTATCGCATCAAGGTCGAGAACGCCTCGCCCTTGATCCTCAACGGCCTGGCGATCGCCGGCGCGGCCGAGAACGAGGCCGACGCCCCGCGGCGGTTGGCGGGCCTCGGCGTGCCTCCCCGACGCGCCTTGACGGTCCCGGCCTCCGCCCAGGTGGTCGAGACGCTCGGCCTTAAGGACGGCGTCCGGATCGTCGCGGCCGATCTCAGCGGGCTTTGATTCGACGCGCGTCCCGCCGTCGCGCGCCCCCGAGCGGATCGGGGGCCGCGGCGGTCGCCGGTCGTTTCATTTGGGCGGCTGGACGTCGGCGGTCGGGCCGACGGAGACGAGGGTCATCGGCCAGAGCGGCCATTCGCCGAGCAGGCGGCGGACCTGGTCGACGGTGACCCTGGAGAAGGCCGCCAGTTCCTCCTCGATCGGCAGGTACGAGCGACGGTAGACCCAGTGGAAGCCGAGCGAGGCGAGGCGTCCCATCGGCCGTTCGCCGCGAAGCACGGCGCGGGAGAGGACCTTGTTCTTGGCCCGGGCCAATTCCGCCTCGGTGACGCCGCGGTCCATGGCCTCGCGGCAGACGGCGGCGAGCCGCCGGAGGTCGTCCTCCAGGGCGTCGGGCTCGCAGGAGAGGAAGGCGTAGAAGCCGCCGGCCTGGTTGTAGTCCTGGTAGCTGATCTCGGCGCCGTCGGCGTGGCCGGGGTCGACCAGGGCCCAGTAGAGGCGGGAGCTGGTGTGGTCGCCGAGGATGGTGGCCAACAGATGGGCGGCGTAGCGGTCGTCGCTTTCCAGGGGCGGGCCGTCGGCGACGCCGACGACGGTTTGTTGCTGGTCTTCCTCGCGGAGAAGCGCCTGGAAGCCGAGGCGGCCCCTGGCGGGTCGGGCGTCGCGGGAGGGGCGGTCGCCGGTCCAATCACGGCAGCGGCCCCGGGCCAGTTGGAGGAGTTCGTCCCAGTCCCCCTTGCCGGCGAAGCCCAGGACGATGTTGGCGGGGCTGTAGCGGCTGGCGAAGTAGGCGCGCATGTCGGCGGCCTTCATGGCGGTGATCGATTCGACGGTGCCGAGGATGCTGTTGCCCAGGGGGTGGTCGCCGAAGTGGGCGGCCTTGGCCGCCTCGTAGGCGACGGACATGGGGTTGTCCATGTACATCCGAATCTCTTCGATGATGACCTTCTTCTCGGTCTCGAAGTCGTCCTCGCGGAGGGTGGGGCGGAGGATGTCGGCCAGGACGTCGAAGGCGGGCGGGAGGTATTCCGGGAGGCTGGTGAAGTGGTAGAAGGTGTCTTCCTCGGACGTCTGGGCGTTGTGCTTGGCGCCCACGCGGTCGAAGTCCCTGTTGACCGTCAGGGCGTCGCGGCGGGCGGTCCCCTTGAAGGTCATGTGCTCCAGGAAGTGGGAGACGCCGGCCAGTTCGGGCGCCTCGTCGCGGCTGCCGGCCTTCACGAAGAAGCCGGCGGCGATCGAATGCGCGTCGTCGTTGAGCTCGGCGATGACCTCCAGGCCGTTGTCGAGCGTCGCGTGGTGGAATCGCGTCACGGTCGGTCCTCCGCCCCGGGCCTGGTTCAGGCCGGGAAGTTCACGTCCAGGGGCGTGGGGCCCAGGGTCAGGATGGTCAGCTCGTCGGGCTTCAGAAGCGCCCGCGCGTAGTCGGAGACCGACTCGGGGGTCAGGGCGTCGAGGGCCGCGGCGATCTCGTCGAGCGGGCGGACCCGGCCGAGGAAGTACCAGTCCGACGCCAGCGCGCCGGAACGGCTCATGCTGGACTCCTGGGCCATGATCAGCGACGACTTCAGCCCCGCCCGCATGGTGTCCAACTCCTCCAGGTCGACGCCCCGTCGCGCCAGGCGGTGGAACTCGGCGAGCATGACGTCGAGCGTCTCCTGGGCTCGCTCGGTGGAGGTCCCGGCGTAGCAGAGCATGGCGCCGCGTTCGCGCTGGCCCTCGTAGCTGGCGTAGACCGAGTAGCAGAGTCCGCGCTTCTCGCGGACCTCGGTGAACAGCCGGGCGGAGGAATAGCCGCCCAGGATCGCGACCGCGGCGCGGGCGCGGTAGTAGTCGGGGCCGGCGACGGTGGCCGCGGGGGCGGCCATGGCGATCTGGATCTGCTGGGTCTCGCGCGTGACGTGGTCGCGCCCGGGGCCGGCGGAAGCCTCCACGAGTTTCGGCTCGGGCCGGGGCCTCCAGGCGTCGAACAACTCGCCGACGGCGTCGCGCAGCCGCGGCCAGTCGATCGCGCCGGCGACTCCCAGGATGGCGCCGTTGGGCCGGTACGCCGCCTGGTGGAAGGCCCGAAGCGCCTGGGGCTTGATTCGCGCGACGTCCTCGGCGGTTCCGGGCGCCGGCCGGCCCCAGGGGGCGGGGAAGTGGCGCTCGCGAAGCTCGTAAATCACCTTGGAGCCGGGGTCGTCCTCCAGGCTCCGGAGGTTCTGGAGGCAGAGCGAGCGGATCGGCTCGATCTCCTCCTCGTCGAACCGGGGACGAAGGACGACGTCGGCGAAGATCTCCAGGGCCGGGATCAGGTTGGCGCCCAGGGTGGCCGCGGCGAAACTGGCGTGGATCGTCTGCGCGCTTTCGGAGTGGCTGACGCCCAGGTCGTCGAGGGCTTCCAGGAGGACGCGACCGTCGCGGTCGCCGGCGCCGCGGGTGAGCCATTCGCAAAGCATGGTCGCCGCGCCGCCGCCGGCGTCCAGGCCCTCGGCGGCCTCGTAGGCGGCCCCGGCGGGGACCAGGAGCGTACACGAGGCCGATTGCACGCCGGGCATGGCCTCGGCCACGAGCGTCAAACCGTTTTGATACTCGTGCTGATGGATCGTCGCGGTTGCCGCCGGCACTGGCTTCCCCCGTTCGCGATGTGACGCCCCGCCCCGAACCCGACGGGACGCGGGGCCCGCCCGCGAGCCCCGCCGTCGAGGATACACCGACGGCCCGCCGACGGGGAAGACCGCCCCACGCCCGGTTTCAGCCGTCGACCGCCTTGTACAGCGTCTTCGCCTTCTGGAACCCCAGCCCCCGATACAGCATCACCGCGGCGCGGTTCTCGGCGGTCACCTCCAGGTACGCCTTGCGCAGGCCCGCCTGATGGAACCCCCAAAGCGCCCGGTTCACCAGCGCCCGACCCAGACCGAGCCCCCGGTACGCCGGCAGCACGCCGACGTTCTGGATCGCGCCCACGGGCCCGTGGTCGACGACTCCCTGGATGGTGCCGACGTAGCCGTCGACGCAGGCGATCAACCACGTCGCCGTCGGCAGGAAGCCGGGCTTGCGACGGATCTCCCGCATCAGTCGCAGGCATCCTTGCCGCTCCCCCAGGCAGGGGAAGACCGACGAGTCCACGGCGCCGCGGAAGCTCTGATACTTGACCTCGGCGTGGTCGGCCAAAAGCCCCTCGTCCCAGGGCGCCCAGAAGAACCGTCCGGGCAACGGCGGCGACAGGTTCGACCCGTCCAGGTCGATCTCCATGCGCAAACGCTTGTAATACGTGATCGCCATCTGAGGCCCGAGGGTCCGCCCGCGCGCCGGCCCGGAGGGAACGGGGGGCCGGCTCCCCGGCGTCGGGGAGGTCGTAGCATTTTAGGAAGACCGCGCGGGAGGGTCAATCAGGCGTCCGAAACCCCGGGCCCGTCCTAGATGTTGGCCAGTTCGCCGAAGTATTCGTGGTCCTCGTTGTAGCCCCCCTCGCCCTCGCCAACGTCCTTGTAGGTGGCGACGAACTCGATGGACTTGATCCACTTGACCATCTTGAAGCCGAGCTGGTTCTCGACCCTCAGCCGCAGAGGGGAGCCGTGCAAGATCGTCAAGGGCTCGCCGTTCATCTCGTAGGCCAAAAGCGACTGGGGGAGCCTAAGGTTCTCGATCGCGTGGCTGTCGTAGTAATGGCCCCCCTCCTTCCCCTCGCCGTAGGACCGGAACACGGCCATCCGCGCCTCCGGCGCGGGCCGGACCAGCGCGATCACGTCGGCCATCGCCACGCCCCCCCACTCGGCGATCCCCGACCAGCCCTGGATGCAGTGGTGAAGCGTGATTTGAGCGTGCTTGGGCATCGCCCGAAGATCGTCCAGCGACAACTCGACCGGGTTCTCCACCAAGCCGAACACCTTGAGTCGATAGTCGCGGAAGTCGTTCGCGGCCAGTTCCCTCCACTCCGCGCTGGTGGGCGTCTTGCCGTTGGGCCACAAGAACGGCGAGACGTCCTCGCGGCCGAACTCGGCGACCGGGGCGACGTCGTTGAGGAGCTGGTTCATGATCGGCGTGACCACCGCCGCGGCGACGTGCTGAATCGCCCGGGGATAGCGCCACGCCGACCAGTTCGCCAGGACGTTGAGGACCACCACCACGCCGATGGCGGTCAGCCCCACGATCACTCCGAACCAGGTTTCCTCGTCCACCCCCAGCGCGATCTGGTTCATGTTCCGCGCGAACCCGGTGACGACCACCATCGTCACGTGGGCGACCAGGAAGACGACGAAGCCGCACATGATCAGGAAGTGGAACGAGCGGCCGATCTGGCGGTTGCCGGGGAGCTTCGGGTACCACCGAAAGCGGTTGGTCAGGGCCGGCGACATCGACGGGCCGGTCAGGATCGCCGCCGGCGCCAGGACGAACACCGCCCCGAAATACGCGAGCTGCTGCAAGGCGTTGAAGTGATAGAACGGGTTGGGTTCCGGCGGCAGGTGGAACGTGGCGTAATAGACGAAGACCGCCCAGGCGTCCGGGATGATCGACCAGGAAGTCGGCGCGAGCCGTCGCCACTGCCCGGTGCCGAACAGCAAGACCACGAAGATCAGGCCGTTGGCCACCCAGAACAGCACGCTTAAAAAGTGCCAGTGCCGGGCCAGCCCGACGGAGTGCCGGTACCCCGGCAGGCCGATCCAGGGCGTCAGGTAACGGGCGTCGTCCTTGGCCGTCCACACCCGATCCGTCGGCACCTCGATCGGCGTCAACCGGAGCCACTCGCTGTTGGGCGTGCAGTGGACGTTCCAGTAGAGCCGGGGATGCTCCGCCAGGATTTGCAACCCACTGCGGATCAGCAGGATGACGAACAGGAAGTTCAGGTAATGGCCGATCCGCAGCCAGAACGGAAAGCCGTGGGGCTCCACGCCGGGGCCCCCCGCCGGGACGTGAACCGTCGGCAAGCCGAACGCGAGCCACTGGAAGTAGGCCGCGGCGGTCGGAACCAGGACCAGGACGAGCAGAGGGATCAGAACCCCTCGTCGGATTCGCATGACGCCACCCACCTTGATGCAAGCGCGCCAGGCCTCATGGGTCCGCCTCGCGAGCGTCGCGAATGGTGGAGGTCGACGCACCCCGACGGGGCGGCAATTCTCGCGCCGAAGCGACGCGCCCCGTCGGGGAGGGAGCGGAGCCGCATCAGGCGACGCTGGCGGGCGTCTCGGCGGCCTTCGCGATCAGAAAGCCGTGAACCACCGCGGCGATCCGAACCGCGTGGTGGACGCGATCCTCGGAGTAGCCTTCCTGAAGCAGGCTTTGCTCGTGGGCCTTGACGCACGCCTCGCAGCCGGCCAGGACCGCGCAGGCCAGCGAGCAGACCTCGAAAAGCCCCTTGGTCGTCGCCGGCTTGCCCATTCGGGACATCCGCAACCCGGCGGGGCGCTGGGAGTAGCTCGGCTTGCCGATCATGTGGCGGAAGCGGTAGTAGACCGTGTTCATCCCCATGATCGCCGAGGCCGCGCGGGCGTCGGCGACCGCCTGGGCCGTCAGGTGGGCCGCGCCGGCGGTCGCCAGCGCCGCCGTCAATTCGGCGTCGCGCAGGAAGACCGCCGAGGCCAGCGCCGCGGCCCAACGCTCCGTCGGCTCAAGCTCGCCGTTCTCCAGGACGTTGCCCAGGTTCAGCCGCATGTCCTTGAAGTCGTCGCCGAGCGACGCCTTCAACTCGTCGAGGGAGCGCATGATTTCTCTTTTCCTTAAAGAACGACGTCGAGGAACCGTGGAAGCCGCGGAAGGGAACGATCTTCCCCCCTCGCGGGGGAAGACAGACCGCGAAGCGGTCAGATGAGGGGGACGACGCGCCAGACGGCCGTCGGGATTCGCGAAAGCCCGTCCGGGAAGCCCTGGACGTCCATGGCTTTCCGGCGCGTCCTCCCCCTCATCCGGCCCTTCGGGCCACCTTCCCCCG
>CALCIB010000012.1 GCA_937907525.1 uncultured Planctomycetales bacterium | reverse complement strand
CCCCTCATCCGGCCCTTCGGGCCACCTTCCCCCGCGAGGGGGGAAGGTCGTTATGTTCACTATTCCCGAAATCCGTGACGGTCGGCGTTTTTCGATCCGCCCCGCGAATCCGGCCTCCGGGTCGCGGCGCGGTCGGGCCGCGCGGCCTGGCGCGTCGACGCGCGCGCCGTCCCCCCTCCATGTTTCGACGTCGTTCGAGTTGCCAAAGAGTCGGGATCGATCGTCCCACCTTGTAGTGCCACCATACGCCCGGTTTGAGATTCCGAGCCGGCGGTTTTTCGCGGACGGAAGCCGTCGGTTCGGCGGTAAGAATCGTTGGATAAACATGTTGCGGCGTACAAAAAATCTTCCGGCCGTCACGGATTTCGGGGGGCGGCCCCAACGGCCTTCGTCCCCAAGGGGGGAAGATTCGTTCGGGTTTCCGACAACCGTGACAGTCAGGGGGAAGGGACGGCCGGTTCAGCGGTCGTCGCCGGCCTGTTCGTCGCCGAGGGCTTCCTCCTCCAGGGGGGGGACGGGCGGGGGCGGGCCGGGGTCGAACCAGGGGTAGACGGCGGGGATGACGATCAGCTTCAGCAGGGTGCTGGTGAGGATGCCGCCGATGACGACGGTGGCCAGCGGGCGCTGGACCTCCGCGCCGGAGCCGTGCGAGAAGGCCATGGGGACGAAGCCGAGGCTGGCGACCATGCCGGTCATGAGGATGGGTCGCAGTCGTGCCATGGAGGCTTCGCGCACGGCCTGGGGGACGGGTTCGCCCTCCTCGATCAAGTGACGGATGGCGGCGACCAGGACCAGGCCGTCGAGCACGGCCACGCCGGAAAGCGCGATGAAGCCGACGCCGGCGGAGATGCTGAAGTTCAGGTCGCGCAGCCAAAGCGACAGCACGCCGCCGATCGCCCCCAGCGGGACCGACAGGAAGATCAAGAGTCCCAGGCCGATCGACTGGAAGGTGGCGTAGAGCAGCAGGAAGATCCCCAGAAGCGCCACCGGCACGACGATGGTGAGTCGTTTGGTGGCGGATTGGAGGTTCTCGAAGGTGCCGCCCCACTCCAGGCGGTAGGAGCGCGGCAGTTCGATCTGGGTGTCGACCTTGGCCTGGGCCTCGGCGACGAAGCTGGCCAGGTCGCGGCCGCGGACGTTGGCCTGGATCATGGCGCGGCGGTGGCGGTCCTTGCGCCAGATCTCGTAGACGCCGTCGATGTTCTCGACGTCGGCGACCTCTTGCAGGGGGATGAGTCGGCCCTGGGGGTCGCGGACGCGAAGCTGGCTGATGGCGCGGGCGTCGCCGCGGGCCTCGGGGGCGACGCGGACGATCAGGTCGAATCGGCGCTGGCCCTCGACGACCTGGCCGACGATCTTGCCGCCGAGCGCGGTGCCGACGTCGAGGACGTCGGCCGCGTCGATGCCGTAGCGGGCGATGCGGTCGCGGTCGATGGTGATCTTCAAGAACGGCAGGCCGCCGAGTTGCTGGGCCTTGACGTCGGTGGCGCCCGGCACGGTCTGGAGGATCGCGGCGATGGCGTCGGCCTTCTCCTGCAACACGTCGAGGTCGTCGCCGAAGAGGCTGATGCCGACGTCGGCGCGGACGCCGGCCAGCAGGTCGTTGAAGCGGAGCTGGATCGGTTGGGTGAAGCTGAGGAACGTCCCGGGCAGGACCTCGGCGCCGATGGCGCCGACGCGGTCGATCAACTCCTCCTTGGAATGCACGGACTTCCATTCGTCGTTGGGTTTGAGCATCACGAAGACGTCGGTCATGTTGACGCCGGCGGGGTCGATGCCGATCTCCGGCCTGCCGGTGCGGCTGACGACGGTTCGGACCACGTCGGGGAGCCGTTCGCGCAGGGCGTTCTCGAAGCGGGTGGTCCCCTCCAGGCCCTCGGTCAAGGAGGCGTCGGGGGGACGGATCAGGACGACGACCAGGTCGCCCTCGTCGAGCTGGGGGATGAACTCGCCTCCCAGTTGCATCGCGAACGGGGCGCTCGCCGCGAGCGCCAGGGCGGCGGAGATCGTGACGGTCCAGGGCCGCTTGACGGCCCATTCCAGCGTCGGCCGGTAGAGTTTCTTGGCGATCCGGATCGGCAGGGTGTCGCGCTCCGACGTCCCCGGCTTGAGGAAGAACGACGCCAGGACGGGCGTCGCCGTCAGCGACAGGAGCAGCGAGCCCAATAGCGCGAAGACCACCGTGAGCGCCATCGGCCGGAACATCTTCCCCTCGACGCCTTCGAGCGCCAGGATCGGCAGGTGGACCATGGTGATGATCGCGACGCCGAAGACGACGGGCTTGCGCACCTCCAGGGTCGCGCGGCGGACGACGTCGACCGACTTCTCCCGCGGCCCGGCGTGGGCGAGGCGGCTGACGCAGTTTTCGATGACGATGACGGCGCTGTCGACGATCAGGCCGAAGTCGAGCGCGCCGAGGCTCATGAGGCTGCCGGCGATGCCGGCGTGGAGCATCAGGTTGCCGGCGAAGAGCATCGAGAGCGGGATGGCGGAGGCCACGATCAGCCCGGCCCGGAGGTTGCCCAGCAGGGCCAGAAGCACGACCACGACCAGGACGCCCCCCTCGGTGAGGTTGCGCGCCACGGTGGCGATGGTCCGCTCGATCAAGGAGGCGCGGTCGTAGAACGGCTCGACGACCACGCCGGGGGGCAGGGTCTTTTGGATCTCGGCGATCTTGTCCTTGATCCGCTCCACGACGACGCGCGAGTTCTCGCCGGAGAGCATCAGGACGGTGGCGGTGGCGGCCTCGCCGCGGCCGTCGCGGGTGACGGCGCCGGTGCGGATCATGGGGGCGAGGCGGGCCTCGCCTATGTCGCGGACCCGGATCGGCGTGCCGGTGAAGCTGGAGTCGATCACCACCTCGTCAAGCGCCTCCAGGTCGGAGATCAGGCCGACCATGCGGATGACCCGCTGCTGGCCGCCGCGCTCGATGTAGCCGCCGCCGGCGTTGGCGTTGTTGCGCTGAAGCGCCAGGAACACCTTGTCCATGGAGATGTTGCGGGCCGTCAGCCGGGCGGGGTCGATGGTGACCTCGTAGGTCTTCAGCTCGCCGCCGAAGGGGTTGACCTCGACGACGCCGGGGACGGTCTTCAGCGGTCGGGCGACCTCCCAGTCGAGGATGGTCCGCAGTTGCATCAGCGTCCGCGGATGCGCCGCGTCGGGGGCGTTCTTGACCTCGAACTGGAAGATCTCCCCCAGGCCGGTGGCGATGGGGCCGATCTCCGGGCGGCCGAAACCCTGCGGGATCTCGGTGGTGACCTGGGCGAGCCGCTCGTTGACCTGCTGGCGCGCCCAGTAGATGTCGGTCCCCTCCTCGAAGACGATCGTCACGCCGGAGATGCCCAACTGCGAGAACGACCGCACCTCCTGGACGTAGGGGATGCCGTTCATCACGTTCTCGACCGGGACGGTGATGAACTGCTCCACCTCCTCCGGCCCCAGGGCCGGCGCGTTGGTCAGGGCCATGACCTGGACGTTGGTGATGTCCGGCACGGCGTCGATGGGAAGGTTCAAAAGCGAGTTCGTCCCCACCGCGATCAGCGCGATCAGGGCCAGGACGACGAGCGGGCGATTGTTCAGCGAACCGGTGATGAGACGATCGAACATGATTCCCGGCGGCCTCTGAAAGTATGACGATAGAGCCCTGTTCGAGCGAACGCCGATCAAACGCGCTTCCCCCCTTCTCCCCTTGTGGGAGAAGGCGTCCCGAAGGGGCGGATGAGGGGGGACGCGACCGAAAGCCGGCGTGGGATCACCCCTCATCCGGCCTTCGGCCACCTTCTCCCACAAGGGGAGAAGGGATGCTTACCATCACTTGGTTTTGATGGTTCTCGTCAAGGCGCCCACATGGGAGAGGGGGGCTCCGAGACGGTCGGATCGGCGGCGGCTTAGAACAACAGCCGGCAGAGGACGCTCAAGGGGCGCGGTTTGAAGCGCGCGATCGGGGAGGCGGGAGGGAGGGAGGAGGGGAGCGGCGCGACCGCGCCTAAGGATCCCCCGATCGCGACGGACGCCGAGGGCTGATGCGAGGGCCCGTTGACGTTCATCGCCTCGCCGGGGTCGTCCTCGTCGTCGCCGTCGAAATCTTCGGGAACGCCGTCGACCGCGTCGTCCTGGGGCGTCGCCATGATCGACGCCGGCCGCCTCGCGGGCGATTCGGCCGTCGCGCGCGGCGAGGCCGCCGGGACGGTCGAGTCGTCCGGGCCGGCGAGCGACAGGCCGATCAGACAGGCGAGCGCGAGGAACATTCGAAAACAGCCGGGGTCCATCGAGATCAAGGACGCGGGACAATCGACTATAATACCCTCGAAACGATCGCGGTTGGATTAATTCCACCGAAGGTTCGGGCGAGGTCCGACGGAGGCGCGCCATGCGAGGGATTTGGCGGTGGTCGCGCAAGAGCGGGACGCCGGTCGTCGCGGTCCTCGTCCTTGGCGGTTTGGGCGTCGTCGGTCCGCTCCTCGAACTTGGCCTTCCCTTTCTGGCGCTGGCCGCGTGGCCGGCGGCCGCGACCCTGATCCGCGGCGAGGGATGGCCCCGCTTCCTCCCCGCGGCGACGTTGGCGGCGATCGTCCTGGGCGCGCATTACGCGCCGGTGAAGATGGTCGACGCGGTGTTCTCCCGGCCGGTGGCGCTGCCCAGGCCCGTGATGACGATCGGCGAGATCCGCGACCCGATCAACGCCGGCCTTCCGCGTTTCGTACCGCTTTACGTTTCCGTTGCCGGCAAGGACTTCGACGATCTCGCGATCCGCTTCCCGCGAACGGACATGAGCCTGGGGGAGTTCGTCCGAACGATCGAGCAGCGGACGCCCCTCCGCCATTGCTTCCTGAGTTGCGGCAACGGATCGTCGATCCTTTACGGTCTCTATCCGATCGGCCTGACGTTCCAAGCGCGGAATTGACGCCGGAAGCGCCGGGGAGGACCGGGGACGTGGTGGAGGGCCGCGCCGCCGGCCGTTATGATGGCCTGGCGTCGCCAGGGCTTCCCCGTTTCCCCGAGCGTTCCGGACCTTCCCCATGACCCCGACCGCCCCCGACTCCCGACCGATCGAAATCAACCGTCGCGCCGCGCTGGCGGCGGGGCTGACCGGAACGCTGGCGCTTGGCGGTCGGTCGCGCGCGGCCGACGCCAAGGCGGCGCGCCCGTCGGGCTCGTTCACGTTGGGGCTGAACACGGCCACGATCCGAGGCCAGAAGCTGGGGATCGTGGAGATCGTCGACGTCGCCTCGAAGGCCGGCTATCGCGGGCTGGAGCCGTGGCTCGACGAGATTCATCGTTACAAGGACGAGGGCGGCTCGCTCGACGACCTGGGCAAGCGGCTGCGCGACGCCGGGCTGTCCGTCGAAAGCGCCATCGACTTCTTCGAGTGGTCGGTCGACGACCCCGAGCGGCGTCGCAAGGGGTTGGAGGCGGCGCGGCGGTCGATGGACGCGCTGCGGAGGATCGGCGCGAAGCGGGTCGCCGCGCCGGCCTCGGGCGCGACCGACGCGGCGGTGGAGCTGCCGCGGCTGGTGGAGCGCTACCGCGCCTTGCTGGAGTTGGGCGACCAGTTCGGGGTCGTGCCGGAGGCGGAGGTCTGGGGGCCGTCGAAGACGCTGGGGAACCTGGCGGAAGCCGTGTACGTGGCGACGGCCGCGGGCCATCCCAAAGCGTGCGTCCTGCCCGACGTCTACCACCTGCATCGCGGCGGCTCGCCGTTCGAGGGGCTCAAGCTGCTGGGGCCCGCGGCGTTCTCGGTGATGCACTTCAACGACTATCCCCGGGTCGACGACCCGAAGACGCTCAACGACTCCGACCGCGTGTATCCCGGCGACGGCGTCGCGCCGATCCGGTCGATCCTGGAGACGCTGGCCGCGGGAGGCTTCCAGGTCATGCTGTCGCTGGAGGTCTTCAACCGCGACTACTGGGCCCAGGATCCGGCGGAGGTCGCCGCGACCGGCCTTCGCAAGATGCGGGGGCTGGTCGATTCGTTGTAGACGGCGGTGAGCGGATCGAGAGGCTCGAACGACGTCCCCTCTCCCACTGGGCTGACGACCCGACACTTTTTCGCAAGCCGTCGCCAAACGGCCTTCTCCCCTTGAGGGAGAAGGTGGCCCGAAGGGCCGGATGAGGGGTCGACCGGCGTCGAATTTCGGTGTAAGCCATGGCTTGATAACGACTTCAAATCCGATGGCCTCCGGTCCCGCCCACCCCCCGTCCGGCCTTCGGCCACCTTCTCCCTCAAGGGGAGAAGGCGATCAACGCCGCGGCTCACTCCTCGTCGTGACGACTTCTGAAAAAGTGTCGGGTCGTCAGCCCGGCGGGAGAGGGGATGTCGCGCGTCGCCCTATCCTTCCCAGATTCCAACTCGAAAAGTTATGGCCATGTCCATGCCCGCCGGGAGAGGGGACGGATCTCGATCCCGGCGGCTCGGTGTCGGTCGGATGAAAGCGACGAAGGCCGGCCGGGGATGGTCCTCGGCCGGCCTTCGGGTTTTCAGGACGCCTGGACCGACGGATCGATCAGTACTGGTCGGCGCCGACGATCTCGCCGCCGGCCTTGGTGCCGAGGGACTGGTAGACGCCCTTCTGGATGGTCATGGTGTAGACGCCGGCGTTGAAGATCACGTTGGCGGGGTTCCAGGAGTTGACCGAGTTCTTGATGAACCGGACGGAACCGTCGCACATGCCGATGTTGCAGCCGCCGGAGTGGTTGCTGCTGGCCGTCATGGTGAAGTTGTTGCCTCGAGGGAACTTCGGGTTCGAGGGGCCGAGCGTGGCGGACTGGGCGTAGGCGACGTAGTCCTTGAAGAAGTTGGGGGGGATGAGCGTGGAGAAGGCGCAGTCGCCCCAGTCGCCCGAGATCCAGATGTTGGTGCCCCACTGGTCGTTGGGGCTGGCGGGGTTCTTCAGTTTGCTGTGGGCGTGCTCGCCGTAGAGGATGGTGTTGCTGGTGCCGTCGGTGATGCTGGCGATCGTCGTCGGCGCGAAGTTCGCGGGGTAGCCCATCCCCGGCGCGTTGCCGTTGTGGTTGAAGACGCCGTCGGACTGCGGGAGCAGCACGCTGTTGTACTGATAGGCGTACGTCCCCATGTTCTCGGCGTAGCTGCTGTAGGTGTACGGCAGATAAACGCTGTCCCAGCCCTGGGTGTCGCTGCCGAGGTTGGGGGCGCGGAGGCCGTTGACGTCGTCGCTGGGACACCAGAGGGTGGTCATCCCGCTGGCGATGACCGTGGAATTGGCGCCGAGCCAGATGGTCAGGTTCTGGTTGAAGGCGTTCCAGATCGTCCCTCCCTCGTAGTAGGCCAGCAAGCCGACGAAGGCGCTGAAGTTCTGGCGCATGATCGTGCCGTCGAGGTTGCGGCCGCAACTGTCGCCCATGGGGAAGCTGCCGTTGGAGCTTTCGTAGTTGAAGGTGGCCAGGCCGAGTTGCTTCAAGTTGTTGACGCACTGGGCGCGGCGGGCGGCCTCGCGGGCGGCCTGCACGGCGGGGAGGAGAAGGGCGATCAGGACCGCGATGATGGCGATCACGACGAGCAACTCGATCAGCGTGAAGCCGCGACGAGTCGCGGGTGAAACGGACGGACGAGTCATGAGAGCGTTTCCTCCCAGTTAAATCGGGGACGAGGCGAAACGGTCAGGTGGCGAGAGTGGGCGTCGAGCGTCGGGGAAGGCCGCGAGCCTCCAGGGGCCTACCCGGCCGAGCCCCCCGCGGCCGCGGCTTCCTTGCGGCGCAATTCGCGCAGCTCCCTGATCCCCATGTCCTTCTCCTCGGCGGTGCGGGTGTCGCGCTTCCGCTTGGCCTTGTGATGGGCTTCCGGCTCGGGGGCGGGGACGGAGGCGGGCGCGGGAGGAGGCGGGGGGGGCGGCGACTCGCCGCAACCCAGGGCCGCCCCGGCCGTCGCGAACGCCGACGCCAGGGCCGCGTCTCTCCAAAAACGACGAAATGCCATTGGATCATGGTCTCCAAAATGGCGGCGCGCGCGACTGCCGACCACGGAGCGTCGACGCTCCGCCGCGCCAGGGATCAAACGGCGATGATCGAACCGGCTCGCCCACGACCAGGCGGCGGAGCCGATCCGGTCGAACCACGTCAATCTTCCTTACTCAAGGCCCAAGCGACCGCCGATCGAATGCCGGCTGACAAGCATGATTCCTCCCCCCTCTACGATTGGCGAATCGGGAGAGTATAATGAGATTCATGAAGAGAGACTAGGGAATGGTAGCAAGACGGTCAGTCCGCTTCCATAGGTGTCGCGCCGAATCTCGAATTTTTGCGGTTCGGACGTTGAAATCCGCCGACTCGCCGCGGTCGAAGCCGGCCCCGGCGCGGTTCACAATGATTTAAAAATAATGACCGTCACGGATTTCGGGGGCCAGAACGAATCTTCCCCCCTTGCGGGGGAAGACAGACCGCGCAGCGGTCAGATGAGGGGGACGACGCGCCAGACGACCGTTGGAATTCGCGGAAGCCCGTCCGGGAGGCCCTGGACGTCGATGGCGTTTTGTCTCGCCCCCCCCTCATCCGGCCCTTCGGGCCACCTTCCCCCGCGAGGGGGGAAGGCCGTTATGTCCACCACCCCCAAAATCCGTGACGGTCAGGAAGTTTTTATCAAGCCATGGCTTACACCGAAATTCGACGCCGGTCGACCCCTCATCCGGCCCTTCGGGCCACCTTCTCCCTCAAGGGGAGAAGGCGATCAACGCCGCGGCTCACTCCTCGTCGTGACGACTTCTGAAAAAGTGTCGGGTCGTCAGCCCGGCGGGAGAGGGGATGTCGCGCGTCGCCCTATCCTTCCCAGATTCCAACTCGAAAAGTTATGGCCATGTCCATGCCCGCCGGGAGAGGGGACGGATCTCGATCCCGGCGGCTCGGTGTCGGTCGGATGAAAGCGACGAAGGCCGGCCGGGGATGGTCCTCGGCCGGCCTTCGGGTTTTCAGGACGCCTGGACCGACGGATCGATCAGTACTGGTCGGCGCCGACGATCTCGCCGCCGGCCTTGGTGCCGAGGGCCTGGAAGACGCCCTTCTGCTGGGTCGCGGCGTAAGTGCCGTTGAAGGTCACGGTGGCGGGGTTCCAGGAGTTGACCGAACTCTTGATGAAGCGGACGGAGCCGTCGCAGAGGGCGAAGTTGGAACCGCCGGAGTGATTGCTGCTGGCCGTCATCCTGTAATTGTCGGAGCGCGGGAACTTCGAGTTGGAGGGGCCGAGCGTGGGGGACTGGAGGAAGGCGCCGTAGTCCTTGAAGAAGCCGGGCGGGAACAAGGTCGAGAAGGAGCAGTCGCCCCAGTCGCCCGAGATCCAGATGTTGGTGGTCCACTGGGCGTTGGGGTCGGTGGGATCCTTCAGTTTGCTGTGGGCGTGCTCGCCGTAGAGGATGGTGTTGCTGGTGCCGTCGGTGATGCTGGCGATCGTCGCCGGCGCGAAGTTCCCGGAGTAGACGCGGCCCGGGGAGCTGCCGTTGTGGTTGAAGACGCCGTCGGACTGGGCAATCAGGGCGCTGTCCCACTTGTAGGCGAACGTCCCGTAGTTCTGGGCGTAGCTGCTGAAGGTGTACGGTTGATAGGCGTCGTCCCAACCCTGGGTGTCACTCCCCAGGTTGGGGGCGCGGAGGCCGGCGACGTCGTCGCTGGGGCACCAAAGGGTGCTCATGCAGGTGGCGGTGACGGTCGTGTTGGCGCCGACCCAGATGGTCAGGTTCTGGTTGAAGGCGTTCCAGACCGCTCCGCCCTCGTAGAAGGCGAGCAGGGGGACGAACGCGCTGACGTTTTGGCGCATCATCGAGCCGTCGTTGAACCGGCCGTTGCTGTCCCCCATGGGGAAGCTGCCATTGGAGCTTTCGTAGTTGTGGGTGGCCAGGCCGAGTTGCTTCAAGTTGTTGACGCACTGGGCGCGGCGGGCGGCCTCGCGGGCGGCCTGCACGGCGGGGAGGAGAAGGGCGATCAGGACCGCGATGATGGCGATCACGACGAGCAGCTCGATCAGCGTGAAGCCGCGACGAGCGTCGGTCGAAACGGGCGGGCGAGTCATGGGGCGTTTCCTCAATTGCTGGGATCGGGAATGAAGCGATGCGGTGCGGTCAAGCGGTGTCGAGACGGAGCGGTCGACGTCGGAAGTCGGGGAAGGCGCGCGAGTCTCCGGGGCCTATTCGGCCGGGGCGCCCGCGGCCGCGGCCTCCTTGCGGCGCTGCTCGCGTTTCTCTCGAATCCCCATGTCGTCGTCCGCGAATTTCTTGTGCTTTCCCTTGACCGCCTTGGCGTCTTGCGACGCCTCCGGCGCGGGGGCTGGCGTGGCGGTCGGCGGCGGGGGGGACGACGATTCGCCGCAGCCCGGTAGGATCCCGACCAGGGCGAGCGCCGACGCGGGAACGGCGAGCTTCCAAAAACGACGCGATGTCATCGGATTCGGTTCTCCAGGCTGGCGGCGCGCGCGGATGTCGACCCACGGTGCATCGACGCCCCGGCGCGTCCGGAAACCAGAATCGGACGATCGCGCCCGATCCCGCCGCCGTCGGGCGGCCGGGGGCGGCGATCGAACCGTGACTGCCGACTACCCGAAACTCAAGCGAACGACGATCGAATGACGGCTGACGAGCGCGCCTCCCCTCTCTGACTGGCAATGCGAGGGGGCTTGGCGGGGTCCATGATCACGGACCCTACCGACAAGAGTACCACGCCGTCCATGCCGGCTCCATGGGAATCCACCACCGATCGCGATTTTTCACCGTCGCGAAGTTCCAAAACACCAGCCCTCGGTTACGAGTCGGCCGGTAAATTCATGAATTTTAATCAAAATTCAAGGTGTTCGTTTGAACGCCCGCGGCCGCTCCGGCTCGCGCGGGCTCGGTTCATCCCGGCCGGCCGGGGAGGTGGGTGGTGGCGCGGGGGCCGAACCGGATGTGGAGGTTGGCGCCGCCGGCGTGACGGTCGCCGTAAACCCCTCTCACCACGGCCCAATCGACGACGACCGCCACGAGCGCCGCCGCCAGCCCGGCCGCGATCAGTCGTCCCCAGCGCGTCGGCCGCGCGGGCCGGATCGCCGGGGCGACGGCGTCCTCGCCGCGCGGCGGCGACGCCAAAAGCAGGACCAGCGCCACGACGATCGCGTTAAGGTAAACGATCCCCTCGGTAATCAGTCGTTGATCGGTGAATTTCACCACGGCCTTGCCGAAATTCCCCGCGACGACGATCGCCAGCAGCATGAGAAACAGCGCCTGGCCGCGGCCGGCGGCGGTTTCGGGGACCACGGCCAGCGGTCGGCGGTCGTGACGCGACATCAGCGCGAACAGCGCGACCGCCGCCAGCGCGAACCCCAGGTCGAACCATCCCTCCGCGGCGATCGCGTACATGGTCGCGGGGACCGCCTGGACGTCGACCCAGTGACCGACGCTCTTGCGGAAGTTCACCAGCGGGATCGCCAGCAGCGTGAATCCCAACGCCAGCCGTTCCGGCCAGCGCCGCGCCGGGGGAATCGTCCCGTCGATGACGGGCCCGACCCTCCTGGACAGGCCGGCGACGGCCAGGGCCAGACCTAAACCGTTGATGAATCCGTAGGTTTGTTCCAGAACGCTGTGCCAGTTGGTCTGATAGCGGCTGGTCATCGCCAGAAGCTTGATCGCCGCGGCCGCCGCGAAGCCGATCCCGCCGACGAAGCCCGACACCAGCGCGGCCCTCGCGGTTTGGGGGAGTCCGCTTCTCAAGCAGTAGACCAGGAGGCCGCCGACGAGCCCGGTCATGCCGGCCCAGTTGTCGCCGCGAGGGGGGGTCATGCGCAGACCCGGGAGCACCGTCAGCGCCAAAAACCCGATCCACCAGCCGATCGCCAGGTGGAGGATCAGGGACGTCGCCCGATCCACCCGTCGCCGGGCCGCCGCGTAGAGTAGCGCGGCGGCGATCGCCATCGACACCCCCAGCCAATCGGTGTCGCGCCAGTCCAAAGAGTAGCCGAGGCCGCGAAGCCAGGGCTCCAGCAGCCTCCCCTGAAGTCGCCAGGCCGCGAAGACGGCCAGCGTGGGCGGGAAGAGTTCGACGAGGC
Source organism: uncultured Planctomycetales bacterium (assembly GCA_937907525.1). Classification (GTDB taxonomy): domain Bacteria; phylum Planctomycetota; class Planctomycetia; order Isosphaerales; family Isosphaeraceae; genus Paludisphaera. Next base: position 522 of record CALCIB010000012.1, on the reverse strand, counting down.
GGTCGCGATCCGCCTCGGCGGGCAGCGCGGTCCCCGCGCCTCCGGGCGCGGCCCAGAGGAAGCCGACGAGGAACAGAGCCGCGAACCCGTACAGCACCGACGGCGAATGTCCCGAGTGGGTGTAGCCGATCACGATCATGTACGAAATGCTACCGCCGAACGACCACCCCAACGCCCCGAACAGCGCGAAGAACGGCAGTCGCCCCAGCCAGTCGCGACGCCCGGCCAGAAGCACGGCCGCCATCGCGGCCAGCGCCCCGGGCATCAACGCGCCGTACTCGTGGCCGAAGTTGCCCCGAACACCCCAGCCGATCGAAAGCGCCAGGGCTGTCACGATCCAGTAAGCCGGGCCCGGCCCGTTCTTCGCGTGAGGCATCGTCGCCCCTCCTCGCGTTCCGCGACCCCGCGCCGACCGGGCGCGGCTCGGGGACCGACTCTAAGATTCTGACCCATAAGGGTATTGCGATCGGCGTAACGGCCTTCCCCCCTCGCGGGGGAAGGTGGCCCGAAGGGCCGGATGAG
>CALCIB010000011.1 GCA_937907525.1 uncultured Planctomycetales bacterium | reverse complement strand
CCCGCGAGGGGGGAAGGCCGTTATGTCCACCACCCCCAAAATCCGTGACGGTCAGTTTTTTTCGAAAACCTGAAACCTCGGCCCGACTGCCGCGGACCATACCTTTGGAATCGTCCGCCGACTCTTTGGCAATTCGACCGCAAGGACCAAATCGACGGGAGCGGAACGAACCTCTTCAACGACGATTCGGCCCGCCTGATCCGTCCCCTCTCCCACCGGGAGAGGGCGGCCGCGAAGCGGCGGGTGAGGGTTATGGCGCTTCGGAGCGAGTATCGGATCGGCGGGACGCAAACCGATGCTCCTTCCGAAGCGCGACGACCCCCGCCCGGCCCTTCGGGCCACCCTCTCCCGGTGGGAGAGGGGACGGCGCGCGTCGCCCCGCTCCACTCGGATTTCAATTGAAACTTGACGAGCGAACCCAATTTCCGGACGTCGAAAACAGCCGTATCATCATTTATATTATGATGTTATGGCGATCCGTCTCCGCCGCGCCCGCCGACGAACGAACCCCGATCGGACCCGCCGCCATGGCGCGGGTTCCCGATTGCTTTCGGCCTCCGGCCGCTCGACACTGGGGATCGTGGTTCCGATCCGTTCCCCACCGACGTCGAGGCGCCGCGATGGCTTTCGCCACGATCCAGTATTTTAGCCGTTCGTTGATGAAGGCGTCGGCCTTCAACGTCATCTTCCCCGACGACCCGGCCAGGGCCCGGCCGTGGTCGACGTTCTACCTCCTGCACGGCCTCTCCGACGACCACACCATCTGGGCCCGTCGCACCAGCATCGAGCGCTACGTCCAGGACCTCCCCCTGGTCGTCGTCATGCCCGACGGCGGCCGCGGCTGGTACACCAACGCCCTTGATGGGTACGCCTATGAGGACGATTTCATCAAGGACGTCGTCGGCCTGGTCGACCGCACCTTCCCCGTCCGCGCCGAACGCGAGGGCCGCGCCATCGGCGGGCTCTCGATGGGGGGCTACGGCGCGGTGAAGCTGGGGCTGAAGCACCACGAGACCTTCTGCTCGGTCAACTCCCACTCCGGCGCGGTCGGCTTCACCCGGTTCGACCCCAAGAAGCGGAACGACCTCAGCCCCGAGTTCTCCCGAATCTTCGGCCCCGACCCCAAGGACGGCCCGGAAGACCCCTTCGCCATCGTCGAACGCATCGACCACGGCCGCATTCCCGCCCTCCGCATCGACTGCGGGACCGAGGACTTCCTCCTGGACCAGAACCGCGAGTTCCACAAGTTCCTCGAAGACCGCCACGTCCCCCACGAATACGAGGAGTTCCCCGGAAACCACAACTGGGGCTACTGGGACCAGCACGTCCAGCAAGCCATCGCCTTCCACGCCCGCAACCTGAAGATCCAACCGTGACCGCTTGCGGGACGCCCTCGCGTCATGGATCATGACGAGGGCCGCGCGGGTCGCCGCGATCCGGGTCATCCGTCGAGTCGTGATCGGAATTTCAGAAAGAACGCCTGGATAGTTCGCCGACGAATGGCATAATGAGGGGCGATCGGCTCGGGTGGGTTTCAACCTTTCCCCGCGGCGGGAGGGGGGCTCGGAGGCCCGGAACGTGCTTCGCGAACTGTCGGTGCAAAACCTGGCGACGATCGAGGACGTCCAGATCGAGCTGGAGGACGGCTTCTGCGTCTGGAGCGGCGAGACCGGGGCGGGCAAGAGCCTGCTGCTCTCGGCCCTGAACCTGGTGCTGGGGGGCAAGGCGTCGGCCGAGATGGTCCGCGCCGGCAAGCCCGAGGCCAGGGCCGGCGCCGTCTTCGAGATCGAAAGCCCCGCGCTTCGGGCCGATCTGGAGGCGATCCTGGGCAACGTCCTGGAGGACGGGGCGCTGGTCGTCAACCGCCGGGTCTCCGCCCAGGGCCGCGGCGGCGCCCAGGTCAACGGCATGCCGGTGACCGTCGCCACGCTCCAAAAACTGGCCGAACGGCTCGTCGACGTCCACGGCCAGTACGAGAACCGCGCCCTGGCCGATCCCGACCGCCAGCGCGACCTGCTGGACGCCTTCGGCGGCCTGGAGGAGCCGCGGCGGACGTTCCGGGAGGCCCGCGGCCGTCACGCCGACCTTCGACGCGCCCGCCAGGCGCTTCTGGATGGCGTCGAGGCGCGCCGCCGGGAAAAGGCCCTGCTGGAGTTCGAGTTCAAGGAACTGGCCGAGGCCGATCCCCGCCCCGGCGAGCACGACGAACTGACGCGCGAGTCGCGCGTGCTGGCCAACGCCGAGGCGTTGCGGACGGCCGCGGTCGGCGGCCACCGCCTGCTCTACGAGGCGGATCGCTCCGCCCAGGAGATCCTCTGCCGGGTCGCCCGGACGCTGGGGCCGCTGGCCGGCGACGTCCCCGAGTTGGCCGAAGCCGCCGAGGCGCTCGAACGCCTCGCCGACGAGACCCGCGAGATCGCCTACACCCTCCGCGACCTCGGCCGCGACTGGAGCGACGACCCCCGACGGCTGGAGGACGTCGAGGCCCGGCTGGCCCTCTACCGCAAGCTTTCCACCAGGTTCCACCGCCCCCCCGACGAACTGGCCGATCTGAAGGCCGAGACCCGGGCCAGGCTCGACGAGTTGGAGCGCGAGGAGACCGACCTGGAGGCGTTCGACGCTCCGCTGGCCGAGGCGTGGGCCGGCGTCAAGCGCGCCGCCGCGGCGCTCTCCGAGGGGCGCCGCAAGACGGCCAGGGAGTTCGGCAAGCGGATCCAAGGGCGGCTCAAGTCCCTGGGGATGGAGCGGGCGCGGCTCTCCGTGGAAGTCGAGCCCCGCGAGCTTGGCGACGACCCGACCGCGAGCCCGCCGCCGGAGTCCGGGGCCGACCGCGTGGAGATGATCTTCCTGGCCAACCCCGGCGAGACCCCCCAGCCGCTTCGGAAGATCGCCTCCGGCGGCGAACTCTCGCGGGTCACCCTGGCGGCCAAGGCCGTGCTGGCCGCCGTCGACGACGTGCCGACGTTGGTCTTCGACGAGATCGACACCGGCGTCGGCGGCAGGCTCGGCCAGGCGCTCGGCAAGACGCTGGCCGAGTTGGCGAAACGCCGTCAGGTCGTCTGCGTCACCCACCTGCCGCAGACGGCCAGTTACGCCCGCAAGCAGTGGGTGATCCGCAAGGAGGTGGACCGGGGACGGACCCGGACCACCATCGTCCCCCTGGCCGAGCCCGAGCGCGTCGCCGAACTGGCCGCCATGCTCCGCGGCGACTCCGCCGCCGAGTCCACCCGCCTGGAGGCCCGCGCCATGCTCCGCGAGGCCCGCGAGGCGGTGGAGGTTTGATTTATGTTCACTGACGCATCGACGGGATCGACGCCTCGGGGACGGTGAAGAAGTCGGGCTCGGGGGTGGCGTCGGTCTTGCGGAAGGCGTCGCCCAGGAGCGACTCGGCCGCGGAGACCAGCACGTCCTCGACCTCCGGCGCGTAGCGGCTGGGATGAGCGTAATAGATCTGGGAGAAGTCGGGCTCGTAGCCCCCCTCGGCCAGCACGCGCCTGGAGGGGATGTAGCCGGGGACGCCGTTGGAGTAGGCGTTGATCCAAAGCCGCGGCCAGTCCGACTCGCTCTTGATCCTCACGGCGTAGTCGACCGTGACCTCGCCGGGGAGGAAGAGGATCGCCAGGTCGTCGCCGAACCGCCAGGCCTCGATGGCGTAGGGGACGGTCGGGGAGAGCGCGCCGTCGCGGTCGAGCCGCTTCAGCATCAGCCGGGCGTGACGGCCCTCGAAGTCGTCGCGCTTGGCCTCCTTCTCCCAGTGGGCGCGATCGGGGACGGACGCGAGCGGCAGTTCGACCGCGGTCTTGACGAGTTCGGGGCCGGCGGCGAGGGGGGCGTTCGGCTTCCTGGCCAGGTCGGCGACGGCGTCGGCGAAGGCGCGGCCGTGCCGGCGCGAGAACTCGATCCCCCCGGTGGGCTGGGGGCCGACGTCGGCGCCGCAGCCGACGGTGATCACGGCGGTCGCGCCCGGGGCGTCGCGCTCGATCTCGGGGGCGGCGAAGCCCGCCCAGTCGCCGTGGATCCGGTTGACGGTCCCGCCGCTGGTGCAGTGGCAGGCGTAGTTGGCCCAGACGCCGATCAGCTTGCCGTCGCGACGGGCGAACATCGCCGGTAACGAGTGGTCGACCGGCGCCTTCTCGGCGAAGGCGAAGCCCTTCCAGACGCCGTCGATCATCAGCCGGCGGTTGCCGCCGAACCCGGCCCGTCCCTGGCCCCAGGAGAGTTCGGCCGGCTTACGGTCGCGGACGGCGGCCGTCGCGACCTCGACGACCTTGCCGATCAACCATTCGGAATATTCCTTGACGTGCTTCTCTTGCTCGGGGGTGTAGCGGCCTCCCCAGAGGATCGGGGCGAAGCCCTCCACGTCCGGCCCGCTGTGGTTGTGGGTGGCGGCGACCACCAGCCGCGCGGGGTCGAACGCGCCGGAGGCGGCGACGCGGCGGCGGGCCTCGGCGACGAACGAGGCAGGGACGCCGCAGACGTCGATCGCGACCACGACCGCCGGGTCGTCGCCGATCGCCATCGCCCGCGCCTGGATCGGCGCGTCGACGGCCTCGAACTCGGTCGTCCGGCTCCCGTAGCCGGTCAGGACCACCGGATGCGTCGGCGTGACGTCGACCTTGGCGACGCCCACGGGGACCTCGGCGGCGGCGGCCGCCGCCGCGGCGACTGACAGGAAGGCGGCGAGAAGCGGCGATCGATTCCTCATCGAACCCTCGGGGAAAGCGACGTCGGAGCGGGTCAAGGGGACGCCGGGGCGTGGTCGCCCTGGGCGGCCCCCGCCAGTAGACCACGAATCCGGGCCTCGAACGACTGGTCGTCGGCCAGGGCGCGGAGGAAGTCGTCCTTCGCCAGGACGTACAGCTCCATCTCGGTCCGCGCCTTGACGGTCTCCGGGATCGGGACTTTGAAATATGACGAGATCATGCCGAAGCTCTCGCCGAAGCACTTCTCCTCGACGAACCGGCCGTCCTGGAAGGCGTCGGCCACGCCGGATCCCACGGTGTAGAAGCGGTCCCCCTCCTCGCCCTCGCGGACGATCTCGTCTCCCGCGCCGCGGGTCTCCGCGGTCATGTGGGTGGCCAGCCGGGAGAGGGTCGCCTCGCTCAGTCCGGCGAGCGAATCGGTCGCCGCCAGCGCCCGGACGATCCGCACGGCGACCCTCGTCAGCGAGTTGGTCACGATCCGGCCGCCGATCATGTGGACGATCCGGTCGGCCTTGTCGAGCACCCGCTGGTCGTGCGTCACCAGCAGGACGGTCGTCTTGTCGGGGCCGTCGGCCAACTCTCGGAACAGGTCCAGGACGATCCCGCTGGACTCCGCGTCCAGCGACGCCGTCGGCTCGTCGGCCAGGATCAGGGCCGGGCCGTTGACCAGCGCCCGCGCGATCGCCACCCGCTGCTTCTGGCCGCCGGAGAGTTCCGACGGCCGATTGCGGACCCGATCCCCCAGGCCGAGCCGCTCCAGCATCGCCTCGCAACGCGCGTTCATGTCCTTGACCGACGCCGGCTTCAGCGCCGTCGCCATTCGGACGTTCTCAAGCGCCGAGAGCGAGGTGAACAGGTTGTGCTGCTGGAAGATGAAGCCGATCCGCTTGCGGACCTCGACTCGCTCCCATTCCTGGGCCTTGGAAAGGTCCTCGCGCAACACCGACAGGTGGCCCTCCTGCATCGAGCGCAGGGCGCCGATCAAGGTCAGCAAGGTCGACTTGCCGGAGCCCGACGGCCCGGTCATGACGACGACCTCCCCCCGGCCGACCTCCAGGTGGTTGTCGAAGAGGACCTGCGTCCGCGTCTGGCCCGTCCCGTAGGCGTAGTTCACCCCCACGGCGCGGATGACGACGTCGGTCCCCGCGGGCCTGTTCACCGCCCGGTCCAGCGTGGTCGAGATCGTCGCCGAACTCATGCCGAAACCCCCTCGCTCAGGCGAACAGTTGGGCCGGATCCGCCGAGATCAGCCGCCGCGCCGCGTAGGCCCCGGCGCCCAGGCACATCAGGACGGTCAACGCCAGAATTATGTACGGATTGTTATGATACAGGTCCATCGGCAGGCCGGTCATCCGGTGGACCGCCCGGAACAGGAAGTAGCTGACGGCCGCCCCCGCGGCGTAGCCCAGAAGCGCCAGGTAGAGGGCCTGCGCCAGCACCACCCGGTAGAGCGCGGCGTTGGAATGGCCGATCGCCTTGAGGGTCGCGAACTCGGGAAGGCGGTCGCTTACGTCCGAATACAAGACTTGATAGCAGATCACCGAGCCGACCACGAACCCCATCACCACGCCGATGTGGAAGACGGTGCCGATGGGCGCCACCTTGTCCCAGAAGCCGCGCTCGCGGGCGGCGAAGTCGTCGAGCGTCAGCGCCCGGACGTCGGGCGGCAGGGTCGCGGCCAGGGCGTCCCGGACCCGACGGGGATCGGCGCCGGGTTTGGTCCGGATCACGCCGATCTGGACCTTGCGGTCCAGAAGTGACGGCCCGTCCAGATCCGGGAACGCGGTCATCATGTTGCGGTCGCTGACCACCATGTTGCCGTTGGTCTGGATGTCGATCCCCAAGGAGAACGTGCCGACGACCTCGAACCGCTTCCCCGCCAACTCCGAGACCTGCCCCGCCTGGAAGACGCCGAACCGCGCCACCCGGGAGAGTTCGTCGGCCATCACGGTGTTCGGCCGGGACCACAGATCGCGGGCCTCCCTGAGTTCGGGAAGGTCAAGCAGGTCGTCGGCGGGGGCGTAGCCGATGACGCGGACGCGCTGCTCGCGGCCGGTCTCGGGGTTGCGCCAGAACGACGTCTGGGCGACGGTGTACAACGGGCTGGCCGACGCCACCCCCTCCACCCCCCGCGCCTGGACGACCCGCTCCATCGGGAACGAATAAGGCACCGCCAGGGTGTAGAGGGTCCGGCTGACCAGGACGACCTGGCCGTCGATCCGCTCGATGACGTCGACCATGCTGTCGAGGATCGCCTGGCGGAAGCCGTTCTCCATGAACATCAAGGCCGCCGCGAACGCAACCCCGGCCGTCGACGCCAGGAGCCGCGGCTTGTGCTCGACCAGGTTCTTCCAGGCCAGGGGGACCTTGCCGCCGAATCGCATGCGAATCCTTCCATTCGTCCGGGCCGTCGATTCAGAACAGGTCCGCCAGATCGCCCGACCGCAGCCGGCCGACCGTCAGCGCGCCGCTGACCAGCCCGACCGCCAGCGCCAGCGCGAAGGTCAACGCCAGGTTCGCGGGGGTCATCGCCATCGGGATGCCCGCCAGGGCCTCGGTGGCGCGATAGACCGCCGCGGCGACCGCGACCGCGACGGCGAACGAGAAGAGCATGTAGAGCGTCGCCTGCAAGACGAGCACTCCGGCCAGCCGCCACGTCGAGTAGCCCATCGCGCGGAGGGTCGCGTACTCCGGCAGGTGCTCGCGGACGTCGTTCGAGAGCACCTGGTAGACCACCACCGCCGCCACCGCCATCGCCACCGCCACCCCGATCGCGAACAGCTTCCCCGTCGACGTCTGGTTGACCCAGTGGTCGACCTCGCGCGCGATCGTCTCCTCGCGCGACGTCGCCAGCACGTCGTCCGGCAGCCGCTCGCGGAGCGCGGCGACCGTGGCGTCGACCGTCCCGGGCTTCACCTTCAGCAGGCCGAGGTTGACGGTCTCGCGCGAGCCGTAGCCGAGGATCCGGACGAAGTCGTCGGCGGCGCAGAGGACGGTGGAGTCGGCCGCGAAGCCGCGGAGCATCTCGAAGCCGCCGACGACCTTCACGGCCGTCTTCTCCATCTCCCAGTCGTGGAAGCGGTCGCGGGCCCACCAGCCGAAGTCGGGGTGGGAAAGCGCGTTGAGCAGGACGTGGCCGGGAACGCGGAGCCCGGCCTCGTTCGCCTCGATCGCGTCCAGGATCGGCGGCAGGAACGGGGGGCGGTCCAGGTCGAAGCCCATGGCGAAGAGTTGCCGGCGCTGAAGCGGCCGGGGCGAGTTCGGCCCCGCCAGCCATCGCGCCAGCGCGCTCGGGGGCGGGGCCGAGTCGCCGGGCGGGTCGTCCAGCGGGTTGGGGGGGCATCGCCAAAGCGCGAACGTCGCGTACAACGGCGACGCCGATTCGACCGTGGCGGTCTCCAGCGCCTGCCGCAGCCGTTCCATCGGCATGAAGCCGGGCGCGTAGAACTGCTCGAAGCGGGTGGAGGTCAGGAGCACGTCGAAGTCCAGCACCTCGAAGTTGTTGGCCGCGGTGATCCGAACCGCCTGGAGGAACCCCAGTTGGAGCAGGACCATCACCAGCGAGAACGCCACGCCGGAGATCGCCGCGATCGACCGTCGGCCGCCGTGGGCCACGTTCCGCCACGCCAGGGGGGGGTTGCGCATCCCGAGCACTCAACCGCCTCCGCTCGGCGTGATGACGACCTCGGCCTCCATGTTCACCAGCCGCGCCGCCGGTTCGGAGTCGTCCAGCGTCACCTGGATCTTCACCACCCGCACGTCCTTGAGCGCCCGGGGGTCCGGGTTGGCCACCTGGTTGCGGCCGACGACGGTCCCGACCCGCGTCACCTTGCCGGCGACGGCCTGGTCGAGGATCTTGACCGTCGCCGCGTCGCCGACCTTCACGCGGAGCGCGTCGGACTGGAAGACCTCGGCCTCGGCGACCATTTTGGATACGTCGCCCATCAGCATCAGTTGCCCCGTGCCGACCTCGCCGGCGTGGGCCGTGACGTCGAGGATCTTGCCGTCGCGGGGCGCCCTCACCACGACCGCCTCCACGGCGGCCTGGGCCAGGGCGTATTGATCGTCGGGGACGTCGAACTCGGGGTTGCCGAACGTCTTTTTCTCCGCGTCGGCCAGCGCGACCTGGGCGTCCTCCAGGGCGTTCTTTTTCTCGGTCAGGGCCTTCTCGGCTTCCAGGAGCTTCACGTCCAGCTCGGCCTGGACGGTCTTGGCGAGGAGTTCGACGTACTTGCCCTCGTCCTCCAGCTTGGCCTTGTCGACGGTCCCCGGCGCGACGTTCGCGGCGGCGTCGCCGATCTTGTACAGCGGCGTGGCGCGGTCGAGCAGCTTGCGGAGGGCGTCGGCGACGGTCTTCGCGGCCTCGGCCCTGGGCGCGTGGGTCTTCTCGAACCGTTCCCGCTCCAGCGCGAACTGGTCGATCTTCGCCTGGCGCTGGAACTTCGCCACGCGCTGTTGCGTCAAGGCGAGACGGAGTTGCGCCTCGGCCTGCCCGCGGCCCTCCAGGACGGCGAGGACGTCCCCGGCCTTCACGTCGTCGCCGACGTCCACGTCGATCTCGTCGATGCGTTGGCCGGGTCGCGAGCCGACGGTGATCAGCCCGGTCGCCGGCAGCAGCCTGCCGAGGGCGTGGACGCCGTCGCGGGGGGCGGCCGACTGGGCGCTCGCGGCGGGCGGGAGGGCGAGCGCGACGAGCATGCCGATTCGTAATCCATGGGGCATCTTCGGGCGGCTCCGCTGTTCATGTCGATGCTGTTCGGCGCGCCGCGCGCCCCCGGCGAGGCCGTCTGAATCCTCCCCTCTCCCGCCGGGCTGACGACCCGACACTTTTTCGGAGGCCGCGGCGATCA
>CALCIB010000010.1 GCA_937907525.1 uncultured Planctomycetales bacterium | reverse complement strand
GGTCGCGCGACCCCTCATCCGGCCTTCGGCCACCTTCTCCCTCAAGGGGAGAAGGCCGTTTGGCGACGGCTCGCGAGGGTCGCGGCGCTTCGGAAGGAGCGTCGGGTCGGGATGACGCAAACCCGGGGCGCCTCCGAAGCGCGACGACCCTCACCCGGCCCTTCGGGCCACCCTCTCCCGGCGGGAGAGGGGACGGCGCGGTTGCTTCGTGGCATTTCGCGGAGTCGCGTTCGGGGTCAGTGGGCGGCCTGGAGCTTGGCGAGGCCGACGTCGATGTACTGGCCGCCCTGGGTTTGGCGGCAGTGGACGGCGAGGACGTTCTTGCCGGGCTTCAGCGTCTTGAGCGCCTCGGGGCTGATCCGGAAGGGGCGGTACTCGCTGGTGTAGCCGCCGAGCCTGGCCGCCAGGACGCCGTTCAAGTAGATCTCGGCGTCCTCGTCGTGGTGGACGTAGAGTCGAAGGTCCGCGCCGGCGTCGACGGCCTCCCGGGGGACGTCGATGGCGCGCCGGATCCAGATTTCCGGGCCGTCCCAGACGGTGCCGACGACGGCGCCGGGGGTTTCCCTGGTGCCGAAGCCCGCCTTGCCGGCCTTCCACTCGCGGTCGTCGTAATCCGGTCCCATCCAGGCGCCCGGCGGCGGGTCGAGGACGTACTTCCAGGTCGTCGCCTCGTCGCGCGCGGTCTTCACCAGCGGGACGACCGTCCGCGGCACCGGCTGGGGCGCCCAGTCGCGGCCCAGGCCGAGGGTCTTGGCGTCGGCCCTGGCCAGTTCCAGACAGCTCCGCCAGTACGGCTGGGCGTCGGTCAAGGCCCGAATGAAGACCCCGCCGATGACCGGACGGGCCCGGAAGCCGGCGTGCTTGGCGGAGTCGGTCCAGTACCAGTCGGTGAACGGGACGCGGTCGGCGGTCTCGTTCAGCATCTTGTGGATCGGCTTGACGAACGACTCGAACGTCGCCTTGTCCGACGCCAGCGAGGCCGTCCAGACCAGCCAGTCGGTCTTGGTGAACGCCTTGCGCGAGTCCAGGGGCAGGCCGTACTTGTTGAAGTGCTTGGAATAAAAGGCCAGCTCCTTCTCAACGACCTCCGGGGGGAAGACGTCCAGACCGAGGATCTTGTCCCAGATCAGGTTGTACTTCATGCTCCAGGTGTCGCCGGGGTCGAAGGTGAGCCGGTAGTGGTCGCCGGCGTCGGCCATCGTCATCCACTTGCGGGCGAGTTCCCTGGCGGCGTCCGTGTAGTGCTTGGCCTGGTCGTCCTCGCCGCGCATGGCGGCCATTTTGCCGAAGGCGGCCATGCCGAGGATCGCCTTGACGGACAGGTTGGCGTTGCGGGCGAGGTGGCCGGAGAAGTCGTCGGTGCAAAGCTGGTTGGCCGGGTCGAACCCCTCGCGCTCGCAGTATTCGGCCCACTTCGTCAAGGTCGGCCAGTACCTGGCGGCGAACTCGGCGTTCTTGTCGACGTGGGCGATCGCGGCGACCATGAGCAGCATGTTGCCGCTCTCCTCCACCGGCATCTGGTTCTCCTCGGAGCGCTCGCCGCCGCCGTAGACCTGGCCGGTGGCCGCCGGGTAGGTGCCGAGGTCGTGCGGGGCGAACGGCCACGGCCAGCGCGGGGAGGCCGAGTAGTCGAGCACCGGGACCAGCATCGCCTTGGCCAGCAGCGGGTTGAAGAGGATCAGGTGGGGGAACTGCGGGTAGGCGATGTCCACGGTGGCGATGCAGCCGTTGGAGGAGTTCTCCTTGGTGTACCAAAGTGGCATCCCCTTGGAGTCGGCCGCGAGGGTCGCGCCGGCCAGCGACTGGCGATGCGCCAGGGCGCCGATCTCGGCGTACTCCCGGCCTCCCAGTTCGGTCAGCACGTCGACCAGCCGCTTGTCGAAGCTGTCGCAGTATTTCTCGTAGACGTCCTTGCGGAGGTGATGCTTCAGGAGGAGCGCCGTGAAGGGCTGGGCCTTCCCCTTGCCCTGCTCCTGGAGGCGGTGCTTCCAGAAGCCGACGAGCCATTCGTCCATGTAGTCGATGGCGTAGTCGTCGTCGTAGGCGATCATGGCGAACGTGGAGGCCGGGGCGTCGGGCTTGACGGTCCCCAACGCGGTCGCCAGCGCGACGGCCGGCGCGCCGTCGGCGACCTTGCGGGGCATGGCCTTGTCGTCCTCGGCCGGCAGGCCGCCGTCCCTGGCGAAGGTGGCCGCGAGCGTCGCGGCGGGGGCGGCGGCCAGGACCGTCCGGGGCTGGCCGGAGGCCAGGTACAGCGATCCCCAGTCGATCCGCGTGCCGTCGCCGCGGCGCTCCAGGATCGGCTGCTCCTGCGAGCCGATCTTGACCGCCTTCACCGGCCCCATCTCCTCGCGACCCCAGACGACCGCCTGGTCGGGCGTGTTGACCGCCAGATGCCCCGTGGCGCTCAGGAAGACCGACGCCTCGTGCGGCTCGCCGTCGCGGGACTCGACCCGCCATGATATGTAGGTGACGGGGCTCGCGAGCATCTCCAGGTTGTACGGCACCGCCATCCCCAGGAACGTCAGTTCCACGGCCGCGGCGTCGTTCTGGAACTTGTAGATCGTCTTGGTCGGCCGGACCTCAAGCGAGACCTGCTCGAGCGCCGGGACGTCCTTGGGCTCGGCGCCCATGATCCGGTAGGTCTCGCCGTCGATCCGGACCAGGCCGCACAGCGGTTGGGGCGCGGCGGTCCAGTGGCGGGTGGCGTCGTCGGTGAGTTTGTCGGCGTGGGACCAGACGCTGAAGTACGGGTCGTGGGCGATCAACGGCACCGACGGCGGCCGGAACGCCGGCGCCTCCTCGGCCGTCGCGGCGACCGCCGGCGCGAGCGCCAGCGCGATCCCAAGGACGTATCGGACGTTTAACATTTGCATACCCTCGCGCGAGTCGGCGTGAATTCCGGAGGAAGCCCCGATGATAAACTTCGGGGCGACGATCCGCCATCCCCGCGCGGCGCCCTTGCCTCGGGCGGTCGTCGGGTCGATAATCGCGGCCGGATTCGGACCTCGCGCGGGTCCGTCCTTCCCGCCTCAACGTCCCGCCAGCGACAGCCGGCCCGACGGATCACCGTCGCGGCCGGCGGGGAGTCGTCGCCATGATCCGAACGATTCGAAGCCGGACCCTCGCGGCCGTCGCCAGCATCGTCCTCGCGGTCCCGGCCGCATGCGCCCAGCCCGCGCCGGCCTTGCCGATCCCGCCGCCCCCGGGGCCTTACGTCGACCTGAAGCCGGGCGACTTCGCCGACGCCCGCCGGTTCGGTCCCGACGACAAGATCGTCATGACCCACTACTTCTACTGGTACGACGCCCCTTCGAAAGCCCACGTCGTCGATGGCGACGGCACCGACGCCCTGACCACCCACCCGCCGACGTTGGAGGGCTTCTCGTACAGGAACGTCGCCTGGCACAAGCAGCAGCTCAAGGACATGATCGCCGCGGGGATCGACGTCGTCTTGCCGGTCTTCTGGGGCACCCCCGCCGACCAGAAACCGGGGACGCCGATGCACTGGAGCTTCGAGGGCCTGCCGCCCCTGGTGAAGGCGCTCGACGAGTTGAAGGCCGAGGGGATCCGACCGCCGGCCGTCGGCCTCTTCTACGACACGTCGACGCTCAAATCCAACGCCTGGGGCTATCACGCCGACCTGACCACCGACTACGGCCGCATCTGGTTTTACGCCACCATCCAGAGCTTCTTCTCCATGATCCCCCCCCGTCACTGGGCGCTTCTGGACGGCCGGCCGATCATCGACCTGTACGCCGCGAGCTTCGCCAAGGATCACGACCAGTCGTGCATCGACCACCTCAAGGCCGAGTTCCCCAAGCGGTTCGGCGGCCTGGTCCCCCACGTGATTAAAGAGGTCTCCTGGAAGGTCGAGGCCGACGACGTCTACGCCTGGGGAGGCGCGGTCAGCCCCAACTTTTTGGGACGGGTCGCCGAGATCGGCCCCGGCTACGACCATTCCGCCGTCCCCGGCCGCGAACCCCTGGTCGTCGACCGCGAAGACGGCGCGTTCTACGAGCGCGCCTGGCTCAAAGCCCTCAACCGCCAGCCCAGGATCGTCATCGTCGAGACCTGGAACGAGTTCCACGAGGGGACCACCATCGCCGAGGCCCGCGAGTACGGCCGCAAGTACATCGACATGACCCGAAAATACGTCGACATGTTCAAACAAGGGATCGTCCCGCCCCCGCCGAAGACCCCCTACACCGGCGCGGAGGCGGTCTCCACGACCCTGGGCGCCGACGACGCGGCGAAGGGCCTGGAACGGCTCGACGCCGCCGACGGCGAGTCGGTCCCGACCATCATCGACGGCAAGCCCGCGCGGAAGCCGACGACGGGCGTGAGCGCCGGCCGCTACCTGTACTTCCGCGTCGACGACGGCTTCAAGACTCCCCCGCCGATGCGCGTGACCGTCGAGGTCGACTATTACGACGCCGCTCCCGGCGCGCTCGTCCTTCAGTACGACTCGACCGACGGGAAGGCGACGATGGGAGGCGCCTACAAGAACGCGCGGGCCGAGCGGCTATCCGGCTCCCGCGCCTGGAGGACGGCCCGCTTCGACGTCTCCGACGCCCGGTTCGGAGGCGTCCAGAACGCCGGGGCCGACTTCCGAATCGCCTTCGAGGGCGTCGAGCCCCCCGTCGCCGCCGTCCGCGTCCTCCGCGGCGATCGCTGAGGGTCTGGTCCGCCAACGCGCCGTCCGGTCGTCGCACGCGGCGCGCGGGGCGACTATAATCCTCGACCGGCGGCCGTCGCGCGCGTGGCGCCCGGCCCCGGTCGGACGCTCGACACTCTTGGGGACGTCGTCATGAGACCCGCGTTGATCGGCCTCTCTCTCTTCGTTTGGGTGGCGCCCGCGCTCGCGCAAGATCGTTCGATCCGGCTCTTCAACGGGCGGGACCTTGAGGGATGGTCCGTCGTGGCCGACGAGGGGAGCGGCGAACCGGCCGGGACCTGGACCGTCGCCGACGGCGTTCTCAAGTGCGCGGGTCGGCCCATCGGGTATCTCAAGACGGAGAAGGAATACGGCGACTACGCGCTCGCCCTCGAATGGCGATGGCCGGCCGGGACGCAAGGGGGCAACGGCGGCGTGCTCGTCCACGCCTCCACGCCCCGCGCCCTCGGGGTCTGGCCCAGGTCGATCGAGGTTCAACTCGCCAAGGACGACGCCGGCGACTTCTGGATCATCGGCACGGAACTCGACGTCCCCGACGAGACGGCCCGCAGGACCGACCGCCGCTACAAGAACCTGACCGAGGACTCGGAAAAGCCGACGGGCGAGTGGAACCGCATGGAGATCGTCTGCCGAGGCTCCACCATCCAGGTGAACGTCAACGGCCATCTGGTCAACGAGGCGACGAATTGCAGCGTCACCCGCGGCGCGATCTGCCTCCAATCCGAGGGCGCCCCCATGGAGTTCCGCGAGATCGTCATCACCCCGCTGGCGAAGTGACGGGCGAATCAAGGGAGTCCTCGCCAAACACCGCCAGCGAGGACTCCCGCGTCGGGCGCGGCTCTCCTTAGTGCGGGTATTCCAGGATCACCAGGCTGTGGCTTGGCTCGTCGTAGCCGTATTTTTGGTACGCGGGGAGTTGGGGCAGGGCGATGTTGTTGGCCTGGATGATCTCGGCCATGAACTCGTCGTAGTTGGCCGGGTAGCGGTCGTTGGTCGCGTGGTAGAGGTCCACGGCGTGCTGGATCTGAAGGATCGACGTCTTGCCGATCATCGTGACGTAGGCGTTGCCCTGGAGGGTGATCGGATCCTTGGCGGTGATCGTGGGCTTGGCGACGACGTTCGCGCCCTGGGCGGCCTCGGAGCCGACCGGGACGATCTCCTTGGTCCGCTTGCCGACGATGAACTCGGGCTCCTGCTTCTCGACCGCCGCGGCCGGGGCGTGGGCGACGGCGTTCTTCTTTTTGCCGCCGACGTGCTTGGGCTCGGTGCAGCCGACGAGGACCGCCAGGGCGAGGCAGGCCGCGGCGAGGGCGAGACGATTGCAATTCCGCGTCATGGCTTGGGCTCCGGGTTTCCAGGGCGTCACGGGTTTCGAGTCGGCGATCCCAACGGCCTTCCCCCCTCGCGGGGAAGGTGGCCCGAAGGGCCGGACGGGGGGGAGGACGCGCCAGAAGGCCGTCGGCGTCCAGGGCTTGCCGGACGGGCCGTCGCGAAACCCGAGGATCCACTTGCTTGTCGTCCCCCTCATCTGACCGCTGCGCGGTCTGTCTTCCCCCGCGAGGGGGGAAGACCGTTCACTCGCTGCGTGATCCGTGGCGGTCGGTCTCGGTTCAAGCCCCGTCGGCGGGGCGGACGGTGAGGGTCAGTTCCTTCCCGCCGCGGCGGACGACCACCGCGGCCTCGCGGCCGGGCTCGACCCCGGCGGCGGCGGCGTGGACGTCGGCGACGTCCGTGGTCCAGCGCTCGTCGACGCTCGTCACCACGTCGCCGGCCTCAAGCCCCGCGCGCGCCGCGGGAGAGTCCGCGACCACCGCCGCGACCCTCACGCCGGCGCCCCCCGGCTCGACCGCTCCCATCCGAAGGCCCCAGAGTCCGGCCGACGCCAGCACCTTCCGCCGCGCCACCTTGGGCCCGGCGATCCTGTCGGGAAGGTCCTTCATCAGGTCGCGGACCTCCACGTCGACCGGCTTGAAGGTCATCTCGTCCTTCTGGTAGTCGATCGTCGTGCGATACCTCGCGAAGAACGTGAAGCCGATGATGCCGTCGATCCGTCGGCCGAAGGCGTCGCTCAAGAGCCCCAAGGCGGGATGGTCGAAGACGACCACCGGCAGCTTCTCGGCCTTGAGCGACCCCACCCGAAGCTCGTCGACCTCGGCCTCGCCCCGCATCGAGAACAGGAACGACCGCGGAGTCTTGGCGTCGACCGTCCCGGACTCCTCGGCGGCGCGGTTGCTCAACAGCGTGATCGGCGCGCCCAGGTCGAAGATCAGGTTGTACGGCCCCTTGCCGTTGACCGTCGCCCGCAGGAGCATGTGGTTCGACGGCAACATCGTGAAGACCGCCCGCGCCGGCTCGTCGGCGACGGGCGCTTGCGCGGCGACGGGGCCCAGCCAGTACGCGAGCGCCGCGAGCGCCGCGGCGACCGGGACCAGAAGCGGCCGAAGCCGAGCCGCGCGGCTTAGGGATCGATGTTCGTTCATGGCTTAGAGCCCCTCCCCGGCGACGACCTTGAACGTCTTCTCCGCGCCTTCGCGTTTGACGACCAGTTCGACCGAGTCGCCGCGGCGGACCTCGGCGAGGGCGTCGCGGGCGGCCTTCGCGGATTCGATCGGCTTGCCGTCGACGCGGAGCAGAACGTCGCCGTCGCGGACGCCGGCCGCGGCGGCGGGGGAATCGGGCAGGGCGCGTCGGATCGTCACGGCCTTGTCCGCCTCGTCCCACTCCAGGCCCAAAAACCCGCGCGGGGCCACCTCGTCCTCGGGCTGCTTGCCGATGAACAACGCCAGGCCCTTCGCCAACGGGCCCAGGGCGTTCATCATCTTCATCTCCAAAGGCGCGTTTTTGCGGTCGGCGTCGTCGGGGATCGGCGGGTCGGAGGGGACGAAGTCCAGCCGGGTCCAGGTCATCCGATCGCGCGACAGGTCGATGTCCAGCTTGAACCGCGCCAGGATCGTGAAGCCGAGGATGCCGTCGATCGACGCCCCCGGCAGCCCCAGCGCGTTCATGCCGACGAGTTGGAACGGGTCCTCCACCCGGCCCTTGACCTTCTCCAACCGCGCGCCCCCCTCGATCTCCAACAGGTCGATCGGCGTCCAGAAGCCGTCCTTCGGCGGGGCGATGCCGATCTTCTTCGCGGTCTCGGTCGCGACGTAAAGCGCCGGGGCGCCGGAGTCGACCAGGAAGTTGAACGGGCCCTTGCCGTCGATTCGGACGCGGACGAGGAAGTGGTTCGTGTCGGTGAGTCGATACGGGACGCGGAATGCCCGGCCGATCTGGGGATCCCTGGGCGGCTCGTCCGCCCCGGCCTGGATCGCCGCGGCCGAGCCGCCCAGGATCGTCGCCAGCGCCGCGGCCAGCACGATCGTCTTCTTGGAGATCATCGCGGAACCTCGCCCGAGGGGGCCTCGCCTGACGGGGATGCGTCTCCTATTCAGCTTAGGGCCCCGACCGCGCCGGGGGAAGCCGGAAGGGGAAGGGGAATCCAACCACCGAGTCACCGAGGACACGAAGAAGAGAAAGACCGAGAACCGAAATCAAGGGAGGAATCCAACCACCGAGTCACCGAGGACACGAAGAAGAGAAAGACCGAGAACCGAAATCAAGGGAGGAATCCAACCACCGAGTCACCGAGGACACGGAGAAGAGAAAGATCGAGAACCGGAATCGAGGAAGAATGGCTGAATTGTGATATTTTGCTTATTGTTTTATATATTTAATATTATATGAATTCGCGGATTTAATCGATCGCCGGGTCGGCTGCCGAGGCCCGTGATCGATTCTCTCGATTTCCTCTTTCTCTTCCTCTCTGTGTTCTCCGTGACTCTGTGGTTCCCTTCTTCCCATCAGCTTACCCGTAGCGAGGCGTCAGCCCGTCCAATCCCAGCCGGCGACGTCCTGGAGCAGGTCGTGGCGGGTCATGTCGAAGTGGAGGGGTGAGACGGTGACGTAGCCGTCGGCGAGCGCGGTGACGTCGGTCTCCGGGCCGGGGACTTCGCGGGGGGGCGTGTAGGTCAGCCAGTAGTAGGTGCGGCCGCGGGGATCCTGGCGGCGTTCGAAGCCCTCGCCGTGGCGGCCCAGGCCCATCGGCACCACCTTGACCCCCTTGGCCTCGCCTCGCGAATGCGCGGGGATGTTCACGTTGAACAGCGAGCCGTCGGCCGGCTTGATGACCAGGATCCGTTCGATGACCGTCCGCGCCCGCCTGGCGGCGGTGGGGTAGTCGAACCGCTCGGAGAGTTCCAGCGAGACGGCGACGCTGGTGATCTTGAAGAAGGCCCCCTCGATCGCCGCGGCGACGGTCCCGGAATACAAGACGTTGATCCCGGCGTTGGCCCCGCTGTTGATCCCCGAGACGATCAGGTCGGGGGGTCGTTCCATCAGCTCGCAGATGGCCAGCTTCACGCTGTCGGCCGGCGAGCCCTCCACCGACCAGCCCAGGATCGAGCCGTCGTCGTCGGCCACCTGCTTGACCACCACCGGGTTCAACAGCGTGATCGTGTGCGCCACGCCGCTTTGCTCAAGCGCCGGCGCCACCACGGTGACCTCGCCCAGCTTCATCAACTCCTTGCGAAGCGCCCGCAGGCCGGGCGCGAAGACGCCGTCGTCGTTGGTCAGAAGTATGCGCATCGTCTCGACTTCGATCCTTTCCATGCACTGTCGGAAAGCAGGCGGGGCGGAACGGGAACGATCTTCCCCCCTCGCGGGGGAAGACAGACCGCGAAGCGGTCAGATGAGGGGGACGACACGCGAGAACGCCGTCGCGATTCGCGAAGGCCCGTCCATGCGGCTTGGGATTCCGACGGTCCTCGGGCGCGTCCTCCCCCCCGTCCGGCCCTTCGGGCCACCTTCCCCCGCGAGGGGGGAAGGACGTTGCGAGCCGCGTCGGACGTGTTTTCGACGGAGCATCCCTTCCGGAGGGGCCGCTCGACGCGACGGGGCCCACGGCGTCATCCCCGCCGATCGTAACGGCCCGCGGTCGAAGCCGTCAACCGGCTGGGGTTCGGCCGGGAAATCGCCAAAAATAAAATCTTCAGCGGTTCACACGCGCCTGATTCATGACCTATGGTGCTATTGGAGGCATGCCGCCGTGAATCGACGGCGGGCGGCCGGAACGGATCCTCGGCGCGACATCAAGGAGCGACCACATCATGACGGGCGTGTTCGGGCGGCGGTTGGCGGCGGTCGTGGCGGTTGGAACCCTGGTCCTGGGGGCGGCGGCGCCGGCCCGGGCGGGGTTCATGGGAAGCACGGCGACGTCGCAGTATTACGCCTACGGCGGCAAGTCGGGCGCGGCGACCGCCTTCGCGGTCGACGGCCAGGCGCACGCGGCGACGTACAACACGTTCGACGTGACCGTCACCTCCACCCAGATCGTCTACGACTTCCACATCTCGCTGACCGCCGGGGCCTGGTCGTCGTCGGCGACGTCGCTGAACCGCGACGGCCTGTCGATCCGCAACGGCAACCTGCTGACGTTCGCGGGCGCGCCGACGATCCTCGACGTGACCATCGACCCCTCGACCACCATGGCGGGACTGACCGCCGCCAACCTCACCTTCAACGGCGACTCGATCGCCATCGACTGGATGGGCAAGGCCTACTCGCCGAACGCGCGGGTGGTCCTGAACGTCGCCCTGGCGCCGGTTTCCGAGCCGCCCGCCCTGGCGATGGCCGGCCTCGCCGCGCTGGGATTGGCGGCGACGAGCGGCGTCCGCCGACGTCGCGGCGCGCGAGTTGCTTGATCGGATACGGAAACGCCGCGGCGGGTTTAAGACGTTTCGTCCCGTCGCGGCGGGTTCCGCGCGCCGCGCGGGGCGATCCTTGCAAACGACCCGCGGAGGCGTTTCATGAGCACCCCCCAGGGACCGACGGACGTGGTCGTCGTCGGCGATCCGAAGTTCAGACGACAGTTGCGGCACGAGTTGGAGGCGATCCGGGGCCGCTGGGGCTGGCTGCTGGCCCTTGGGATCCTGCTGGTCGTCTTCGGCATGGTCGCCATCGCCCTGCCGATGCTGGCCTCCCTGGCGACCGCCCTCGCCCTGGGGGTCACGCTCATCCTCGGCGGGGTCGTCCAGCTCGTTGGCGCGTTCTGGACCCGCGACTGGAGCGGGTTCTTCCTGGTGCTGCTCATGGGCGTGCTCTACGCCGTGGTGGGCGTCTTGCTGCTCAACCGGCCGGTGGAGGCGATCCTGGCCCTGACGCTGCTTCTGGCCGCGATGCTGCTGGTGGGAGGCGCGTTTCGGACCATCGGCTCCGCCTGGCACCGGTTCCCACAATGGGGATGGGTGTTCGCCGGCGGCCTGCTGGAGCTGGTCCTGGGCCTGATGATCTGGATGCAATGGCCCTCGCCGGCCACCATCGCCATCCTCGGCCTGTTCGTCGGCATCGACATGGTCTTCAGCGGCTGGACCTGGATCATGCTGGCGCTTCGCCTCAAGAGCCTCGGCGGCCCCCGCCACGTCCCCCCCGCGACCGCTTGATTCCCGCGCCTCGCCACCCCCCCCGGCCGCGCCGGTCGCTCGATTTCCCGATGCGACCGGGACCGCCCGTCCGCGTCCCGTCTAGGTGTTTAATTCTCGATCGCGGCCATTGTCGCGCGGGCGTCGGCCGACTACCATAAAATTCGAAAATCCATAAAGCGGTCGGCGGCGCGGTCGTCAGGTTCGCTGGGACGTCGGTCTTTTGATCCGGACTCATTTTCGAACGTCGCGTTCGAGGGCTGAATCGAGGACGCGACGGGCCGGTCGATGAAGTCGGTTCGTCTTTCTTCATTACATTCGATTCGACACCCTTGGCGAGAGGCTTCCATGAGGATCGAGCGTCGGCGCGGGTTCACGCTGATCGAATTACTGGTGGTGATCGCGATCATCGCGGTGTTGATCGCGCTGCTCCTGCCCGCGGTGCAGGCCGCGCGGGAGGCCGCTCGCAGGGCCCAATGCACCAACAATTTGAAGCAGTTGGCCCTGGGCTTCGCCAACTACATGGACGTGAACGAGACCACCCCGCTGCACGAGTACCGTTACGCCACCGAGGGGGGCACGGGGTATTCCGGCTGTCACTCGTGGTACTGCGCCATCCTGCCGTTCGTCGAGCAGACGGCGATGTACAACAGCCTGAACATGATCTACACCGACGAATGGGTCTACTCCGGCCCCTTGATGGGCCCCAACCCCACCGAGAACACGGTGATCGCGACGTCGGTCTCGTCGTTCCTGTGTCCGTCGGACGGGACGCGGAACACCCTGCCGGCGTCGGCCGTGGCGTTCCAGCCGGGCAATTTCAACTACGTCGCCAACTCGGGCCATCCCCGCAACATCCTGGTGCCGGGAGACCAGCCCTATCCGGCGGGGTCGCCGCCGCGGTTGAGCGGCACGATCTCCATGACCCGGATGTACACCGCCCAGGCGTTCTGTCCGTCGGCGGGCGCGGCGGCGACGGCCAACGTCACCGTCAGGCTGGCGAGCATCACCGACGGCACCTCCAACACCGCCTGCTTGAGCGAATCGCTGATTAACGACGGCACGGGGAACAGCCGCGACCCCAGGCGGAACCTGAACTACACCAACGCCGCCCTGGTCCAGCAGGCCAACGTCAGCGCCCTGGCCGTCGTCCAGGACGCCCGCGCGGGCGTCCTCAACTGGCAGGAGTGGAGCCAGTACAAGGGCCTGAGCTGGTCGTACACCGACGGCTGGGAGCGGCACGTCTACGCCCACGTCCTGCCCCCCAACATGCCCGTCCTCCACGTCTACAACACCGTCACCTTCCAGTGCCAGGAGGGGGACAGCGCCATGAACCCCACCAGCAACCACCCCGGCGGGGTGAACATGGCCTTGATGGACGGCTCGGTGCGGTTCGTCAAGGACTCGGTCGGCCTGCAAGCCTGGTGGGCGCTCGGCACCCGCGCCAACGGCGAGATCATCTCGTCGGACGCCTATTGATCCGATCCGATTCGATCCGACCGGGCGGGCGTCGCGTCGCGTCCGCCGCCATTCCGGGACCGAAACCCCATCCGGAGGGCCTCCGTGCCGCGTCTCTCCCGCCTGTCCGCCGGCCTCGCGTCCGCCGCCTGTCTCCTGGCCTTCGCCTGGCTCGTCCCCGGCTGCGGCTCCGAGCCGACGTTTGACGCCGGGGTCGACTACACCCCCGCCTCGCTCGCCGAGGAACTGGTCTTCCGCGCCAAGAACCTGGCCCCCTCCGCCCGCAAGGCCGAGAAGAAGCGCAACGCCCCCAAGACCAAGACCTCCCCCGGCTACGTCCCCCCGCCGGAGACGAAGGGCCAGTCCAAGACCCAGACCAAGAAGGCCGAGATCCAGACGCTCGACGACGTCCTGGACGACGTCGAGGACAAGGCCAGGCGGATCCATTCCATGCCCACGCCCGAGGTCTTCAAGCAGATGGCCGACGCCGTCTCCAAGGACTCCACCCTCGACGCCGCCGACCGCGACGCCATCGTCGCCAAGCTCAACGAGATGGCCGCCGCCGCCTCCCAGTGAGCCGTGGCGACGCCTCGCGCCTCCGTCCGGTCAACACTCGATCACGTTGACCGGGATCTGGACCGCCAGGCCCCCCTCGGACGTCTCCTTGTACTTGGCGTTCATGTCCAGGGCCGTCCGCCACATCGTCGCGACCACGTCGTCCAGGCTCACCTTGGCCCGCGACGGATCCCCCTCGAGCGCCAGTTGGGCGGCGGTCACGGCCTTGACCGCCCCCATCGTGTTGCGCTCGATGCAAGGCACCTGCACCAGGCCGCCGACGGGGTCGCAGGTCAGCCCCAGATGATGTTCCATGGCGATTTCCGCGGCCATGAGCGCCCGCGCGGGCGCGCCGCCGAGGGTCGCGGCCATGCCGGCCGCGGCCATCGAGCTGGAGACGCCGATCTCCGCCTGACACCCCCCCATCGCCGCGGAGAGGGTCGCCCGCTTCTTGAACAGCGCGCCGACGACCGCCGCGGTCAGCAGGAACGGCTCGACGGCTCGCTCGCCTTCGGGGTGGAACGCGACCTGATGCAAGAGCACCGCCGGGATCACCCCCGCCGCCCCGTTGGTCGGCGCGGTGACCACCCTGCCGAACGCCGCGTTCTCCTCGTTGACCGCGAGCGCCAGGCACGCCAGCCACTTGAGCGCCGCGTCGAACTCGCCGCCGGTGGCGCGGATCGCCGCGACCCAGGAGTCGACGTCGCGGCCGCCGGCCTCGGTTCGCTCGCCCAGCAGCGACTGGTTGAGCCTGGGCGCGCGGCGACTCACCCTCAGCCCACCGGGAAGGAACGCCTCGCGCGAGTACGCGCCTCGGAACGCCGAGTCGCGCATGGCGTTCCAGATCCGGGCCAGGCCGTCGCGGATCGCGGTCTCGTCGCGAACGGCCCGCTCGTTCCGGAGAACGACCTCGGCGATCGACAGCCCGGCGTCGCGACAGTGCCCGAGCAGGTCGGCCGCGGTCTCGATCGGGAAGGGGACGGCGGGACCGGACCTGGCGGCGTCCGCCTCGGCGTCCTCCCCCTCCTGGACGACGAAGCCGCCGCCGACGGAGTAGTACGTCTCCGCGCGCGTCGAGCCGTCGTCGAACGTGGCGGTGAAGGTCAGGGCGTTGGGGTGGAACGGCAGCGACTCGTCGTAATGGAACGCGACGTCCTCCGGCTCGAACCGGATCGGCCGGCCGCCGGCCAGCGGCAGGAGCTTCTCCGCTCGGATCTCGGCGACGGTCGGATGCAGGGCCGCGGGGTCGCAGACGGTGGCGTCCCAGTCGCACAGGCCGAGGGTCACGGCCAGGTCGGTTCCGTGTCCCTTGCCGGTCTTCGCCAGCGAGCCGTAAAGGTCGACCCTCGCCCGCGCCACGCGGTCCAGAAGCCCCTCGCGGCGCAGCTCCGCCAGGAACCGCCGCGCCGCGGTCCACGGCCCCATCGTGTGCGAGCTGGAGGGGCCCAGGCCGATCTTGAACATGTCGAAGACGCTGACGAACTCCATCTCGCGACCTCCTGATCGCGCGGCCGGGGCCCGCGGGGTCGCTTCACTCCTTGGGCGTCGCGGCGCCGCAGGCGCGGCAGACGACGGCGCTCATGTGCAAGGGACGACCGCAGCGGGGGCAGACGCGCAGGCCGGCCTCCACCCGTAGCGCGGCGGGAGGCGAGTACGGTTGTTCGGGCTCGATGGGGGGCGGGACGGGGGACGCGGCGTCGGCCGCGGAGACGACCCCGTGTCGCGCCGACCATTGCTGAAGTCGCGCCAGGTCTTCGGCGTCCATCTCCACGGTGCGGGCGTCGTCGCCGACGATCGCGGCGCCGGATCGTCGTGCCCCGTGATGCGACCCGTGAGCGTGGACCTTGTGCGACCCCGTCGCGGCGGCCGCCGCCTCCTTGGGGACCGGGACGACCCGGCCGCAGTCCGGGCAGCGACCCGCCTCGGGGTGGTCGACGGCTCGGACCTTCAGCCGACGGCCGCAGGGACAGTGGAAACGGATCAAGCCGTCGCCCCCCGCCGCGGCCGATTGGCTTCGGCGCACCCTGATCTTGGCGTGGCAGCGCGGGCAGACGACCCGCTCGGGCCCTCCCTCGCGGTCGACCTGGATCACCTCGCCGCATCGGCACGTCACCCGGGCCATCGCCGCCTCTCGTCCGTCAGTGTCGATCGAGCCGAATTTGATTTGAAACGCGACCCGCCGTCCGCCCCGCGGATCAGGGTTTCGCGGCGAACTTCTTGCCCAGCAGCCGATCGGCGGGGACCAACTGATTGAGGCTTCCGGAGCGGAAGCCCTCCAGGTCCATCGTGACGAACTTGAAGCCGAAACCGCGGAAGGCGGCGGTCATCTCGGAGCGGAACGGCTCGGCCAGCAGCCTGGGGAACTCCTCGGGAGGGACCTCGACGCGGGCCATGTCCCCCTTGTGGTAGCGGACCCGAAGGACCGGCAGGCCCCGCTCGTGGAGCCAGCCCTCGGCGCGGTCGATCATCGCGACCCGCTCCGGGGTGACGTTCTCGCCGTAGGCGATCCGGCTGGAAAGACACGGCGCGGCCGGCTTGTTCCAGGCGGGGAGACCCCACGCCAACGCCAGGGCGCGGACGTCCTCCTTGTTCAGCCCGGCCTCTTGCAGCGGATGCCGCACCCCCTTCTCGCCGGCCGCCTTCATGCCGGGGCGGTGGTCGCCGCGGTCGTCCAGGTTCGCCCCGGAGGCGACCGCGTCGACCCCCAACTCGTCCATCATCCCCAGCAATCGGCCGTACAACTCGCTCTTGCAGAAGTAGCAGCGCTCGGGGGTGTTGCTCAGGTAATTGGCGTCGGCGAATTCCTCGGTGTGGACGATTCGATGCCGCACGCCGATCCGCCGCGCCATCTCCGCGGCCTGCTCCAACTCGCCGGAGGCGAGACTCTGCGAGACGGCCGTCACGGCGACCGCGCCCTCGCCCAGCGCCTCGTGGGCCGCCTTGGCGACCACGGCGCTGTCGACGCCGCCGGAATACGCCACGGCCACCCGGCCGTAGCCGCGAAGCACCGCCAAGAGGGCGTCACGCTTGGCCGCCAACCGCGCGTCGAACGATCCGGCCGTCCCGACGGACGCCTCGACGATCCCAGGATCGGTGGTCGTGGTCGTGCTCAAGGCTCGCCTCCCTCACGATGGATCGTGGACCCTCGCCGCATCCTTGATTGTAAGGCCCCCGCCTCCGCTTCTCAAGCTCGCGCGGCGCATGGGATTTCACCGTCGCCGCGAGGGTGATACGATCGCCCCCACGTCCGCGGCGTTTGGGACGTTTTGAACGCCGACGACCAGCCGGAGACGACGCGGCGATGAGTTGGCTTCTCTTCCTCGACGAGAGCGGGCACGACCACAAGACGATGCCTTACGAAGTACGCGGCGGCGTGGCGCTCCACGCCGGCAAGCTGTGGCCATTCGTCCGCGACGTACAGAAGCTGGAGTTGGATGCGTTCGGGGCGGAGTTGGCTCAGTACGGCCATGAATTGAAAGGGTCCAAGCTGCTGGACCGGAAACGCTTCAAGTTCGCCTCCCAAGAGCCTCCCATGGAAAGCGAGGAACGGCGCAAGCACTGTCGGGCCTTTCTGACCAAGGGGCTTGAGAAGAAGAGCCCTTCACGGAGCGAATTCACGGCCTACGGCCAAGCGTGCCTTGAGATCGCTCGCGGGATCTTCCAGGCCCTCGCCGAGCGAGAGGCCGTCCTCTTCGCGGTTGCCGTGCCGCGCGCGACGGTCAAGCCGGAGACGTATCAGGCGGCGGAATACTTGCGGAAGGACGACGTCTTCCTTTTCGAACGGTATTTCTACTTTCTTGAACAAAGCAAAAATCAAGAACACGGCCTGCTCGTGATGGACGAGGTGGAAAAGACCGCCGATCGACGCTTCGTCAGACGGTTGCAGCGCTCCTTCTCCCGAACCGACACCGGTCGGTTTCGCTCCCGGTGGATCGTCCCCTCGCCGTTCTTCGTGGCCTCGGACATGGCCTCGCCGGTCCAGGCGGCCGACCTGTGCATCTACTGCGTGAATTGGGGCTTTCGAATCCCAAGCATGGGCATGGACGCCGAGGTCCGGCCTGAAATCGAGAAAGAATTTCGACCCTGGCTTGATCGCCTTCAATTTCGCGGGAAAGGTCACCGCGGAGGGATGATCTTCAACAGCTTCGGCGTGGCGTTCGTGCCTGATCCTTACAACGCCGGCGGGGCGAATTAGCGCGTGAAAAAGGAGGCAAGGGACAGGCGGCCACCCGAAAGCAACCTCCAGCCGGAGCCTCCGATTCCTATTTTAACGTCCGCGATCATCGAAATCAACCGGCATTCACTTCGGCCCTTGTCTTCACTTTGCGATGTAAAGTAAAATGAGCCGACGCATCGAGGGCGGCGGCGTCCGCGGGACTAGGAGCCAGAACATGGACGACGAGTCGAGGCCGGCGGCGGAAGCTCGAACCACGCGGCGCGGGTTTTTGGCGAGGGCCGCGCTGGGGGCGACGGCGACGGGCCTCGCGGCGGGGGCGTATCCGTTCCTGGAGGCGAGGT
Source organism: uncultured Planctomycetales bacterium (assembly GCA_937907525.1). Taxonomy (GTDB): domain Bacteria; phylum Planctomycetota; class Planctomycetia; order Isosphaerales; family Isosphaeraceae; genus Paludisphaera. The sequence goes on along the minus strand of CALCIB010000010.1, from coordinate 2,681 downwards.
GGCTGCGGCTGACGCGACGGACGATCGCGGTCCCGCGGTTGCCGTCGTCGTTCCGGGGGCTGTCGGTGGCGTTCCTCAGCGACCTGCACCACGGGCCGTTCGTGGGGCTCGACTATATTCGGCACGCGATCGACTGGACCAACTCGTCGCGGCCGGACCTGGTGCTTTTGGGGGGCGATTACGTCTCGGCCAGCCCGCGGTACTTCGCCCCGGTCTGCGAGGCGATGGGGAGGTTGCGCGCCCCGATGGGGCGGTTCGCCACCCTGGGGAATCACGACGTCCGCGAGAGCGGTCCCGTCTGCCGGTCGGAGTTGGCCCGCGTCGGCCTGGAGCTTCTGGACAACCGCGGCGTCCACCTGCGTCGCGGCGGCGACCGTCTCTTGATCGCCGGCGTGGCCGATCTTTGGACCGAGGAGCCCGACGTCGCGCGGGCGCTCGGCGAGGCTCGCGACGGCGACGCGGCGATCGTCGTCTCCCACAACCCGGACTACGCCGAGTACGCGCCGGACCCGCGCGTCTCCTTGATGATCTGCGGCCACACCCACGGCGGCCAAGTGGTGATGCCGGGCGTCGGGGCGATCGTCCTGCCGTCGCGGTTCGGCCGCAAGTACGCCGGCGGCTTGGTCCAGGCCCCCGCGCACCCCGTCTTCGTCGGCCGCGGCGTCGGCACCAGCGGCCCCCCCGTCCGCTTCTACTGCCGACCCGAAATCGTCCTGCTGACCCTCGTGTGACGGCGACGCATCCGCCGACGAGGACGAGGCGCGCGGGTCGCCCCTATTCCGAGCCGCGCGGCCGCGCCCCCCTGGGGTTCCCCGTGACGGCCACGCTTAAACATATTCGATCGCATGTTGATTGAAAGTCGCCGAACTCCACGTAAGGGGGGCTCGCATGGTATTTCGACATTATCGTGTATAAACAAAAATCGCCGCATTTAAAAATCGTCCAGTGTGAATAATTGAGCGACTCGCTTACGTTGTTGGTACCGACGTTGATGACGCCGAAGCTATGTGCCAGGCCGTCGACCGGCCCCTTGCGGAGCTTCCGTTTCACGAAGCCGCCGATGTCCCGATCCCCGGCGGCTCGAAACTCCTTCAACAGCGCGTCGCGAGCGAGTTCGCCCTGTTCGCCGACCGTCACGTCGATCCCCACGAGGTCCACGTATGCGTTTTTGAACCTTCGTCGGTCTGATCGGAACGTCCAAAATCCGCCCTTGTAGACGAGGTTCGCCGGGAGCGAGACCGAAATCCATTCATCGCGGTATTCGACGAAGTTGATCATGGCGTGGCTCGCTCCTGGAGCGGGAGTGTCGGCGGTGTCGGTTCAGGTTTCCTTCGCGTGATGCGGGGCGGGGGGCGGCGGTGTCGGTTCATTCCTTCATGGCGGCGGATGCCGGTCGCGCTCGGCCTCCTCCGATCGGATGGCGAGAGCCAACGGGCGATCCGTCGCGCAGCGCGCCTGGGACGTCGCTCACGACCTCGCCCGCTCGACCCTCAGCCGAAGGAGCGTCAACAGGTCGGCCAAATCGGCCAGCCCCTCGGCCTCGGCTCGCTCGTCGACGGTCAGGGGGGAACCGGCGTCCTGGCGGTCCAGCAAGCTTTGCAACCGAGCGGCGACGGCGGCCGGAAGTTGCAATCGGGCCAAATCAGTCGGAAGATCGACGTCAATGGTCAGGGACATGGAACACGCCTCCGTTTGAGATCCGAGGCCCCCGGTTTAGATGAACCGCAGAGTTCACCGTGGTTTCGGTTCATTTTTCCGCGTGCGAGGGCGTGTTTCATCTCGTAACGTGAATGGTTCAAAACAGCGTCTCGAACCCCGCCGCCTTGAAGTGGGCGTCGTTGGTGAACGCGCGGGTCAGGCCGAGTCGTCGCATCACGACGAACGAGACGTGATCGACAATCCCCGCGAAGCCGGCCTCGCCGCGTTCGTAGGCGTCCCAGGCGGCTTCGAGGTCGGCGTCGGTGGGGACGATCAGCGATCCGTCGTCCCGGAACTCGCGTCGCATCGCGGCGACCCGCCCCCGGTATGGCTTGCGCGCCACCGCGTTGCCGCACTCCAGGAGCACCAGCGTGGTCGTCGCGAAGGGAAGGCCCGCCAGGCTCGGCGAAGTCGAGGCCCGAGTGGCCGCCTCGTGCCATTGGTCGGACGGCTCCAACAGGGCCAGGACGCCGACGGTGTCGAGGAAGACGGCGTTCATGGCTGGTGTTCGTCGTGGCGTTCCGAGAGCCTGGGGTCGTCGGTGTCCACGGACTGACGGAGCAGTTCGCGGATGCGTCGCTGACGCGGCGACAATTCCGCCGGATGGGTCGCCGGCTTGGGCTCGAACTCGACCTCGCAACCCTCGGGCAGGTCCACCGGCCCGGTCGGGCGGAAGACCCCGTTCTCATAAACGGCCTGAACGGTCTTCATGTCGCACATCCCGCGTGAATCGGAACCGGCGCCGACGTTCTGATGGCTTGCTCCAGGAGCCGAGTCGTCCTTCGTTCTAGACAAACATATACAGTGAACCAACGGAAACGTCAAGGTCCGAACCGAGTCAAGTTCCGCCTTGAAGCTCGCGCGATCCGGGGAGAGCATCCGCGTCGGCGCGTCGGGATCGTGGAATTCCAGACGGTCGTCGAAAAACCCTGACCGTCACGGATTTTGGGGGTGGTGGACATAACGGCCTTCCCCCCTCGCGG
>CALCIB010000009.1 GCA_937907525.1 uncultured Planctomycetales bacterium | reverse complement strand
GGGAGAAGGACGTTTGGCTTAGGCTTACGAGACGACCCATCGGGAGAGGGGACGTCGTCCCGTTCACTTTCCGACGTATCACCGCCCCAGCGCCTCCAATCCGTCGAGGACCGCGCGAGGGACCGTAAAGACGGTGCCGTGGCGGAAATCGGGGGGGAAGGAGACGCGGTCGGATTCGTCGGTCCAGTGGGCCAGGTCGGGGGAGGTGACCAGGCCGTAGCGGTGGTCCACGTACTTGTCGAAGTAGACGAACCAGCGGTCGCCAAGCTTGATCGCGGAGGGGCCCTCGGCCCAGTAGTCGCCGGTGATCGGCGGGGAAGGGGGGCCGAAGGGGCCCGTCGGGGCGTCGGCGAAGGCCACGCGGAGGTTCTTGGCGGGGGGCGTGCGGGTCTCGTCCTTGACGAACATCGCGAAGCGGTCGCCGTCGCGGACCATGGTCGCGTCGATCGAGTTGAAGCCGGGGTCGTAAAACAGCCGCGTCGGCGTGAAGGTTTGAAAGTCCTTGGTGGTGGTCAGGTATGTTCGATGGTTATAGCCGTCGTCGCCGGTCGTCGCGGTCTCGGGGAATCGGCCGGGGACGGTGGAGGCCCAGAAGATCAGGAAGCGGCCCCCGGCCTCGTCGTAAAAGAGTTCCGGCGCCCAGACGTTGCGGGCGTTCTCGCCCTTCATCACCTCGATCCGGCGCGCCTCGGACCAGTGGATCAGATCCTTCGAGGAAGCGTAACCGATCGCCGAGTGGGTCCATCCCGTCGTCCAGACCATGTGGAAGACGCCGTCGGGTCCTTCGACGACGTCGGGGTCGCGGACCAGCCCGCCGCCGACCTTGGGCTGGAAGACGGGGCGGTCGCCGTTGAGGGCCGTCCAGTCGTAGCCGTCGCGGCTGGTCGCCAGGTGGAGGCCGTCGTCGCCGTTGCCGCGGAACGACGTGAAGACCAGCGCCCGGCCGGGCGGGACGATCGGATCGTCGGCGGTCGAGGTCCGTGGAAGGAGAAACGCAAGGACGGCCAGCGCGAAGGGTGCGGAGCGGTTCATGGCGAGTCGGCCTCGCGCCCCCCGACGGTCGGGCCTTCCGCGCCCGAGCGTCGCGGGGCCGACGACGGATATCGCCTTCCAATCGATCAGGCCGGACGTCGAATTACAAGCCCGGCGCGCGCCGCGGCCGACGTCCCAGAGATGGGCCGTCGGCCGCGGCGTCGATCGGAAGGGGTCGCCCGCGTCAGCGGCCGGAGCCGACGGGGCGCCAGCCGGAGGACTTGCCGGTGGAGGCGGCGGCCGGCTTGCGGGGGGCGCGGGCGGGGGCGACGTCTTCCAGATTGGCGCGATCGTTTGGCGCTTCGTCCTCCTCGAAGTCCGAGGGCGGGAAGGCGAAGTCGTCGGCCTCGCGGTCGAGGTCGAGGTCGGTGGGCTCGGCGACGCGGTCGTCGAGCGGCCGGTTCGACCGGGGCGCGGCCCAGGCGTAGCGGTCGGCGGGGGCGCGGTCGCTGGCGGCGCGGATCTGGGATTGCCGTCGCGGGTCGGTCGGCGCGAGCGGCTCAAGACGGATCCCCACGATCGACGGATCGGGGACCGAAAGGCCGCCGTCGCGGTCCCGCCGGGGTCGCTCCTCGGGTTCGGGGGACTGGCCGCGGATGCCGCGGTTGGGCCGCGAGTTCTCGGCCAGGAGCGCGCCGGAACCGTCCAGCGACGGCGGGGCGTAGAGCGTCGCCAGTTTGTTGCGGTCGAGCAGCCGATAGATCGACTCGGGCGCGGCGTACAACCCGCGGTTGCCCTGGGGCTCGGCGAAGTTGCAGACGCCGGCCAAGAAGCCGTTGTCGGTGTACAGTCCGCCGCCGGATCGGCCCTGCTTGGGGGCGCGGGCGCACTCGATCGCCAGATGCCGCTCGTTGCCCCGCAACAGCCGGGTCGGGGGGCGGGTGATGACCGTCTCCCACATGGTCGCGTCGGCCCCTTCGGAGCAGCCGACCGTGTACATGTGCATGCGCTTTTGAGGATCGAAGTGGGGTGGGACCACGCGGGAGGCCGGCAGCCTGCGGCCGGGTCGGATAACGATCAGGCCGACGTCGGTGGCGAAGTCGTAGTCGACGGCCTTGCCGGGGATTCCCTGCTCGACGCAGGAGAGTTGGTCCTGGTTGGGGCCCTTGAGCTTGCCGTCGAACAGGTCGACGGCGATCTTGTTGGGGAACCTGGCCGGCGGGAAGTTGCGGCCGTCCTCGGTCTTGAAGATGTGGGCGCAGGTGAGGATCAACGACTGCTCCGGGGTGCTGTGGACGATCGTCCCGGAGCCGAAGCCGATGGAGTTGCCGTTGTAGACCTTGATCCGGACGGCGGTCTCCCAGGGCTTGGGGTTGACCGCGCGGTTCTTGGCCTGGCGGTCGGCGATCTCGCGTTCGGTGAGCTGATCGTCGGCGTCGCGGTCGGAGTCGTCGGCGACGAGGCGGTAGCGCGGGTCGGCGGCGGCCCCGGGGTCGTCGAGGTCGGCGTCGGATTCGTCCTCCGCGTCGGCGTCGTCGTGGTCGCCGCGGTCGGCCCCGCGGGCGGCGGCCTGGTCGCGGGCCTTGAGGTAGAACTTCGCCAGTCGCGCCGCGGGCTGGGCGCCGGAGGTCCGGTCGAGTTCCCGGCCGTCGGCGTCGACGACGACGAAGGTCGGGACGGCCTGGACGTCGTACCTGGAGGCGAGGTCGGGCGATTGATCGATATCGACCGATTTGACGGGGTATCCCTTGGCCACGAGCGCCTCGACGGCGGGGCGCATCTGGCGGCAGGGGCCGCACCATTCGGCGTGGAAGTCGAGCAGGACGGGCGCGGGTTCGCCGGCCGCGGCCTGGGCGACGCTGAGAAGCAGCAATAGCGCGGGTGCGTATTTCATGCCGCAAGGACTCCATTCCCTCGGGGGCGTCCGCCCGGCCGCGACGCGCCGGGGCGGTCGGATCGCGGGGCCGGCGTCGCGTCGAGCGCGGGCGCTTGGGCCGCGGGTCGCGAGGGGCGCCGACGCGCGCGATCCGTCCCCTGGGGAGGTGACGTCGGCGTCGATGGAAGGGGTTGGAGATCGAGGTGGAGAGCGGCGAGCCGGGGGCCTTCCCCGGACCTTCCCTGGGCGGCGGGCCTCGCGAAAGCGGCCCCGCGGTCGACCCTCGTGGCCGTCCGCGTCCCGTCGTCCGGATCGATTGGCTGAATCACGGTCGCGCCCCGTCGAAGACGAGACGCGCCCGACGACCCAGGTCGTCCGGCCGACGGTCCCGCCGCGTCCGCGCCCTCCCTGACTCTCGACCATCCCGGGCGTCCCGCCCTGGGGATACGGCGATCGGAGGGGGTCGCGTCCACCGCGGTGAGCCCCTTTTACTAGAGGTCGTTCTGGAGTACCAGAGCAGTTATCGGCGATTCCGCGGGGGGTCTTGAGACTCTCCGCGGAATTCTCCGGATGGCGCCTCGGCCGTCGGAAGCCGGGGCGTCCGCGAGGAAGGCCGCCACGGGTTCGTGGCGCCGATCCGCGGCGGCGTCCCCGCGCCATGGCGAGCGACCTAGCGGAGCGGGCGCGACCGCGGCGACGCCGGCTCGGACGCCGCCGCCTCCCCCGGTTTCGCGGGCGTCGCCGCGGTCCCGCGGCGGGCGCGGTCCTTGAGGATCGCCGCGGCCGCGGTCTCGCGGGTCTTGACGCCCGACTGGGGAAAGACGCCGCCGGCGAGGATCAACATCGTCAGGGCCGTCACGGCGAACCGCTCCCGCCTCGTGATCCCGACCGCGACCGACGAGTCGCTCCGGCCGCCTGCGAACAGCGCCAGGTACGCGCGGAGGACGGCGATCCCGCCAAGCGCCGAGGCGGCCAGCACGCCGATCCCGGCGGGGAGGTCGGCGTCGACCGCGCCGTCGACCAGGAGTTCGACGGAGACGAACCCGACGGTGCCGGGGAAGCCGACGCTGGCCAGCCCGGTCAACAGGAAGAAGACGGCGAGGACCGGCGTCCGTTCGTACAGGCCGTGATGGACGGCCAGGGAGAGGCGGCCGAAGCGAGCCTCGAGCGCCCGCAACGTCAGCCCGAACCCGCACAGGGAGAGGATCGCCGAGAACCAGAGGCAGAGCGACGCGCAAAGCGACAATTCGGTGTGAATCCCGAGGCCAACCAGCACGAGCGCGGCGTGGCCGACGAACAGGAAGGCGAAGAAGCGGCGCTCCTCGCGCTGGACGACCGCCATCGCGGAGGCGTAGACGGCCGTGGCCAGCGAGGCGAGGCCGATCAGGCGCAGGCACCAGTCCGGGGCGATCGGGACGACGAGCCGGATCGCCGCGTAGACTCCGCTCAAGGGGAGCGCGTACAGGAGGGCGATCCCGAACGAGGCGTGTTCGAACCAGTCGGTGACCCAGCAATGGGCCGGCGCCGCGCCGGATCGGATCAGGACGGCCGCCGTCAGCGCCAGGCAAGCCCACCCGGGCGCGGCGGAGGCGGGGCCCCGCGCGTCGACGCCGGTCTGGCCGAGGATCAGCAGGCCGACGAACAGGGCCATGTGCAAGGCGTAAAGCCGCGTCGGCCGCCCGCGATTCCGTAGCTCGACCAACGGCGGGACCGTCGAGGCGGCCAGCAGGCCGACCAACGGCCAGGGCCCCTTGGTGGCGAAGATCGCCAGGCCGATCGCCTCGGCGGCGAGCGACCACGAGAACGAGAACCGCCGCGCGTGGGCGCGGGCCGTCGCCACGGCCGTCAGCAGGTGCAAAAGCGCGACCGCCGGCAGCAGCGGCGCGGACAGGTCGTCGAGCGCCAACGGCGACGGCCGCGCGCCCGGGGAGGCCGCCGGCCCCTCGGCGTAAAACGACAGCGACGCCAAAAGCGAGCACGCGAACGCCGAGCCGATGAACGCCACGCCCCAACGATAGACGCGGTCGGGTCGCCCGAGCCAGCCGACGACGATCGAGCCGACCGCCGCGGTCCCGATCGCAAGCTCCAACCATGGCGCCGAAAGGGGATTCATAAGACCTCGTCGAACGTTCCAGGGCGGGGCTTGACCTGGTCCGACTCGCGCGAGGGCTCGCCGGAGAGCCAGTCGGTCCAGCGCCGCTCCAGCGAGTCGCAGCGTCGCAACGCCCGCGTGAAGGGGGCCGCGACGAACGTCGTCAACGCCGCGTCCAAAAAGCCCCGCTCAAGCGCGAAGCGGTAGCGGCGGGCCTCGGCGCGGGCGTCGCCGCGCCGGCCCGCCGCCGCGGTCGGTCGGGGAGCGCCCTCGCCGATCGCGTTTTCCAGTTGGTGGTAATCGTGCAGCAGCGTCGGCGCCCGGAGGAACTGCAACGTCCGAAGGCAGGCGTGGCCGAGGAAGTGGGCCAGGGCGACGTAGCGGAGCCAGACCGCCGCGGCGGCCGCCGCGACGGCGACGTCGCCGGAGGCGCGCCCGCCGACCCAACCCGCCACCCCCGCCGCGCCGGTCTCCGCGACGATCATCCCGACCTGCGCGAGCGAGGCGAACGACAGGGCCGACTTGATGTCCGTCCCCGCGGCCCCGACGACGTGGGCGAACGCCGCCGTCGCCAGCCCAAGCGCCGCGACCAGCGCGCCCATCGCCAGCGAGCGCTCCCAAAGCGGGCTCGTCCGCATCAAAAGGAAGGCGCCCAGATGCACCGACAACGCGCCGTAGAACACGGCGCTCGACGGCGTCGGGCCCTCCATGGCGCGCGGCAGCCAGCCGGAGAACGGCGCCAACGCCGACTTCCCGGCCGCGGCGGTCAGCAGCAACAGTCCCACGAGGAACGCCTGGGCCGCGGTGACGTCCGCCCGCGCCTCCGGCCACGCGGCGAACCCGAACAGGACGTCGAGGTCGCCCGCCCCCCGGAGGCGGTGCATCGTGACGACCGCCAACAGCAAGGCCGCGTCCGAGAACCGGTAGACGCTCCAAACCCAAAGCGCGTTGCGCGACGGCGCCCGCCGCTCGTGGTAGAACCCCACCAGCAACGCCGACGACAGACCCACCAGCTCCCAGCCCGCGAACAGCGTCTCCATCGTTCCGGCCAGCGACGTCGCGATCATCCCCAGCGCGAAGACGGAGTACAACACGAAGAACCGGTTGAAGCCGCGCTCCCGGTGCAGGTAGCGGCTGGCGAAGGCGCCGATCGTCCCGATCAGCACGAACGACAGGATCGCGACCGGGACCGACAGCCGGTCGAAGACGAACTTGATCCGGAAATGGTACGAGTCCGCGACCGCGACCCATTCCCCGAAGTCGACCGCCACCCGCCGCGAGCCCGTCGCCAGCATCGTGACCAGCATGGCGAGCGTCGCCAGCAGACCGGAGACGATCGTCGCCTCCACCAGCCGGCTCGTCCGCTCCTCGCGCGGCGGTCGTCCGAGAAGCGACGCGCCCCCCAGCGCGACCGTCAGCGCGACGGGGCCGCCGACCACGACCGCCCCCAGCGCTCGCGTCCAAAGCTCGAAGCCGGTCATCGCGTCCTTCCGCTCGTCGTCGCGGCCTGGGGACCGGCGCTTGAGATCTCCGCGAACTCCAGATGGTCGCGCCAGCCGCGACTCCAGTCGCGCGACGACGACGCCCGCGGCAAGGCGGCGGCCCGGGGTTCGTACGGCTGAAACTCGCCGTCGACGAAGACGCTCACCCGGCCGGCGCCGGGCGCGACGAGGGCGAGCCGCGCCCACGCGTTGCGGAACGGCCGCGCGAGCCCCGGGTTCCGCTCCAGCACCCGCGCGACGGTCTCCGCGGACGCCTCGACCACGAAGAGGATTCGGACGGGCTCGTGGATCTCGACCATCTGCCACGGCAGCCCCGTCCGCAGGTCGCTCGACGCGCCGTCCATGACGCCGACCAGCGCCGTGATGTTGTGCGGCAGCTTCGTCCCCGCGCCCCAGCCCGCGTTGTCGACGTAGGAGAAATAGTATTCCAGGCTGATCCCGGCGCAGACGGGGACGGCGGCCTGGAGGGCCCGCTCCAGGATCGTCCCGTCGGCGTCGTCTCGCTCGGGGTCGTAAGACCCCAGGAACGCCCGCCGATCGAGGAACAGCCCGCGCGTCAACGCCCTGCGCCCCACGACGCAGAGGCCGTTGGTCGCGTGCCCCCACTCCGGGCGCGCCTGCGCCAGGTCCGCCGCCCGGCCCTCGACGCGCCGCCGCGCCGCGGCCGGCCCGATCGTCAGCGGCGCGGATCGGAACCGCCGGCAGCGCTCCAGCGCGTCCCGGTCGCAGGCCCGCTCGATCTCCGCGCGGGCCGCCTCGAATTCCCGACGACGCGACTCGGGGACCAGGTCGACGTCGTAAAAGGTCATCGACTCGTCGCTGGTGTTGTGCATCCCGCCGACGAAGACCGCGTGGTCCGGCACGATCAAGCCGCGCGAAGCCAGCCCCAGGCGGACGCGACGGTCGTTGAGCATCCACGCCAACGCCCGGGCGTTGGGGCCCCCGCGCGCCCCGCCGCAGGCCCCGCAGTCGTGGGCCGACTCGTGGGGATTGTTCAGGCTGGTCGAGCCGTGCCCGATCACGAACACCAGCCGCGCGAACCCCGACGTCAGCCCGATCTCGCGCAGGACCGTCTCCGCGACGTCGGTCATCTCCTCGACCGTGAACCCCTGGCCGCCGACGTCGGGGCCCGGCTCGGGATCGATCCGCTCCAGCCGGAGCCGCGTCAGCGGCGGCCGCGCGAACCGCGTCATCCGTCCCCGGAATCGCCCGGTCGTCCGGGGGAACAGGGTGCGGGCCACCAGGGGGACCGACGCCGCCACGCCGAGGAAGGCCGACAGGACCGTGCCGACGCCGATCGAGCGGCTCCCGGCGTGGAGCCATCGCGACGCCATCCCCAGCGCCCGCCGCAGGGCGCGACGGCGGGACTCGGCCTCCGCGGGCGCGACCGCCTCCTCGACCACGTAATGCCCGGGGCGGATCGACGCCGGGCAGAGCGGGGCGAAACGGGCGTCGCCGACGCCTCGGTAGTACATCGCGATCGAGAAGAACCCCGCCACGCCGAAGGTCTCCGAGTCCGGCGCGACCTCCTCGATATGCCTGCGGATCGACTCCTCGCGCTCGTCCAGGCAGAAGACCGCCTGGAACCGCGACGGCCCCGCCGGCGCCGGACGTCGAGAATGGAGGGCCACGGCGTCGAGCGATCGTATATAGAACCGTTGCTCATAAGCCTCGTGGAGGATCCGGCGGCGCTCCAGCCCCGAGAATCCCTCGATCTCCCGAAGCAACGTCGCCCATCCCGAACGGCCCAGCTCGTGAAGCGCGCCGGGGGACGTCCCGAAGATCTGCGCGAGCTGGAACGCCAGGAAGGCCCGCCGTTCCACGCTCGGCGGCCAGTGGGGGTCGGATCGCTCCCTCAGGAGCCGCCAGAACCCGGACGCCGGCGCCGCGACGCCGAGCCCGCTCCGGGCGACGCTCGCCGTCGCGAACCGCTCCAGGACCAACCGCGCGGCGAGGAACTCGACCAGGCTCCCCTCGGGGATGGAATGGCCCTCGCGGTCGCCGCGCGACTCCACGTGATGAATCATCCCGGCCCACCCGCGCAGCGCCAGCAGCGTCTCCGACAGGAAGGGGTCCCAATCCCCCTCGGACACGCCGAAGGCGGCGAGCGACTCGCGGATCGACCCCAGCGGGCCGACCCCCTCGCGCTCGAGCCGGGCCAATTCCTCGGCCAACCCGCGGCGCCAGGGCTCGACCTCCCCGCCCGGCTCGCCGTAAAGCCCGCGGAAGGCGCGCCAGAACCCCTCCTCGCGCTTCGGCAGCCGCCGACGCGCCACGCCCCGGTCCAGAAACGCGGCGCAAAACGGGACCAGGACCCCATGGACGAGTTCGTCGGCGTCCTCGCCGGTCGCCTCGAACAACAGGTTGCGCGGCCGGATCGACGCCGACGGCGGCGACGTGAACGGCGGCGGCCCGCTCGCCCCGTCGCGGCACGCCCGCCAAAGCGCGTAAACGGCGAACCCCTCCCAGTCCTCGTCCGTCCACGACTCGATCCGCGACCCGCCGCCGAACCGCCTCAGCAAATCCTTGAACGCCTCCCCGCCGTCCGCCGACGCCCGCCCCCCCTCGTCCTCGTCGTCATCGACGCGGCGAAGGTCGCGGACGACCCACCGCCTGGTCTCGGCGATCATCCGGGAGCGCACCGCGAACGAGGCCTCGGCCCGGACCCGCCGCATCGCGTTGGACTCCGCGACGAACCAGGTCAACTCCTCGGTCGTCCCGACCCGGAGCGGATACTGAAGCATCGCCAGCCGCAGGTCCAAAAGCGTCCCGAACGGCGCGACCTCCTCGTCGGCCCGATCGCCCAGGTCCCGCGCCAGCACCGCCTTGAGCGTGTCGATCCGAATCCGGCCCAGCCTCAATTCCTCGCGATAGCGGTCCTCGGTCAAATACGGCTGGCACCCGTAAATCGACGCGGCCCGCCTCACCCCCTCGTGAAACGGAAGATCCTCGAACGCATGGAGCGTGTTGTGGTGGATGAAGACCGTGATCGGCCCTTGCGCCGGCAACAGGTGGGCGGCGCGTTCGATCGCGGCGCTCAGGCGGTCGAGGGCGTCGTCGCGCGGCTTCGTGGCCGAGTGTGTCGGCGTCGTGTCCATGCCGGTCGGGACCGCCCGCTCCGAAAACCGCGCCGAGCCCCGCGGATCGACGAAGAAGCCGATCGATCGTCGCCGGGGGCCGCCGTCAAGCGGACATCATAGGGTCGACCGATGCGTCCCGACAAGTGGAAGGCTCCGGCGGGGCGAAGAGAGATCCTCGCCGAGCGCCGCGCCGACGGACTTCCGGGGAGGACGGTTCCTGTTACCATGGAATCGGCGCCGCGGGGCGGCCGCCCATCTCCAGCGAGGGCCTCGTCATGCCGATGGACATCGTCACTCTCATCCGCGAGATTCAGGACGCGCACCGCCTGCTAGACGACCAAGACGACCTTCTCGACCCGACGGATTCCCCCGCGATGGGAGAGGGATGCGCCGAGCGGGACGTCGCCGCCCTGGAGGATCGGTTGGGCGCCCGGCTGCCGCCGTCCCACCGTTCGTTCCTCTTGAAGGTCAACGGCTGCGCCCGCCTCGGGCTCAGCCTCGGGGGCCTGCTGTCGGCGGATCGGGTCGACTGGTTCCGCGCGGAAAACGGGGACTGGATCAGCGCCTATCTCGACAACCCGCTCGACGACGTTTCCCAGGAAGCGCATCGCGTTTACGGCCCGGATCAAGACCCCGCTCGCTTCCGCCGCGCCTACCTGCCCGACTGCCTCCAGATCGGCGACGTCTTCGACGGGTCCGTTTATCTCCTGAACCCGAAGGTTCGCGACGTCCGGGGGGAGTGGGAGGCTTGGAACCTGGCGAACTCTTATCCCGGCGTCGTCCGCTGGCCTTCATTCCAGGCGATGGTCGAACACGAATGGGCGGAGATCCGCCGCGCGTCCCGCGCGGGCTCTCTCGCGATCGACGCAGACCGAATCCTTTCCGAGGCGATCGCGGCCTTGCGTCGTGAAATCGCCAAGGACCACGTCTCGCCGGCCGTCGCGGTCGCCAGATACATTCGGCTGAAGATGGGCGTGGACGAGGACTTCACCGCCTGGATTCAGCGGACGAACGGCGCGAAAACCCTCCTGGACGCCTTGAAGGCCGACGGCGGTTGACCGCCGCCGGATGGCCCCGCCGCCGCGGCGCGGGAAAAATCAACCGACGCCGCGGCCCCTCTCGGCCTGGTAGAATGTGGCGGGGACCGACCCGATTCGTCGAGGAGGGCGCTTGGCCATGAACGCCGCGCGGGACGTCGTGGAAGGGACGCTGAAGCCCGATGGGTCGCTGGAGTTGGCGGGGAGGTTCCGCCTGCCGCCGGGCCGGGTGCGGGTGACGGTCGAAGCGCTGGCCGAGCCCGCCCCGAGCGCGGTCGACTGGTTCGAGCATCTCCGGAAAGCCAGGAGCGAGCGGGAGGCCGCCGGGGCCCGGTTCCGAACCGGGGAGGAGATCGACGCCGAGGTCGACGCCATGCGCGACGAATGGGACCGACCTTGGACGGATATGAATTGATGCGGCGGGTCCGACGCGAGAGGGCTCACGATGGCTAGGATTCCAGCAGAGGAATCGAGGCGTCTGATCAGGGCGTGTCGCGCGCTATGGCGTCTCTTTACGGTTGGCGGTCTCCTCGGCGTGGGATTTCTTCTGCTAGGGGCGATCGCGGTCGGTCTCCACGACCCCCAGCGCCATGGGGACCAACTACCGCCGCGAATCTCGGCGGTCGCCCTGACGGCTTTGGCATTGGCAAGCGCGGCCGGGGCTCTGTCGTGCATGGTCGATGGTTACATCGAGGCGCGAGAATGCTCGAAGTCGGTTCGATGCCTCGTCTAACGAAGTTCTGGCGAGCGGGGTGGGCGTCGCCATTCTCACGATTGTCGCGATCATGAGCGTCGTGGCCGCGATGCAGGATTGGTTCCGCGGGTAGGACCCATTCGGATACGGAAGGCGTCCTCCCCCGCGCCCCCATCCGACGCCGGATTCCCGCGACGGGCCGGGAAAACGATCGGATCGGCGGGGCCTTTGACGATAAAATAAACCGACGCTGCGGGACTCGGCGGCTTTCTCGAAGGGGGCGCCAAATGACCATTCGACTGTCGGACGAGCGCGAGCGGTTCGTGAAGACGCTCGTCGCGGACGGGAGGTTCGCGACGGAAGAGGCCGTCGTGGAGGCCGCGCTCGGGTTGCTTCAAGAACGGGAACGCGACGAGGCGGCCAAGCTGGCCCGACTCCGCCGCGACGTCGGCGCGGCGATCGAGGAAGCCGACCGCGGCGAACTGGAACCGTTCGACGCCCGCGCCACCCTGGACCTGATCAGGGCTCGACGCGCCGCGGGCCGCTCCTGATGGTCCCCGTGACTCGATCGCGTCTGGCGGGGGTCGACCTCTTCGAGATCCTGGGAGAACTCGACTCCAAGGACTCGGCGAGGGCGACTCGATACGCGATCCTGTTCGACGAGAAGATCGAAGCGCTCTCGCGCTTCCCCGAGATGGGCCGACCGCGGCCCGAGTTCGGCGCGGACGTGCGGAGCACGCTCGTCAAGCCTTACGTCCTCTTCTACCGCTTCCTCGGCGAATCCGTGCAGGTCCTTCGCGTCATCCACGGGAAAAGGGACCTGAAGCGCCTCATGGACGAAGGCGAAGACGAGTAGGCGCCGCGGCGCCGATTCCCAGGGGAGGATCGGCGTCCGTGAGCCCCGGAGTCGACGGCCACGCGATATCATTATGATCTTGGTTTAGCAACGTTAATTGATGTTTGGCATGCGTCCTCCCTTCTCCCACAAGGGGAGAAGGGATGCGTATCGTTGCTTGTGCTTCAGGTTTTCGACAGAGCGCCATGTCCTCGAATCGAGAATCCCCAGTTGGAGAGGGCGTCCGGATGAACGATCTCCAGGCGAGGCTGCTGTCGCTGGCGCCGCCGCCGACCCGGCCGATCGACGCAGGGACTCCCGAGCGCTGGGGCTTCGTGGAGACCCTGATCGGCACGGTCCTGCCGCGCGACTATAAGTGGATCATCAACACTTACGGGCGTGGAGATTTCTGCGACCTTCTCGCCCTCTTGAACCCGTTCTCGACCTCGGAGGGGGGCAACCTCCTCGCCCAAATTCCGGAGGTCCTCGATCACTATCGCGAGGGGCCGGGGTTCCAGGTCGAGGAGAGGCGGCCTTTCCCCGCCCATCCGGAGCCGGGCGGCCTGCTCCCCGCGGCCCAGGACTCCAACGGCGGCGACCTGTTCTGGCGGACGCTCGGCGAGCCCGATTCTTGGGCCCTGGTCCACTACGACTGGCGCGGCGGCTGGATCCACCGGGAATACGGGAAGCCACTCCTCGACTTCCTGGTCGAGTGGATCTCCGGCGAGCTTCCCGACGGTTATTTCGGGGTCGCGAACGACGCCCCGATCATCCGCCGCGATCCGATCTTCCTCCCGACGGGTCAATCCCGCCCCCGACTTGGGAGGTGAGCGAGGGGCGGGACGAGGGTCGTTCGCGGCGGGCCGGGTCGGGCCGGGTCAGTAGGAGTCGGCGCTGACGACTTCGCCGCCGGCCATCGAACCCAGGGCGACCCAGGTGGGGAGGCTGACCGAGTTCTTGCAGAACCGGACCGAGCCGTCGCACATCAGCGAGTTCACCCCGCCGGGATGCCGGCTGCGGGCGGCGGCGAAGCAGCCCCCCTCCTTCGCTTGCGAGAAGCAGGCCAGGCCCTGGCCGGGTTGGCTGTCGCAAAGATCGCCGTTGCCGAGGTTCGCCGGACTGGTCCCGGGCGCCGACCCGCCGTAGGTGGGCAGGTTGTCCATGGTGTTGCCCCCCGCCGGGTCGACGTATGACGATCCGGCCCAGTAGTCGATCTTGCCGTTGGGCGCCAGGCGGGTGACGAACGAATGCGCGCCGGGGAAGCCGGTCCAGATCAGCCCCCGGATGTCGTCCTGGGCCCCCTGGAGGAACTCGCTCATCATGAGGGTGTTGCTCGTCCCGTCGGTCACGGACGCGATCGACGTCCGCGACGGGCCGGTCGCCCCCTGGTTGTACCCGAACGGCGACGCGAGGTGGGTCGACGGGTTCGGTTTGAACCGGCTGTCGCTCCGCTGGCCCTGGCCGTAATCGGTGTTGCCCCAGTTCACCCCGTAGTTGCCCTTGCTGATGTTCATCGCCGGGATGCCCGAAAGCGCCGCGCCGAGCATCGACGCCCGGACGTTGAAGATCTGCTCGGGATCGCTCGGGCACTGGAAAAAGCCGATCTTGGAGGTGAGGATCGTGCTGTTGACGGCGTAGGCGTAGGGATACCCGGTGTAGGTCATGGGCCCCTCGGACCCGACCTGGAAATTGAACGAGGCGTACATGGCGCCCCCCTCCAGGTACGGCAGCGTCAGCACGAACCAGGTGGTGTTCTGGCAATTGCTGCCGAAGCCGGTGCCGTTGCACGGCGCGGTGTTGGTGTTGAAAACGGTTCCGGAGGGGAAGCCGTCGTTGGCGCTCATGTAGTTGTGGATCGCCAGGCCGAACTGCTTGAGGTTGTTGACGCATTGCGCGCGCCGCGCCGCCTCGCGGGCCGCTTGCACCGCCGGCAGCAAAAGGGCGATCAGGACGGCGATGATCGCGATCACCACCAACAGCTCGATCAAGGTGAAGGCGCGCGGGGAACGGCGACGAGTCATCTGTTCGCACTCCTTTCACGAGGCGGCGCGGGACGGGCATCGAACGCAATACGGATGCGACGAGAACGAGACGGGGCGATTTGGAATCCGTGACATCATCACGTCGTCACGGATCCTAACGAATGTCGAAAATCGTCACAAGCACCATTTCCGGTTTTCCCGGCCGACCGAACGACTAAATTATTCGGTTCCGAAGCCGATCAGGTCGACGCTCTCCAAAACGCGCGGACGAGGGAGTTGCGTGTCCGACTTCGATGACGCAATATCCGATTCACGATCGTGCCGGAAGCGCATACGCTTCAAGGAGACGTCTCCCATGCTCCCTCGACCTTCCCGCGTCGTCCGCCCCGGCATGTTGCTGGCGGCCCTCTCGTTCCTGGCCCACGCCGGTTGCGGCGGCTCTCCGTCCCAACCGGAGGCGGCGAAATCCGACGGCCAGGCGGCCGATCAGAAGAAGATCCAGGAGCTGTCGAAGAAAGGCTACGACTTCAAGGAGATCCGATCGATCATGAAAGGCGAGGAGCCCGAGCCAAAAACCAAGAAAAAGGCGAACCGCGGAAGGCGTTAGCGTGATCCTCGCCTTGATCGCGCGCGAGCCGGGAGCCGTGCTTTGGTTTCTTAAGCCCGTGACGGCGGGTCCCCCGCCCGTCCCCACGAGCCTCCGCCAGTCTCCTCGCCGCGGCCTCACGGCCCTCTAGACGATCCTTGGCTTCGGCCAAATCACTCAAATCATATAGATATATTTTATACAATGACTCCGTATCGACCAATGAACGAGGTCGTTCACGGCGAGAAGAAATGATCCGACGCGCGGCTCCACGCGGACTGGTAGAATGTGGCGGGGCCGATCCGAATCGTCGAGGAGGGCGCATGGCCATGAACGCCGCGCGGGACGTCGTGGAAGGGACGCTGAAGCCCGATGGGTCGCTGGAGTTGGCGGGGAGGTTCCGCCTGCCGCCGGGCCGGGTGCGGGTGACGGTCGAAGCGCTGGCCGAGCCCGCCCCGAGCGCGGTCGACTGGTTCGGGCATCTCCGAAAAGCCAGGAGCGAGCGGGAAGCCGCCGGGGCCCGGTTCCGAACCGGGGATGAGATCGATGCCGAGGTCGACGCCATGCGCGACGAATGGGATCGCCCCTAGACGGATCGGAGCGTCGCGGTGCTCGTCTTCATCGACGCCAACATCCTGATCTACCGCCTCGAAGCGGTCCCCGGCCTGGGGGCGAGGGCCTCCGCTCGGTTGGCGACTCTCCACGCGGCGGGCGATCGAATCGCCGTGAGCGACCTGGTTCGCCTGGAATGCCGGGTCGGCCCGCTCAAATCGGCCGACGCGGCGCTGTTGGCCGATTACGACACTTTAGACATGCCGGTGGTTCGTAGCCTTCGAAGTCGCGATGAATCCTCCCGTATTTCTCGTTGACGGCGCCCATCCATTCCAGGCAGTTCCGCCACCGGCCGCCACCTTCATCGATCGTCAAGACGTCCATCTCATCTCCCCGAGGCGTACCCTCGCGCTCGACCCGAAAGTTCAGTCCCTCGACGTGGAGGAGCCCGGCGCCCTCGGCCACTTGCTCGACTCCTCCCACGAATTGCACCTCAAAGCTGGCGGTGCCCGAAATCGTCAGCGTCCCGTCCTCGCCCACGGTCCATCGAAACGCTTCCACGCGGGACCAGAGCGGGACGGCGCGTTCGAACCAGCCTCGCCCATCTGGTAGGAAGGCGAGGTAGTCGTCGCACATCGCGCCGGGCGCGAACCGCTGATCCACTGACCACAACCCGACCAGGCCCCGCTCGTCCATCACGGTCTCCCGGCGTCAAAAGGCGTTGATCGGCTCTCAGAGAAGGCCAGGCGGTCGTCGGCTACGACGTCGCCGGGGCGCGGAGGGGGATGTGGCGGGCCCAGGAGGGGTCGGCGTCGGGGTGGTCGGAGCGGAAGTGGACGCCGCGGGACTCGACGCGCTCGGCGGCGGCGGCGATCATCAGGCTGGCGGCGGTGAGCATGTTCTGGATCGACCAGCCCTCCGGGTCGTCGAAGGTCTGGGGCAGGACGTAGCGGCGCCAGCGGTCGACCTGGCGGGCGGCGTCGGCCAGGCCGTCGGCGTCGCGGGTGATGCCCATGTTCCGCCACATCAAGGCCCGCAGCGACTCCCGCAAATCGTCCAGGTCGATCGCCGGCCGGGGGCGGTCGGACGGCTCGGAGGCGATCGGCGGGACCTCCAGCCGCCAGGGGCCCGCCGCCTTCAATCGCTCGGCGACGTCCTCCGCCACGCGGGCGCCGAAGACCAGGCCCTCAAGCAGGCTGTTCGACGCCAGCCGGTTCGCGCCGTGGAGCCCGCTGCTGGAGACCTCGCCGGCCGCCCAGAGGCCGTCCAGCGAACTGCGCCCGCGCTCGTCGACGGTCACGCCGCCGATCATGTAGTGCGCTCCGGGGCAGACCGGAATCAGGTCGGCGGCGATGTCCAGGTCGAAGCCGCGGCAAAGCCGGTCGATGCCGGGGAACCGCCCCCGGATGAACTCGGCGTCCAGGTGCGACAGGTCGAGGTAGACGTTGGGATGCCGAGTCTTCGCCATCTGGGCCGTGATCGCCTGCGAGACGACGTCGCGCGGGGCCAGCTCGGCGCGAGGGTCGTAATCGGGCATGAAGCGGTGGCCGTGGCGATCGCGAAGATACGCCCCCTCGCCGCGAAGAGCCTCGGTCAAGAGGTGCCGCGCCGAGCCGGCCATGTAAAGCACGGTGGGGTGAAACTGCATGAACTCCATGTCGCGGAGTTCGACCCCCGCGCGGTAGGCCATGGCGTGGCCGTCGGCGGTGGCGATGGGGGGGTTGGTGGTCTCTCGGAAGAGTTGCCCCGCGCCGCCGGCGGCCAGGACGACGGCGCGGGCCCAGACCAGGGCGAAGCCGCGATGACGGTCCCAGACCAGGACGCCTCGGCAGCGGTCGTCGAGGGTCAGCAGGTCGACGGTCGGGCAGTTCTGCCAGATGCGGACGTTGGGACGAAGTCGGGCGTGGGCGATGATCGCGCGCATGATCTCACGGCCGGTCTCGTCGCCCAGGGCGTGGACGATCCGGGCGCGCGAGTGGCCCCCCTCGCGTCCCAGGGCGACGTGGCCGTCGACGGTGTCGAACCGCGCGCCCAACTCCATCAGTTCGTGGATTCGCTCCGGGGCCTCGCGAACGACCAGGTCGACGACGTGGGGGTCGCACAGACCCTTGCCGGCGGTGAGGGTGTCGGCGATGTGGTCCTCGACGCGGTCCTCCGGGTCCATCACCCCGGCGATGCCGCCTTGCGCGTAGCTGCTGTTGCTTTCGCGGACCTCGTCCTTGGTGACCACCAGCACCCGCGCCGACTCCGGCATCCCCAGGGCCGCGCGCAGGCCGGCGATCCCCCCGCCGACGATCGCGACGTCCACGAAGTGATGCGGCAACTCGCGCGGATCGAAGCCGACGAGATAGCGACGCGGCGGGGGCGCAAGGGTCTTCATCGCGAGTCGAGACCTCGAAAGGCCGGCGGAGTCCACCAACCATTTTACCGACTGGGGCCGCGGTCGTCGCGAACCCGCTTCGAAACGAGGAAGCCCTCACCCGCGAGCGTCGCGGACGAGGGCCTTCATCTCGATCCAATAAATTGGTTAGTCGAGTGGAGGATAGGGGATTTGAACCCCTGACCTCTTGCATGCCATGCAAGCGCTCTCCCAGCTGAGCTAATCCCCCGCGTCATTCTTCTGGGGCGACGGCGACGACGAACCGTTGGGCTCATGTCGCACGTCACAGGAAGAATGATACCGGACGAGCCTTCCGGGTTCAACGCCGATCGCCTCGATTTTCCCAAGGACGATCTTAATTCACGGACGCCAAACGACTTAAGACCCATCGACCCGAGCGGCGATCAAGGACTGAAGGCCGCTTAAGGCCCTTCGGCCGCCGATGCGCGCCGGGCGGGCGTCGCAATCGACGGCTTCCGGCGGTCACTCGGTCAGGAGGGCATCGATTCGTTGGAGGGCGATGTCGCCCCGCCAGTCGATGGCGCCTTCCTCCGACGGGCACGCCCGGGCGTCGCGGAGTGCGGCCGCGGAGCGATCCGGCATGCCGAGTTTCCGGTACGCCAGCGCCAGATAGAGCCGGGCCAGTTTCTCGCGCCAGTCTCGCTCCGCGGGGAGGCGGCGCTCCAGTTCCGCGCGGGCCGCTTCATAGTCGCCGTTCTCGCAGAGGCAGAGGCCCAGCAGGAACGACCCGGGATCGAACTCCCCGGTGAAATCGCGGGCGAGGGCGACGGCTTTCGACGGGTCGCGAATCGACGGGTCGGGGCACGCGGCTCGGAGCCACGCGAGCGACCGGAGCGAATCCGAGCGTTCCGGGCCTTCGACCAGCGACTCCAGGATCGCGACCGACTCTCGGAAATCACCGCGCGCGGCGGCCGAATCGGTCGACCACTTGCGACAGCCGTCGATGGCCAGCAAGGCGGCGTGCCACCCCCGCGCCTTCAGCAACCCCGGCTCTCGCCTCAAGGTCTCCCGCCAGGAGTCCAGGCCCGTCGTCACAAATTTCTCAGCCTCCTGAACGAATCCGGCCCTCTGAAGACACACGGCCTCGTTCACGTCGAGGAGGAGCCGCTGGAGGATGAGGGGCCAGTCCGGCTGCGACCGCGCCCGGTCGCACAGATCCAACCGCTCGCGGACGAGCTCGCGGTAGCCCTCCAGGTCCCCGCGTCGGAGCTTCAAGAGGCCGGACGGATAGCTGGCGCTGAAGAAGTACGCGTACCGAGCCGGGTCGAACGGATAACGATCGACCATCCGGCGATTGACGGCGAGGGACTGCTCCAGGAGGGGCGCGGCGTCGTCGTCCCGTCCCCGTTCGAGAAGGTCTTCGGCCAGATGGCCGCGGAAGATGGCCAGGTCGGCGATGTAGGCGTCGCGCTCGGGGTTGCGGGCGACCAGGTCCTCGGCCGCGCGAATCGCCTCGACGTGAAGGCGCATTTCCTCGTCGCGACGGCCGGCCTCCCGCTCCAGGCCGGCCGACTGCACGCAGCCCTGGGCGTAGTGGTAGGCGATGTCGGGAAGCTCGGGATGGGCCCGGGACAGGCGCGCGAGGACGTCCAGGGCTCGCCTGGTCGCCCGGTCGGCTTGCTCCGACTCCTTCAACTTGCGGAGCCCGTCCGCCATCTGGAGCATGGCGTAGGCGAGTCGATGCCGGTCGTCGGGGGAGTCGGGGAGGTCGGTTTGATCGAGCGCCTCGAAGCCCTGAAGGACGGTCTCGCGGTTCACGAGCGGGACCAGCGCGGGGTGTTCGAACAGCTTGCTCACGGATTCCGCGCTGAAGGCCAGGGTGTTGAGGAGTTGCTTGCCGCGGCGCTCGGCCGTCCTGACGGACGCGGTCAGTTCGACCTCCTGGGCCACGGCGCGGCGCCAGGCGATCGTCACGACGACGAGCAGGGTCGCGACGAGCAGGACCGCCGCGGCCGACAGGCCGGCGACGACGGGCTCGCGGCGCGTCCAGCGTCCGAGACGGCCCAGGCGGCCGACGGGTCGCGCCGCCACCGGACGCCTCGCGAGGAAGGCCGCCAGGTCGTCGGCGAGTCGCGCGGCGGAGGCGTAGCGGCGGGCGGGCTCCTTTTCAAGACACTTCAGGCAGACCGTTTCCAGGTCCCTGGGCGTTCCGGGGCGGAGCCGTCGCGGCGGAACGGGATCCTCGTCGCGGACCAGCAGGAGCGTCTCGTAAGCCGTGCCGCCCTGGAACGGCGGTCGGCCGGTCAGGAGTTCGTAGAGGATCGCCCCCAGGCCGTAGACGTCGGCGGCCGGCCCCACGTCGCGACTCCTTCCGAACGCCTGCTCGGGGGCCATGTAGCCGGGCGTCCCGAAGATCGCCCGGGAGGGGGTCGCCGTCCGGGCCGCGGCCTCGTTCAGCTTCGCCATGCCGAAGTCGGCGACCTTCGGCGTCCAGGGGGCCCCCGGCCGCGTCGGCGCGTCGAGCAGGACGTTGCCGGGCTTGAGGTCGCGGTGGACCACGCCGGCCTCGTGGGCGTGCTGGATCGCGCGGGCGATCTCCGACGCGACCGCCGCCGCCTCGTCGGGTTCGAGCGGCTCGCCGTCGAGGCGGTCGGCCAGCGAGCCGGCGGGAAGGTATTCCATCGCGTAATAGGGCTGCCCGCGCTCCTCGCCCACGGCCAGCACCGTCACGACGTTCGGGTGGCGGAGGTTCGCGGCGGCCCTGGCCTCGTCGAGGAACCACGCGCGCTCTCGGGGGCTCGCGGTC
>CALCIB010000008.1 GCA_937907525.1 uncultured Planctomycetales bacterium | reverse complement strand
CCCTCATCCGGCCCTTCGGGCCACCTTCTCCCTCAAGGGGAGAAGGCGAGGATCGACGTCGTCGGCCCGCTCGCCGCCGGGGTGGCGTTGGGGTTGGCGTGCCTGTGCCGTCCCAGCACGCTCCCAGGCGCGGGCCTGGTCGTCCTGGCCGCCGCGGCGCTCGGGCCCGGCGATCGCCGCGAGCGGTTCCGACGCGCCGGGCTGCTGGCCGCGGGCGTCGCTTGCGTCCTCTTGCCATGGGGCGTTCGGAATCGCCTGGCGATGGGGGAGTTCGTCTTCACCACCACCCACGGCGGCTACACCCTGGCGCTCGCCAACAACGAGGTCTATTACCGCCAGGTGCTCGACGGCCCGCCGGGGACGGTCTGGACCGGCCCGGAGCAACGGGCGTGGTGGGGTTCCGTGAATCGCCGGATGGCCGGACTGCCGGAGCCCGAGGCCGATCGTCGGCTCCGCGACGAGGTCCTCGACCTGGCGCGCCGCGAGCCCCGGACGTTCGCCCGCGCCTGTCTGGCGCGGTTGACGACGTTCTGGAGTCCGCTCCCCGCCGCGGGCGTTTACGGGACGAAGGCGAGGCTCGCCACGTTCCTCTGGACGATCCCGTTGTGGTGCGCCCTGGTCGTGGGCCTGGCGCGGCCCGAATTCCGGCGCTGGCCCGGCGCGGCCGCCCCCGCCTTGATCGTCGGGCTGACCGTCGTCCACGCCTTTTACTGGACCGACCTTCGCATGCGCGCGCCGATCGTCCCGGCGATCGCCGTGATCGCCGCCGCGGCGACGCTCCCTCGTCGTCGAGCCTGAACGACCGGATCAGGCCGCCGCGGCGGACTCGGTTCGCTCGGCCTCGACGGCCGGCTTGCGGCGGAAGACGACCCAGCGGGACGTGGAGAAGCTGATGCCGGTGGCCGCCAGGATCCCCACCGCGGCCGCGGCCAGCCGGTGCCTGGCGAAGACGCCGAACCGGCTGGGGAGGTAGAGCCTCAAGGTCAGGCTCACCGCGATCCCAAGCGCGTTGCCCAGGGCGTAGGTGAGGTACTGCCGGAGGATCGAGCCCTCGCGGCTGTCGTTGAAGGTGAGTCGGCGGTTGAGCGCGAAGTTCCAGCTCATCGCCGCCCAGATCGACAGGCAAGCGGCGACGAACATCGCCCCGTGCGCGCCCGCCACGGCCTCGCTCGCCGAGCCGAAGCCGAAGGAGGCGAACAGCCAAAGCAGGATCGCGTACAGCGACAGATCGACCACCATCCCCGAGGCGCCCACCACGCAGAACTGGATCAACCGCGACAGCGTCCCGAAGCGGTGGTCGAGCACTCGCTTAAGCTGGCGGAGGTCGTCCAGCTTCACCGCGTCGATGCGGCGCTTGTCCTCCGCGCCGGTCCTCACCGGCACGTCCAGGAGCGTCCCCGAGCACCAGGTCAGAACGTCGAGCAACACCAGCGAGCCCGAGACCGACGTCGACTCCGCCACCAGCGCGCGCACCGCCGAGCGCCGCAGGGCCGCCAGCCCGGAGAGGCCGTCGGAAGTCCCCAGGGCCAGCCGGCCCAGGATCGCCAGGACACGGCCCCGCGCGCCGCCGAGGCTCCAGAGCTTCCGGCCGCTTCGAGGGACGCCGACGACCACGTCGGCGTCGCCGTCGCGCAGGGTCTCATACACCTGGAGGACCGCCTCCGGCGCGTAGTCGCGCGCGGGGTCCAGCACGATCAGGACGTCCCCCCGCGCCGCGGCCAGCCCCTGACGGAGCAGCCCGACGTGGTTGGCCGCGTCGTCGACCACCTGGATCATCGGATGAACGGCCAGCGACCGGCGGTCCACCGCCGCGCGATCGGCGAAGACGACCTCGACCTCTCCGACCCCCTCGCGCTCGGTCAAAAGCCGCTGGTACGTCGCCAATTCGCCGTTGCGGAACGGATCGTCGCGGGTGGCCGGGACGATCAGGCTGATGGAACTCATGCCGATGACCTTGAAATCCTTTCGTCGCCGACCGCGTCCCGTGCTTCGTCGCCGCGTGGATTTCGGGGGGAAAATCACGCTTCCCGTAGGCTGGGTCGAGACCCAGCCTGGAATACGCCCGGCCTCATCCGGGCTGGGTCTCGACCCAGCCTACAAAAACCACCTCGAAATCTCGACCATGCCGGCTCGCTTAATCCGTAAGCGCCGCGTCGATCCATCCTCCGCCCCAGACCGCGTCGTCCTGGTAGAGCGTCACGACCTGGCCCGGCGCCACGGCGGTCTGGGGCTCGTCGAACCGGACCCGCGCGCGGCCTTCCGGCAGGGGCTCGACGGTCGCCGCCGCCGCCTGGTGGCGGGCTCGGATCTGGGCCAGGCACCGCGACGGTCCCAGGGGCTCCGGACCTTGCCAGTTGAACCGCGACGCCTCCAGCCCCGAGCGCGCCAGCGACTCCCTCTTGCCGACGGTCACCGTCCGCGACGCCGGCTCGATCTGGACGACGTAGCGCGGCTCGCCCACCGCCAGGCCCAGCCCCCGGCGCTGGCCGATGGTGAACTTCTCGATGCCGTCGTGCTCGCGAAGCGTCTTGCCCTCCTCGTCGACGATCCGGCCGGAGGTTTCCGCGTCGGGGCTGCGACGGCGGACGAAGCCCTGGTAGTCGTCGTCGGGGACGAAGCAGATCTCCTGACTCTCGGCCTTGTCGTGGACCGGCAGCCCGCGGTCGCGGGCGACGGCGCGGACCTCGGTCTTGGCCAGCTCGCCGACGGGGAACAGCACCCGGTCGAGCAGTTCGCGCGACAGTCCGGAGAGGACGTAGGACTGGTCCTTGTCGCGGTCGCGGCCGCGGGCGACGCGGCGGCCGCCGTCGGGCCCGGGCGCGATCCGGGCGTAGTGGCCGGTGGCCACGAAGTCGGCCCCGACCTGCTTGCCGTACTCCCACAACCGGCCGAACTTCAGCCAGATGTTGCACATCACGCAGGGGTTCGGCGTCCGCCCGGACAGGTACTCGGCGACGAAGTAATCCTTGATCCGGCCGAAGTCGGGCTCGAAGTCCAGGACGTAAAACGGAATCTCCAGCCGATCGGCGACCCGGCGGGCGTCCAGGGCGTCGGCGATCGAGCAGCAGGTCTTGGCGCGCCGCTCGTCGGACTCGTCGTAGGAGCCGGTGCGCATGAAGAGGCCCACGACGTCGTATCCGTCGGCCTTGAGCAGATGCGCGGCGACGGAACTGTCGACTCCTCCGCTCATCGCCAATACGACGCGCCGAGGCATGCTCGCGGGGCTCCCTGGAACGAATGGAACGGCCGCGGCGGCCGGGAAGGGACGCCGCGGCGGAAGGGTCACTTGGCGGCGGCGGCCTCGGCCGCCCTGGCGGCCTTGGCCTCGGCCTTGGCGGCCTTGGCGGCGACCTTGGCGGCCTTGCGCTCGGCCTTGGCGGCCTTCGCCGTCTCCAACGCCGCGCCGGTGGTGAACCGCTCCTTGAGCCGGACGGCCTTGCCCGACCGCTCGCGGAGGTAGTACAGCTTGGCCCGGCGGACCTTGCCGGAACGCTTCACCGTCACGTCCGCGACCCGGGGCGAGTGGATCGGGAACTTCCGCTCCACCCCCTCCCCCTGGACGATCCGGCGGACGACGAACATCTCGCGCGTGCCGCTGCCGGAGCGGGCGATCACGACGCCGTTGAAGATCTGGACGCGCTCCTTGTCGCCTTCCAGAATCCGGACGTGGACGTCGACCGTGTCGCCGATCTCGAACTTGGGCAGCTTCTCTTTCATGCTGCCCTGCTCGACGGCGGCGAGGAATCGATTGATCATGGCTGGAGACCTTTCGAGCGGCCCGTCCGCGGGTCGGGAGGGCCGGTTTTCCGCATACGTTCGTGGAAGGGGGAATGTTCGTTCGTTCGATCGCGGCTTCAGCGGCGGCGGTCGCGTCGCCAGCGGGCGATGGCCGCGTGATCGCCGCCGAGCAGGACTTCCGGGACGGCCAGCCCGCGGAACTCGCGGGGGCGGGTGTAGTGGGGGTATTCCAGTCCGCCGTCGGGCCCGAACGACTCGTCCACGGCGCTTTCGGCGTCGCCGAGGACCCCCGGGACCAGCCGGGCGACCGCGTCGATGACGACCATCGCGGCCGGCTCGCCGCCGGAGAGGACGAAGTCGCCCGCCGACAGCAGCTCGGGCTCGAGGATCTCGATGATCCGCTCGTCGAACCCCTCGTACCTCCCGCAGACCAGGGTGAACCGTTCCCGCCCCGCCAGCTCCGCGGCCCTGGCCTGATCGAACCGGGGCCCCTGGGGGGACAGGACGATCAGCCCGCCGCGCGGCTCGGCGACGTCCAGGACGGCCTCGGCGGCGGCGACGACGGGGGGCGCCATCAGCACCATCCCCGGCCCGCCTCCGAACGGTCGGTCGTCCACCTGCTTGTGCTTGCCCTCGGCCCAGTCGCGGATGTCCCAAAGGTGAATCGCGACGAGCCCCTTGGCGAGCGCCCGACCGACGATGCTCTCGCTCAGGAACCCGGCGAAGAGGCCGGGGAAGAGCGTCAGGACGTCGATCCGAAGCGACGGCGAGGGGGAGGGTGAGGGTTGGACGGGTGGCATGGCCGGCCGTTCCCGCGGGTCAGGAGGCCTGGGGCGCGGCCGCGGCCGGCGCTTCGGAGGCGGGCGCGGCCGGGGCCGCCTCCGGAGTCTCGGCGGGCGTCGGGGCCGGCTTGGGCAGCTCCCACGGCTCGCCGGGCGCCGGCTTGACCACCTTGTGCCTCCGCAACAGCGCCGCCACCTTCTCCGACGGCTGCGCGCCGACGCTCAGCCAGTAGCGGATCCGGTCGGCCTTGAGGACCGTCTGGGTCTCGGGGTTGCGCGACAGCGGGTCGTAGTGCCCCAGTTCCTCGATGGCGCGGCCGTCGCGCTGGGTGCGTGAGTCCATGGCGCAGATCCTGAAGAACGGCCTGT
Organism: uncultured Planctomycetales bacterium; assembly: GCA_937907525.1. Taxonomy (GTDB): domain Bacteria; phylum Planctomycetota; class Planctomycetia; order Isosphaerales; family Isosphaeraceae; genus Paludisphaera. The sequence continues at coordinate 3,014 of CALCIB010000008.1, read as the reverse complement.
GCCGGCGTCCCATCGCCTTCATCCGAATGCGGACCACTCGCGGTCTCCTCTCGTCTCTGCTCTTCGTCTTCCAGGGCCCTCGCGCGGGCCCCGCCGGAACGACCGGCGGCCACGCGGGCGGGGGCGGTCCAGAATCCTTGCGGGATGGGCCCCGAGATCCGCCGGGCCCGGTCTTGGGCGGGGGCGGTCGGGGCGTGGGGTGGACGGGTTCGTCGCGATCGATCGCGGCTCAGGGCTCGGCCGGTCGGTCGCGGTTGTCGCGCTCCTCGCGACGGCGCTTGCGTTCTTCCTTCTCGCGTTGCTTCTTGAGTTTCTCGCGTTCCTTGGGCGAGAGCCGCTTGCCGGTGCCGATCTTGGGCGCGGCCAGCTTCCCCGCCGGATTTCGGGCCGCGGCCCGGCCCAGGTTGGCCATCGACTTGAGCCGGTCGAACATGCTCATTTGCGACATTTGCTTGACCAGCCCGGCCATGGCGTCGAACTGCTTGACCAGCCCGGAGACGGCCGACGGCTCCACCCCCGCGCCGGCGGCGATCCGGCGGCGGCGGCCGATGTCGATCAGGTCGGGCCGGCTTCGCTCCCGCGGGGTCATGCTGTCGATGATCCCCTGGATCCGGCGGACCTCGCCGTCGGCGTCGATGCCCCCCATGGTCTCGGCCACGTCGCCCATGCCGGGGAACATCCCCATGACGCTTTGGACCGAGCCCATCTTCTTGATGTTGACGATCTGCTTGCGGAAGTCCTCCAGGTCGAACTTCCCCTTGGCCATCCGCTCCTGCTGGAGCCGGGCCTCCTCCTCGTCGACCGCCTCCTGGGCGGCGTTGACCAGGCCGACGATGTCGCCCATGCCGAGCATCTGGCCGACGAGCCGCTCGGGGTCGAACGGCTCCAGCTTGTCGAGCTTCTCCCCCTTGCCGACGAACTTGACCGGCACCCCCGTCACCTTCCGCACCGAAAGCGCCGCGCCGCCGCGGGCGTCGCCGTCGAGCTTGGTGAGGATCACGCCGTCCAGCTCGAGCGCCTTGTTGAAGGCGTCGGCCGAGGCCACCGCGTCCTGGCCGGTCATCGCGTCGCAGACGAAGAAGACCTGGTGGGGCTTGACCTTCTTCTCGATCTGGACCAATTCCGCCATCAACTCGTCATCGACGTGGAGCCGGCCGGCGGTGTCGAGGATGATCGTGTCGCGCCCCTGGCGGTTCGCCTCGGCCACCGCGTCCTGGCAGAGCTTGACCGGGTCGGCGCCCTCCCGCGAAAAGACCGGAACGCCGATCTGCTCGCCGACGACCTTCAACTGCTCGACGGCCGCGGGGCGCTGAAGGTCGGCGGCCACGAGCATCGGCTTGCGCTCGTGGGCGGACAGGAGCTTGGCCAGCTTGCCCGACGTCGTCGTCTTGCCGGAGCCTTGCAGGCCGCAGAGCATGATGACGGTGGGGCCGGTCTTCTCGAATCGGATCGAGGGGTCCGACGGCCCCATGGTCTCGACCAACTCGTCATGGACGAGCTTGACGATCTGCTGTTCGGGCCGGACGCTCTTGACGATCTGGGCGCCGACGGCCTTCTCGCGGACCTTCGCCATGAAGTCCTGGACGACGTTGTAGTTGACGTCGGCTTCCAGGAGGGCCGCGCGAACCTCGCGCAACCCCTCGGTCATGTTGGCCTCGGTCAAGACGCCGCTGACGCGGAACCGCCGGAACGCGGAGGACAGGCGCTTTTGCAGGTCGTCGAACATGAGTCGTCGGCTGGTCCACGGACGGAGGGATGGCGAACCGACCATCATACCGGCCGAGTCCACCCCTAGCAACGCGGATTCCACGCGCCGAGACGCGAAGACGCGACCTGGCCAAATTCTTACAGTCTGATGAATAGAAGCCCAGGCGTGACGACCGCTGGGAGACGACGTGATTCGTCCCGCTTACTTTGGTTCGAGGATTCGATCGGCGATTCGATCGGTCCACTCGTCGATGGCGTCTTTGAGGATGACGTCGACTCCGATGCTCTCAAAGACCTTCTCGGCGCCTTCGAATGCGGAGGACGTCTCCTCGCCGCGCAACACCAAGGCCGCGAGCGTCAAATCGCGGTCGCGCTTGCGGACGTCGTCGAACGCCCAAGCGGTCGCCCTCACGTCCCTCTCTTGGTTCTTCGCGTCGGCCCCGACGAAGGAGAAGACCTCGGCGGCGACCCTTGGTCTACCGTTCGCGATGGCCAGCGAAAAAGGATGGCTTTCCACCTGTCCGGCGATCGGGTAGTCGCGCTTGACTAGATGCGCGGCCGCCTGGCCTCCTCTTTGAGCGAAGGCCAATCGAGCGGCCTCAAGCGCGAATTTTTTCATGTGGCGCTTGGTGAGGGGGCGAGTCTCCGCGGGGCGGTCGTTCGCCAGGAACCGATCCTCCGCGTCTTCAAGAAGAGCCTCAAGGTCGAGCAGCGAGCCTCGCGGCGGCGTCAGTTGGATCGAACCGCTCCATTCGGAGGCCATGATCCGGACCTCCTTCTCCGTAATGCTCTTCTCGAACAGGTCGCTCTCGCAACGCTCCAGGAATTCGTGGGCGAACGACTTCAGAAAGCGGATGTCCTTGTTGCCGAAACGCTGCAAGCGCGCCCACTTCTCGACGAATCGCGCGCGAACCCTCCGGTCGTCGAAGACGACGACCCCTGCGTTGATGCGTTCGTCGGCGACCGGGTCGGGGACGAACTGAATGACTGTGTAGAAGGCGGCCATGATCGCGACCTCGTCAAGACCTCATGGTCTGACGACGCTCCCAGAGATAATCAGCCAACGCGATACGCTCGTCGTCGCTCACCAATCCCCAATCCGCCGGCGTTGCTCCAATGGCGGAGGCGATGATTTCAGGAGTGATTCGACCCAGGTGTTCTACCGCCGCGCCGAGTTCCTTGGGCTTGAGCCCGCACTGCTCCACGATCACGTTGTCTTCTTCGAAATACGAGCTGGCGTGAGCCTTGAGACTTTCCTGACTCTACCGGATTGCAGGTTCAGGGTTTCTGAGGCCCAACAGTGATGT
>CALCIB010000007.1 GCA_937907525.1 uncultured Planctomycetales bacterium | reverse complement strand
GCCCGAAGGGCCGGATGAGGGGGGGCGTGCCAGACGGCCATCGACGTCCAGGGCTCGCCGGACGGGCTTTCGCGAAATCCGACGGCCTTTTGGCTCGTCGTCCCCCTCATCTGACCGCTTCGCGGTCTGTCTTCCCCCGCGAGGGGGGAAGACCGTTTACACCCCCGAAATCCGTCACGGTCGACGGTTTTCCAGGCTCAAGGCGCCGTTGAGCGGCGGAAGCCTCCGACGGCGCCCAGGGCCAGGCCGACGACGATCGCCGCGGCCCCGGCCGCCAACGGCGCGGGATACCAGTCGGCGAAGGTCTTCGGGTCCGTCCACGGCGTCTCTTCCGAAGGCCCGACGACGAACGGGCCGTCCAATAGGGCCTCCGGCGCGAACGCCTCGTCGGGGATCGGGCCGAACTCGCGTTCGGTCACGTTCCATTCGACGACCCGGTCGTTCTGACCGGGGCCGGAGCCGACGAGCCGCTTCGAGACGAGCAATGGCGGGTCGCCGTCGTCGTAGCGGAATTCGGTCTTCGACTCCCCGCCGCCCCGATGGGACTGGACCTCCGACAGAATCGCCATGCCGTGGTCGACGTCGAAGACGCATTCGGACGAACCAAGTTCGAAGTCCGCGACCGGGGCCTCGGACTCGACGCGAAGCCGCGCGCGACGCCCGGCCGGACTCTCGAACGCCTCCAGCGACACGACGCGGAACCGCGCCGAATCTTCGGGGCGTTCGATCAGCGCGAAGACGCCGGGGCCAGGCGCGAGGGCCGGCGGGCGATGTCCGTCGACCTCGGCGCGCATCCGAAGGTAGGCGACCGGGGGCGCGCCGCCGGCATGCTCCTCCAGCCTCCAGAACTCCTCGGGCGGCTTGAGGATCGCCCGGAACGATCGCTCCGGGGCGGCCGACCAGGCGGAAGACTCCCGCGGCCCTGGAGCGGCCGACCAAAGATCTCCGTCCTTCGTCCCCGACTCTTCAAACAGCACCGCGCGACGCGGGCCGGAACCGATCCAGGTCCAGCGGACGCCGCCCCCCGCCGGCCCCTCCGCCGGATGCGTCGCCGACCATTTCATCTCCACCGTCGCGCGAGCCTCTTCGAAGAGACGCTTCGAGCGCTCAATTCCCGCGACGAACGCGCCCGTGAACGACTTCCACCGTTCAACGTCGACCTCGGGGCCCAGTTCCAGCGCGGAGAGGGCGTCGGCGAGACTCGGCTCCGGCGGCGCGGCGCGATCGACCTCGGCGCGGCAGGCGGCGTCGAGTTCGTCGAGACCCACGCCCAGCACGCGGCGGCATTCGGCCTCGAACGTCTCGGGGCGGCAGGTCCGGTACAGCTCCAGGAACCTGTCGGGGCCGTACACGTCAAGGACGTGGTCGACGAGGATCGCGCCTTGCGGGTAGACGGCGCCCGCGTGGGCGTGATACCAGGAAGGGCCGACGAGTGCTTGGAGCGATCGTTCCTCGCCCAGACGCCGTATCTCCCAAACCTGGCGGCGGACGTCGGCGCGCGAGCGTCCGGCGTTGGCCTCGGCCCAGCCCTCGACGAGCAGGGCGGGGGGGTCGACCTGAAGCGCCGGGACGAAACTGTTCATGACGCAGTGGGCGACCTCGTGGCGGTCTAGGCCGGCGAGCGGGTCGCCTTTTTCGCCGACTTGGCCGGCGTCGCTCCCCATGCAGGTCCCCAGCGCGGCGCGGCCGGAGGCGCCCAGCAGCGGGCCGCGGACCCAGTGGATCCTCCGATCGGTCGAGCGACCGCCGAGCCGCCCCCAAAGCGCCCGGACGTGTACGTCCATCGCGGCGACCTGCTCGCGCGCGATCGACGAGGGCGTGGCGATCATGACCACCGTCTCCCCCTCGGTTCGCTCCGGGTATCGAAAGCGGGCCTCCAGGTCCATGACCGGCTCGGCGAGCGTGGCCAGCAGCTTGATCGGCCAGTCCAGAACGAGGATCCGGCTGGCGTTCAGCCGCAGCCCATACAGGACGTGGCCCGCGACGATCAGTCCCGGCGCGACCCCCAGCGACAGCCACGTCGCCGCTCGAAGCCGGTTCGGGCCTCGAAGCAGTCGCCAAGTCCCGCCGACGACGACCCCCAGGACGGCGGCCAGGAAGACGGAGGAAACGACCGTGACGGAAAGAAAGTGGGCGTGCCACGGCCCCGCCGCGAGCGTCGCGGCCATCAGCCCCAGCAGCGTCAGCCACGCCCCCCACGCGGCGCCCGCCAGCGCGGAAAGGCCGGGAAGCCGGCGACGGCGCGGCGACGCGGGATCGTCCATCGGCGGCCTCCCCTCGAATGCGTCGGGTCTTATCGCATCGCGCTGTAGTCGGTCGGTTCCATGAAGACGGAATCCACCTTCTCGGTGAGAACGCCGTTCACCTCGCTGGCGGCCTTGACCTTGATCCAGGCCGGGTCGGCGCGGAAGGCCCGCCAGGTCTCGGTCGCGGCGTCCCGGCTGGCGTGGGCGACGAGGTAGACCAGGGTCTTCCCCTTGCCGTCCTTCTCGTCGATCGGCGTCCAGAAGCCGATCAACTCCGCGCCGTGTTTGGTCAGCAGTTCGCAGGTGTGGTCGCGGAACCGCTTGTGAAGCTCGGCGAGCTTGCCGTCGGCGACGTGGTAGGTCCGTAGCTCGAAGACGCGATCGGGCGTGGCGTCGTGGGCGGAAGCGGCGATCGTGACGGCCAGCCCCAGCAGGGCGGCGGTGAAGGCGAGGCGCATCGGCGGGGATCCTCCAATAGGGGGTCCGATCGTCGCGGGCGCGCGACGACGTTCGTCCGATGTTGTAGCACCCCGGACGGGCCGGCTCAAGGCGCGACCCCGGCGCGGCTCAAACGTAGTCGATCGCCTCCAGCATCCGGGAGACCTCGCGGAGTCGTTCGGTGAGGTAGGCGCGGATCTCCTCGCTGGTGGAGAGTTGCAGGACGTGGTGGGCGAACCGCTCGGCCTGGGCGGTGGTCACGGAGGCCAGAAGCGCCTTGACCTGGGGGATGAACGCCGGGCTCATGCTGAAGCGACGCAGGCCCATGCCGAAGAGGACCAAGGCCGAGCGCGCCTGGCCGGCCATCTCGCCGCAGACGGTCACCGGCGTCCCGGTGCGCTGGCAGGCTTCCAAAACCATGTGGATGACGCGGAAGATCGAGGGGCTCAAGGGCTCGCAGAGATGCGCGACCTTGGGGTTGTCGCGGTCGGCGGCGACGAGATACTGGATCAGGTCGTTGGAGCCGATGGAGATGAAGTCGGTCTCGCGGAGGATGGCGTCGATGCAGACCGCGGCGGCGGGGACCTCGATCATCACGCCGGTCTTGACGTCCTCGGCGAACGGGATCCCCTCGCGCTTGAGGGTCGCCTTGACCTCCTTGACCATGGCGTTGAGCCGCCTTAGCTCCTCGACGGTCGTGATCATGGGGAAGAGCATGGAGATCTTCCCGTGGCGGCCGGCGCGGAGGATGGCGCGGATCTGGGTGGTCAGGAGCTTGGGGTTCTCGAAGAAGATCCGGATCGACCGCCAGCCCATGAACGGGTTGGGCTCGTTGCGGCGGCCGAGGTAGGGGACGGTCTTGTCGCCGCCAAGGTCCAGGGTCCGGATCACCGCCGTCTTGCCCGGCGAATTCTGAACGATCTGGCGATAGTATTCGTATTGCTCCTCCTCGCCGGGGACGTCGTGATGGGTGAGGAAGAGGTACTCGGTGCGGAACAAGCCGACGCCGGCGGCGCCGACCTGCTCGGCGGCCTGGGCGTCGGCCAGGTTGTTGATGTTGGCCAGAAGCTCGACCCGGGTGCCGTCGCAGCTCACCGCGGGCTGATCGCGGTTGGCGATCAGGCTGTCCTTGTAGTGGAAGTATTCGCGCTGGACCTTGCGATAGGCGGCGGTGGCCTCGCGGTCGGGGCGGACGATGACGTGGCCCTCGCGGCCGTCGACGATCATGTGGTCGCCGTTGACGACGTCGTCCATGATGTTGTCGACGCCGGAGACCGCCGGGATGCCGCGACTTCGGGCCAGGATCGCGGCGTGGCCGGTGCCGCCGCCGACCTCGGTGACGATGCCGGCTATGGGAAGGTCCCCCAGGCTCATCGCCTGGCTGGGGAGGATCTCGTGCGCCACCAGGACCACCGGCTCCTCGCCCCGGGGGGAGTCGACGGCCGGGTCGCTGTCGTCGGGATCGCCCGCCTTGCGACTCAGGTGCGAGCTGATCCGGGTCATGACGTCCCGGACGTCGATGATCCGCTCGCGGAAGTAGTCGTGGTCGATCCGCGCGAACTGGGCCGCGTAGGAGTTCATCACCGCCTGCAAGGCGGAGAACGCGGTCAACCGCCGCTTCTCGATCGCCGCGTGGACCTTGCCCGCCAGCCCCGGATCGCCGACGAGCTGAAGGTGCGACTTGAAGATGTCGGCCGCCGAGTCCCCCAGCTCCAACGCGACCCTCTGAACGAACGTCTCCAACTCGACCGCGGTCTCCTCCACGGCGCGATCGAACCGGGCGATCTCCGCCGGGACCTGCGCCTGATCCTCCAGCATCGACAGCTCGCGCGAGCCGAGCACCGACTCGACGCGGTACGCGACCCCCACCACCACGCCAGGACTGACGCCGACGCCTTTGTGCATGGACGAACCCGTCCTATCGTCTTGATGTGGACCCGTCGCCCGACGACGCTCGACCCGTATCCTAAGCCGCCAGTATTCGCCAAACAAGGCGGACGCGCCCGGCTCGCGACTGGAACACGATCTAGGTTAGGGATTCCCGCTCCGGTCGTCCAGAGCCATGCCGTCGGCGCTCATCCGAGCCCCTCCCCGTCCTCGTTCGACTCGCGGAGGCGAGCCTCCATCCGCTCGAATCGTTCGCGCTCCTGGAGGAGCAGTCGCTCCAATTCCTCGAGGCGACGGTCGGACTCCTCGCGACGCCGACGCTCCTCAAGCGCCAGGCTCTCGGACTCCTCGCGACGCCGACGCTCCTCAAGCGCCAGGCTCTCGGACTCCTCGCGACG
>CALCIB010000006.1 GCA_937907525.1 uncultured Planctomycetales bacterium | reverse complement strand
CCTTCCCCCCTCGCGGGGGAAGGTGGCCCGAAGGGCCGGATGAGGGGGGGGCGAGTCAAAACGCCATCGACGTCGAAGGCTTCCCGGACGGGCTTCCGCGAATCCCGACGGCCGTCTGGCGCGTCGTCCCCCTTGTATGTCCGAAGGACCAGAGTGACGGTGTTGAAGCCCGGGGTTTTCCTTGGAAAATCGATCGCGAATCACCCCGGGCGGAAACACAGTCGCTCATCTGACCGCTTCGCGGTCTGTCTTCCCCCGCGAGGGGGGAAGACTCGGTCAGGCTCCCAAAACCCGTGACGGTCGGAGAGGCCCGGCCGACGTCGAGGCCTGACGCCCGGTCCCAAGGGATTCCCCCAGGGTCGACCATGGCGGATTCCCTTGGGAACGCCTCGCCGAACGCGCGGCCAGCGGAGAAGGACGATCAGCGGCCCTCGACCCAGGCCTCGTCGAAGACGGCGCGGTTGACGACGGAGCGGCCCTCGGAGGTGTAGACGACGTGGATCCGGCCGTCCCTCGCCTGAATGGCCATCGGGTAGCCGTAGTCGCCGTCGCCGCCTATTATGTCCCGCTTGACCGGCCAGGACCGCTCCAGGTCGCGCGAGAGGGCCACGGTCAGCGGGCTCCGCCTGTTCATGCTGTCGTTGTAGACCAGAAGCAGGTTCCCCGCGCGGGTCTTCAGCAGGTCGACGGCCGCGTTGGGGTTCGGGAAGGTCGTGTCCGCCCCCTCCGACCAGGTCAGGCCGCCGTCGGTGGATTCGGAGCGGACGACGTGGCCGATGGTGTCCGACTCGTAGTCGCCGGCGCGTCGGCAGTAGGCGACGAGCCTTCCCGGTTCCAGCTCCGCCGGCGCGGGCTGGAGGTTCCCTCCGGGCGAGACGATCCGGCCGGTGGGGGCCCACTCCTTGGTCTTCGGATCGCGCCGAAGGAAGAAGGAGCAAGTGTCGGCCCCGACGACCTCGGTGTCGCCGCCGGTCTCGTGATAGAGGGGAAGCAAGTACGAGCCGTCGGCCAGGACGATCGGCCGGTTGCGGACGAGCGTCCCCTCCTCAAGCACCAACAGCGAGGCGTCGGACCACGTCTCGGCGCCGTCGCGGGAGATCTTGGCGGCGACGCGGGAGTTGGACCAGGTGTCGCCGTAACGGACGACGTAGAAGAGCCAGACCAGGCCGTCGGGCGCCTCCCAGACCACCGCGTTGCCGACGGAATGGAACGGGTCGTGGGCGATCCTGATCGGCGCCGACCACTCCGTCGTCCCCTTCTTGAGTCGCGAGCCGAAGACGCCGGTGTCGGTGGCGTACTCTCCCTCGCCGCCGTAGTAGACGAGGTAGAAGTCGCCGCTTGACAGTTCGGTGATTCCGGCCGGGTGCTTGTACGGCCCGGTCCTGACCTCCGGCCCGAAGATCCGCTCGACGCGGAACTCGCCGGCCGAGGCCGGCGCCGCAAGCGCCGCGACGACCAGGAGAGGGGCGATCGATCGCCGCATGGATACGTCCCTTGGGTTGGATGAGTCTAGCCCTCGCGCGGTCGCGACGACGGAGTTTCATCGTGGCCCCGCGCTCGTCGCGACGCAAGCGCGAACCCCCCGCGGACTGGAACCGCGCGCTCAGGCGTGGTAATCATGAACGTCCTTCCCCCCTCGCGGGGGCAGGTGGCCCGAGGAACGTCGCCGAAATAACTCCCCGGAATTTAACCACGGAGTCACGGAGGACACGGAGAGGAAATCGAGAATTTGAGAATTGAGAAATTGTGAATTAAAAGGTTGATGACGGACGAACTGATCCTCGTCTTCGCTCTCCGTGCTCTCTGTGACTCCGTGGTTCCCCATCTTCCGCCCATGGATTCGACAAGTTGTTTCGGCAGCGTTCCAAGGGCCGGATGAGGGGGGGCGGGCCGAAAGACCGTGGAAATCCCAAGCCGCGTGGACGGGCCTTCGCGAATCCCGACGGCTTTCCTTCGCGTCGTCCCCCTCATCTGACCGCTTCGCGGTCTGTCTTCCCCCGCGAGGGGGGAAGACCGATTTCAGCGAGGCCCGTCGTCTTTTCGTAGGATCCGCCCCATGAACCGCCCGATCGGCCTCCTCGCCCTGTTTCCAATCCTGGTCGCGCCGGCCCTCGCGCGGGCGGAGGCCCCTTCCGACGTCTTTCCGAAGTTCGAGGCGCCGGGGGAGGAGGCCGCGATGGAGCGGCTTCGGGAACTGTTCTGGCTGCATCGCGACGGCAGGACCCACTGCACGCTCTGGGACGCCTGGCTCCCCCACGGCACGCTCTGGGCCGCCACCGAGCCCGCCGGCGCCGTCCGCGCCCGCGAATACTACCGCGGCGTCTTCCTGTCGCGCCGGATCGACGACGAGGGCTACGTCGCCATGCAGCAGCACCGCGGCCTGGCGCATAGCGACGGCTGGCCCTTCCCGACCTTCCGGCAGGCCGGCGGGACCGGCTGGTACTTCTCCGTCGCCCACGAAAACTACCTCGTGGATCTTTACAAGACCAAGGCCCTGACCAGCCTCGACGGCTGGGAACTCCAGGGCGCGACCGTCGAGGCGTTCGATCCGAAAATCGGCCTCAAGCTCCGCGTCGACGCCGACGAGGCGACCCTGACCACCCCCGCCTTCGCGTGCAAGACGTTCGTCGCCCCTTACATCCGCCTGGAATGGGGGTCGACCGACCTGCCGGCCGACGCGAAACCGGCCCTCGACTGGCGGCTTGACGGCGAGGTCGACTGGAAGCCCGGCCGCGCCGTCGCCATGGCCCGTCCCCCGGCCGACGGCGCCCAGGCGTTCGCCAACGTTCCCGTCCACCGCGACCCGGCTTACGACGGGACGCTCGCTCGGCTCCGGTTCCGGATCGATGGCGCGAAGGGAACGTCGCTGTCGCTCAAGTCGATCATCACCGCGACCGACACCCGGCACCCGATCACCAACGTCAACTTCGTCCGGGGCTCGACCGAATACTTCAACTGGACCGGCGACGTCCCGTTCCTCAAGGCGAACGTCGCCCGCATGCGCGGGGCGCTTCGGTACGCGCTCAAGGAGTTCGGCGTCGAGGACCATCATCTGGTCCGCGTCCCCTGGGTCGGTCACAGCGGCAAGACCGGGCTGAAGCTCGATCCCAAGGCCCCCGGCGGCAAGACGCTGCTCCACGGCGAGGGGGTCGGCAACAACTACTGGGACCTGCTCCCCTTCGGCGGCGACGACGGACTGGCCACCATTTATCTGTACGACGCGCTGAACCTCCTGGCCGATCTGGAGGCCGCGATCGTCGCGCATCCGGAGTGGGAGGTTCCGGCCGAGGGCGCGTTCCGGGCCGAGTCGCTCCGCGCGCTGGCGGGGTCGGTGAAGGCGACGTTCGGCGCGACGTTCTGGCGTCCCGAGGCCGGCCGGTTCGCCGGCTGGCGCGACCGCGACGGCAAGCTCGTCGACTACGGCTTCGTCTTCGTCAACACCGAGGCCGTCGCCTATGGGATCGCGACCGACGGGCAGGCGAAGACGATTTACGACTGGCTCGACGGCCGCCGCGTCGTCGAGGGCGACACCTCCCAAGGCGCGGATATTTACCACTGGCGGTTTGGCCCGCGCTCGACCACCCGTCGCAACGTCGAGACCTACTGCTGGGTCTGGTCGGCGCCCGAGAGCATCCCCTGGGGCGGCCAGGTCCAGGACGGGGGATCGGTGCTGGGATTCACCTATTTCGACGTCATGTCACGCTTGAAGGTCCACGGCCCCGATGACGCCTGGGCCCGGCTCAGGGCGGTCGCCGAGTGGTTCGGCGAGGTCCAGGCCGAGGGGGGCTATCGCGCCTACTACGCCAAGCCCGGCCGCGGCACGCTCCAGGGGGGCGGCCCCGCCGGCGGCCTGGGGATGGACCACGAGTTCATGGAGAGCGTCCTCGTCCCGCAGGCCGTGCTCTACGGCTTCCTCGGCGTCCGCCCCCGCGGCGACGGCCTCAAGATCGACCCCCGGTTGCCGTCCGCGTGGCCGTCGCTGACCGTCACCGGGATCCACGCGCAAGGGCACGTCCTGGACGTCAAGGTCACTCGCGACGCCGTTGAGGTCCGCGTCCGCGCCACCGACGGCTCCCCCCTGTTCCTGGAACTCCCCGCGCCATTCGCGCCCGAGGACGCGCCCGCGAGGATCATCCCCAAGGCCGGCGCGACGTACCGATTTCCACCCGCGAACCAATGAACCCTTGACCAGAGGGCCGGCGTCGGGCATGCTGTCGCGGAGTCGATGGGATCGATTCCTTTTCGGCTGACCGTCACGGATTTTGGGGATGGTGAACATAACGGCCTTCCCCCCTCGCGG
>CALCIB010000005.1 GCA_937907525.1 uncultured Planctomycetales bacterium | reverse complement strand
ACGCCCGCGCCGAGGAGGCCGACGCCCGCGCCGAGGAGGCCGACGCCCGCGCCCTGGCCGAACGGCGCCGGGCCGAACTGATGCGGGCGAAGCTGCGCGAGTTGGGCGTGGAGCTCGATTGACCCTCGTCCCGCCGGCGCTGGACGTCCGCGAACGCGGCCCCTACAGTGACGGGGACGACCGGAGTTCCACGAGGGAGGATCGCTCATGACATCGGCCACGAACCTCGGTTTTCCGCGCGTCGGCCGCAATCGCGAGTTGAAACGGGCCCTGGAGCGGTTCTGGGCCGGACGCGAGACGGCCGACCAACTGCTGGCGACCGCCCGGCAACTCCGCCGGGAACACTGGGAAACCCAGCGCGAGGCGGGCCTGGACGTCGTCCCTTGCAACGGCTTCTCGCTCTACGACCACGTCCTCGATACGGCGGTCATGGTCGGGGCCGTCCCCGATCGCTTCGCCACGATCTCCAACGACCTGGAGCGCTACTTCACCATGGCCCGCGGCGGCCGGGCCCTGATCGGCCGTCCCGGCGTCGCGGCGCTTGAGATGACCAAGTGGTTCGACACCAACTACCACTACATCGTCCCGGAGTTCCACCGCGACCAGGGGTTCCGCCTGGCCTCCTCCAAGCCGATCGACGAGTTCCGCGAGGCGACCGACCTGGGCTGCCGCGCCCGGCCGGTCCTGGTCGGCCCGATCACCTTCCTCCGCCTGGGAAAGACCGAGGAACCCGACCACGACCCCCTCGACCTCCTGTCGCGGCTCGTGCCGGTCTACGAGGAACTGCTCCGAAGACTGGCCGCGGCCGGCGCCGAGTGGGTCCAGATCGACGAGCCGATCCTGGCGACGGACCTGGACGACCGGACCCTCACGGCGTTCGACCGCGTCTACGAGCGACTAGCCGCCGCGGCCCCGAGCCTGAAGATCCTGCTGGCCGCCTACTTCGGCACGCTCGGCCCCGCCTTGCCGCGGCTCTTGAAGCTGCCGGTCGCCGGCCTCCATCTGGATCTCGTCCGCGCCCCGGAACAACTCGACGCCGCGCTTAAGGAAGTCCGGCCGGGCTTCGCGCTGTCGCTGGGGCTGGTCGACGGCCGCAACGTCTGGAGGACCGACCTGACCGCCGCCGTCGACCGCGCGTCCAGGGCGGCCCGAACGACCGACGTCATGATCGCCCCGTCCTGCTCCCTTTTGCACGCGCCGATCGACCTGGACGCCGAAACCAAACTCGACCCCGCCGTCCGCGAGTGGCTGGCGTTCGCCGAGCAGAAGATCGAGGAAGTCGCGCTGATCGCCTGGGCCGTGAAGGAGGGGCCGGCCGCGGTCGAGGACCGAATCGCCGAGAACCGCGCCGCCCTGAAGCGGCGGGCCGAATCCCCCTTGACCCGCGACCCGGCCGTCCGCGAGCGGCTGGCGAAGGTCGACGCGGGGATGCTCGACCGCCCCAGCCCCCACGCCGAGCGCCGCAAGGCCCAACGGGCGCGGCTGTCGCTCCCCGCGTTCCCCACCACCACCATCGGCTCGTTCCCCCAGACCGACGAGGTGCGCAAGGCCCGCGCCGCGCGGAAGTCGGGCGACCTCTCCGAGACCGAGTACGAGGCGTTCCTGAAGCGCCAGACCGCCGAGGCGATCCGCTGGCAGGAGGAGGCGGGCCTGGACGTCCTGGTCCACGGCGAGTTCGAGCGCAACGACATGGTGGAGTACTTCGGCGAGCGGCTGGAGGGGTTCGCGTTCACGGCCGACGGCTGGGTGCAAAGCTACGGGTCGCGGTGCGTCAAGCCGCCGATCATCTTCGGCGACGTCGCCCGCCGCGGACCGATGACCGTCGAGTGGACCCGCCACGCCCAGTCGCTGACGTCGCGCCCGGTCAAGGGGATGCTCACCGGCCCGGTGACGATCCTGGAATGGTCGTTCGTCCGCGACGACCAGCCCCGCGCCGAGACCTGCCGCCAAATCGCGCTGGCCGTCCGCGACGAGGTGGCCGACCTTCAGGCCGCCGACGTCGCGGTGATCCAGATCGACGAGCCCGCCCTCCGCGAGGGGCTGCCGCTTAGGAAGTCGCAATGGGCCGAGTACCTGACCTGGGCCGTCGACGCCTTCCGACTGGCCGCGGGGGTCGCCCGCGACGACACTCAGATCCACACCCACATGTGCTACTGCGAGTTCAACGACGTCATGGAGTCGATCGCCGCCCTCGACGCCGACGTGATCTCGATCGAAAGCGCGCGCTCGGGGATGGAGCTGCTGGGCGCCTTCCGCGAGTTCGAGTACCCCAACGAGATCGGCCCGGGCGTCTACGACATCCACTCGCCGCGAGTCCCGACGCGGGAGGAGATGGACGGCTTGCTCCAAAAGGCGACCGCCGTGCTCTCCCCCGAGCAACTCTGGGTGAACCCCGACTGCGGGTTGAAGACCAGGCGCTGGGAGGAGGTCAAGCCGGCCGTGGCCGCGATGGTCGCCGCGGCGAAATCGGCCCGCCAGCGGCTGGAGAAGAAGGGAGGCTGAGCGAAGACCCGACCTTTCCGATTCCCCCGGTTTCCGCGACCGCCTCGCCTACGCCCACGAGCAAAGAAGCTGACCGTCACGGATTTTGGGGGTGGTGGACATAACGGCCTTCCCCCCTCG
>CALCIB010000004.1 GCA_937907525.1 uncultured Planctomycetales bacterium | reverse complement strand
CCCTCATCTGACCGCTTCGCGGTCTGTCTTCCCCCGCGAGGGGGGAAGACCGTGAATGCCGCCGTTCGCCTCATGGCGCGGTCTCTCAGCCCCGCCGATCCGACAGCCCGCGCCACGCCGAGCGCGCCGCGCGATAGGCCCGCAGCGCCGGCTCCGGCGCGTGCCGCTTGACCAACCGGCGCAGGCTCGGCGGCGACGTCGGGGCCGGCGTCGTCGCGACGGCCGACGGCGGCGCCGCCCGGGACTCGACGTGGGTCCGATACCAGTGCAAATAGGACGTCTCGGGCGTCGAATCGTCGAACGGATCGGCGAAGTAGGCCACCAGGTCCTCGCGCGATCGGTAGACCCGGCGATGGTCGTCCTCGATCGGCAGGCCGCTCTTGTAACGGGTGTGGACGCAGGGCGTCTCGCCGAGGGTCTCCTGGCCGTACCGCCGGCACTCGGCGACGTACCAGTCGCGGAACTCGAAGAGGACCGGGCTGTGCGACCCGTACCGCTTCAGCATCGTCAACTGCGCGCCGCTGTCGAACCCCGAGAAATGGTAGAACGCCAGCGGCCGGCCGTCGATCATGATCGCGTAAGGCGATTCCCCGGTGGCCCGGCGGTGGCTGAGGTTCCAGGTGGAGACGTTGTATTGGGGATCCCGGACAATCCGCACCCCGTCGAACATCGACGGCGCCAGGTCCATCCAGCGCTGATCGGTGAACAGGCCGTCGGGGACGTCGTCGTAGCACCAGCGCTGAAGGCGGTCGGCCCACCAGTCGATGAGCCGGCGGCCGGCGGCGTCGGTCTTCACGGCGAGGAAGCCCAGGTTGTACGAACCGTGCTTGAGCGCCGTCCGCTCGTTGTCGATCATCGCCTGGACGTCGGAGGAGGGTTCCGGCGCGATCGAGTGCGGGGTCAGCAGGACGCTGTCGCGGTCGAGGGCGCGCTGGAGGCCGTCGAGCCGGCCGGCGACGATGATGTCGGGGTCGAAGTAGTAGATCCGCTCGGCCTTGTGGACGTCGGCTATGTACTGGAACGCCGCTCCCTTGACGGCCGTGCAAAGCTCGACGATCCGGTGTCGGAAGAGGAACCGCGGCAAGTTCGGGATCGGCAGTTGCTCCGCCGTGATGACCGTGTCGAACGCCCTGGTGACGATCGGGTCGCAGGCGGGCATGGCGTCGGAGAGGACCAGGTGGAAGGCGGCTTCGGGATGCACGCGCTTGACGGAGTGGGCCAGCGCCGCGGCCTTGGGCAGATAATTGGCCGTGACGCTCGTGAAGACGTGCATGGGCATTCCTTTGCACCTTGCTTGCTTGATGGGCTTTCGACGGCCGGGGTCGTCCCGGCCCCTCGTCCGCGACGCGCGCGCCCCGGCCGCCGCCGAGGTCGGGGGGTCGCGCGGCGCGGCGACTGTAACGACCCGCCCCGCGGCTGTCAATCGACGCTCGACGGCCGCGCCGGCTTCGCCGCCGCCGGGGTCGCTTTTTACTAAGATTCATTCTTCGCGTTGACAAGCGACGGCCGCGGTGGCATTTAAGTCGGCCGGACCCGGGGAGGGGGCGTCGGGCGCGTCGGCGCGACGCCGGCGCGCGGTCGTTCCGGAAACGGCGGCCGACTCCCGAAGCCGGCGAGCCCGCGCGGGTGGAAGCTCGAGGAGCGTGATCGACATGGACGTCTCGGACTATCTGTCGGAAGCCTCGTTCTGGACGCCGGACCCCTCCTGGGCGACGCTCGGTCGCGGATCGCTGGGGCCGGTCGCGTCGTGGCTGGTCGCCGCGGCGCGACCGCGGCGGATCGTCCAGTTGGGCCTCGCCGAGCCGGGCGTCTACTTCGCCGCGTGCGAGGCGGTTCGTCGCCTCGGGCTCGACGCCCGCTGCCTCTTGATCGACACGGGCGGCGACGAGGCCGCCGCCGAGCGGGTCCGCGAGGCCCACGACCGCTTCCTCTCCGACGTCTCGCGCCGCCTCGACGCTTTCTCGGACGAGGCCGCGGCCGCGGAAGGTCCCGTCGACCTGCTGCTGGCCGCCGACGGCGGCGACGCCGAGCGGATCCGGGCCGAGCTCGACTCGTGGCGGCCGAGGCTCTCCGACCGCGCCGTGCTGGCGGTCCTCGGCGCGCGGACGGACGCCGCCGCGCGCGCCGTCTTCGAGGAGGCGGCCGACGGCCGGCCCTCGTTCGAGTTCACCCACGGCGACGGCCTGGGTCTGATCGTCCTGGGCCGGACCACCCCCCCCGCCCTGGCGCCGCTGTTCCAGGCCGCCGCGGTCCCGGCGCGCCGCGACGCGATCCGCCGCGCCTACGCCCGGCTCGCGGAAGCGACGGCGCCCGCCCCGCGCCCGCTCGAAGCCGAGCCGCCGGCCGCGTCCGAATCGGCGCGGACCCTGGTCATGCGCGAAGAGATCTCGATGCTTCGCGAGAAGCTGGCGCGGCTCGCCGACGTCCGCCGCGCCGACGTCCGCGAGGCCCCCGTCCGAAAAGACCCGAAGCCGCGCCGCGAGCTGGACGAGGCCCGCCGCGCCCGCGCCGTCGCCGAGGCCCAGCTCGCCGAGCTGAGACGCGGCGCGGCGTTCAAGCTCGTCGAGCGCGTCCGAGGGGTCAGGGATCGGTTCTTCCCCCGGACCCGGCTCCACGGCCGCTGCCTGGAGTTGTCGATCCGACTGGTCCGGGTGACGGCCGCGGAGGGGCCGCGGGCCGCCGCCTCGCGCGTCAAGGACCGGGTGACGGCCAAGGCTCGGAAACTCCTGGGGGGCCGCCCCCCCGCGCCTCGACGCGCCGCCGCGCGGGTCGCCCTGGCGCGGCCCCGGTTCCTGGATCTCCCCTGGCGGGGGCCGGATCGCCGCGAAGCCGAGGGGAAGTCGTCGCGGCCGCCGTTCAAGATCCTGCTGGTCTCGCACGCCGCCTGCCGCACCGGGGCGCCGCTCTGCCTGCTGCGGCTGGTCGAGGAGTTGTCGAAGCTCCCCGAGATCGAATGCTGGGTCGTCCTCCGCGGCGACGGCGAACTCGCGCCGGCGTTCGCCCGGAGCGCCCCGACGCTCGACTTCGGCGCCCAGGTCGCCGCGAGCGGCGCGTCGTGGGAGGACGCCCTCGACGACGTCGCCGCGCGGTTCCACGAGTACGCCCCGGGGGGAATCGCCGTCTGCAACACGATGGCCATTAGCGAGTTCCACGAGGCGTTGCGTCGCCGGGACGTGCCGGTCCTCTCCTGGGTCCACGAGTTGCCGACGTTCATCGGGATCCTCGGCGGCGCCGCGGCGATCGACCGCGTCAAGGCGGCCAGCCGCCGCATCGTCGTCCCCGCCGACGTCGTCCGCGACGGCCTGATCGAACGGTTCGACGCCGACCCCGACGCCGTCCGGACCCTCCGCTACGGCCTGGATCCCGGGACGCTCGGCCGGGACCGCGCGGCGGCGCGCCGTCGCGTCCGCGAGGAGTTCGGCCTCCCCGCCGACGCCCGGATCGTCCTGGGCTGCGGCACCATCGACCAGCGCAAGGGGACCGACCTCTTCGTCCAGGCCGCGCGACGGTTCCTCGCCGATCCGGCCGCGGCCGGCCTCGCCGCGAAGACCCGGTTCGTCTGGTTCGGCCGGGAGGTCGATCCCGACTTCCACCAGTGGCTTCGGCACGACGTCGAGGCGTCGGGCTTGGACGGCCGCGTCGTCCTCGCCGGCTCGCGGCCGGACATGACGACCTACCTCCTGGCGGCCGACGTCTTCGCGCTGACCTCGCGCGAGGACCCCTGCCCGTTCGCCAACCTGGAGGCGATGGAGGCGGCGCTGCCGGTGGTCGCCTTCGCCGGCTCCGGCGGCGCGCCGGAGGTGCTCGGCGACGGCGGCGTCGTCGTCCCCTACCTGGACGTCGCCGCGATGGCCGAATCGATCCGCGACCTGCTCCAGGACGCCGACGCGCGGACCGAGACGGGCCGCCGCGGCCGCGCGATCATCCGCGGCGCGTTCACCTGGCCGCGGTTCATGGCCGAGTTCGTCGCCATCCTCCGCGACGATTACGGCCTCGCCGCGGCCGACGCCCCCAAGGTCTCGGCGATCGTCCCCAACTACCGCCACGCCCCCTTCCTCGAGGAACGGCTGCGGAGCGTCTTCGAGCAGACCGTGAGGCCCCACGAGATCGTCTTTTTGGACGACTGCTCCCCCGACGACAGTCTGGCGATCGCCCGCCGCCTGGCGGCGGAGTCGCCGGTCCCGATGCGGATCGTGGTCAACGACCGCAACGGCGGCAGCACCTTCAAGCAGTGGATGAAGGGGATGGACCTGGCGACCGGCGACCTGATCTGGCTCGCCGAGTCCGACGACGTCGCCGACCCCCGCTTCCTGGAACGGCTCGTCCCGGAGTTCCGCGACCCCGACGTCAGGCTCGCCTACTGCCAGTCCGCCCTGATCGGGCCCGAGGGCCAGCTCTGGGCCCCCGACTTCCTGGACCACACCGACGACCTCGACCCCGAGCGCTGGCGCCGCGGGTACAAGGTCGACGCGGCGGTCGAGGCCGAGATCGGCCTGAGCCAGAAGAACGTCGTCCCCAACGCCAGCGCCGCGGTCTTCCGCAAGCCGGCGCGGCTGGACTTCGCCGAGGAACTCGCCGGCATGAGGTTCGCCGGCGACTGGCTCTTCTACGCCATGATCATTCGCGGCGGCAAGATCGCCTTCGCGCCGGAGTCGCTCAACTTCTACCGCCGCCACGAGGCCACCGTCTCGTTCCAGGCGATCAGGGCCGACACCCACGCCGAGGAGACCCTGCACGCCAAGTTCCGGGTCTTCGAGACCTACGACGTCTCGCTCGCCGCGATCGCCCGCGGCATCGGCCAGACCCTCTTCGAATACGACATGCTCAACGAGCGGTTCGCGTTGAAACGAACCCCGCTGACCGCCAACCCCCGCGTCGCCGGCCCGCTGGAGAAGGTCCGCGCGCTGCTGCGAGGCCGGCTCCCGGCCGCCGGCGAGCCTCGCGTGCTTCTCCTGCTCGACGAGCCCGAGACCGACCTGGAGGCGGCCGCCGCGGCCGATTTGGCCAACGCCCTGGCTCGCGACCGCGGCGTGTTCGTCTGCCGCGCCCGGCCCTCGCCGGTCGACGCGGAACGATGGCGGGATCGGTTCGACGCCGGGGTCGTCCCGCTGGAGGGGACCTTCGACGTCGCCCCCTGGTCGGCCGAGCCCGCCGGCCGGGTCCGCGTGACGGTCCTTCGGGAGATGCTCCGTATCCACGAGATCGACGTGATCCACTCGCGCGGCGAGGCCGCCGATCGGCTCGCCGGCCTCGTCAACGCCGGCCTGAACCTGCCGTGGTTCGTCCATCTCGCGCCCGCGCCCGCCGAGGACGCCGCGACGGTCGACGACCGCGAGCCCCTCGACGCGGCCCTCGTCTCCGGGGTCTTCCACGACGGCGCCGACGACCCCCTCCTGGAGGACCGCCCCGAACTGGCCGCCAAAAGGCGGACGTTCCCGCCGCCGGGCCTCCGCCCCGACTTCAAGCTCGACCCCGAGGCGACCATCGCGAGGCGCGAGGGCGAGTTCCTGGTCTTCCTGATCGATCAAGGGTCCGAGGCCCGCGACGCGGCCATGCGGGCCGTCCGGGTGTTGAACCGAACGGGGTCGACCGAGCGGAACGGCCGCCGCGCGCGGCTGGTCGCGCCCGACGCCGCCGCCGACGTCCTGGCGCTGATGGCCCAGTGCGACGCGGCGGTCGCGCCGGGGGAGGCGCTCGCCGCCGGGACGGCGCTTCGGATCGCCGCGAGCCTGGCCTGCCGGCTGCCGGTCGTCGCGCCCGACTCGGGGCCGGTCCACGAGCTTTTGACCGTCGGCGGCCGTACCGCGGGGATCGCCGCGCCCGCCGGGACCGAGGGCGTGCTGGACGTCGACCGCCTCGCCGAGGCGCTGTTGCGCTACATGCGCGACCCGACCCTCCACGAAGCCCACCGCGAGCGGGCGCGGGCCCTCTTCGACGCCCGTTTCCACGTCGACCGCGCCGCCGCGGCCTGCGCGGAAGCCTACGCCCACGCCCATGACTTCCTCGCCTTCCCCGCCAGTCCCCGTCCGGGCGCGGCTCGCGACCGCGCGCTGAAGGTCGCGCGCGAAAGCGCGTAGCGGATCGTCGCGTTTCAGTATGTGGACCCACGTTATTGAGATCACCGCGAGCGAGCACGTGCAATCCCTTCTCCCCTTGTGGGAGAAGGTGGCCGAAGGCCGGATGAAGGGGGCGCTTCCAGAGGCTTCCGGTCACGCCTTCCCCTCATCCGCCCCTTCGGGGCACCTTCTCCCACAAGGGGAGAAGGGATGTTTGCCGTCACTCTTCCTCGGGATTTTCAACGAGGCGGACACACTTAAGCGCGAGGGTCAGCCACGAGATTCCGCCGCGAGGACGATCGGCGTCCCCCTCACTTCCCCACCCGCGGCAACGGACGGGGGACGCCGTCGGCGATGCGGAACCTGGCGACGGTCGGCTCGCCGTCGGCGCCTTGCTCGAAGACGACGTCGCCGTCGGTGTACGGCAAGACGAAATGCAACGGCGCGATCGGGACGATCCGTAGCGGCGTCTCGCGGAACGGCAACTTCAAAAGCAGGGCGTCGTCCTGGCGGCGGATCTCGATCCGGAAGCCCCCGTCGCCGTAGACGCCGGCCAGGGCGTCCAGTTCGGCGGTCGGCACGGCGACGATCTTCGGCGCGTGCCGCTCGGCCTCGGTGGCGGGGACGCGCTCGGGAAGCTCGCGGAGCCAGACGTTGCGGAACTTGACCGGGTGGCCGTGGTCTTGCAGGACGATCGGCCCGGTCGACGCGCCGGGCTCGTAGGGGACGGCCTCCAGCCACGACGTCCCGCCGACGGGCGTCTCGCCGTTCTGCACCAGGACGCCGTTGAGGAACGCGGTGATCCGGGCCGGCTCGCGCAAGGCCCCCGAGGGGCTGAACCGCGGGGCGCGGAAGGCGACGTCGTAGGTCTGCCACTGGCCGGGGGGCTTGGTGGCGTTGTAGAGCGGCGGGTACTGGCCGTAGATCGCGCCGGCCGCGCCGTCGGCGTAAGTGTCGGCCTTGTAGCTGTCCAGGACCTGGAGCTCGAAGGCCCCCATCAGGAACAGGCCGCTGTTGCCTCGTCCCTGGCTCTGGCCGCGAGGGGGGTCGGGCGAGGCCCACTCCAGATGGAGCTGGACGTCGCCGAACGACCGCTTGGTCCGGATCGCCCCCTTGCCGGGCGCGACGGCGAACGCGCCGTCGGCCACGGACCACTCGGCGGGGCCGCCGGAGGAGGACTCCCAGGCGGCGAGGTCGCGGCCGTCGAAGAGGACCACGGCGTCGGCGGGAGGGCGAGCGGCGACGGTCCAGTCGGCGGGCTCGACCGCGGCCGGCCGGGGCCGCGCCATGTCGTGCTCGCGCCAGCCGCTGGGGGTCGGGATCGAGGCGATTCGAGGACGATCCCCGGCCGTCGCCAGGGCGGTCGCGACGATCGCGGCCCCTCCCAGAGCGGCGGCGCCGAGTCGTGACGAGCGGACGGCCATGATTTCAAAACCTCCCCGGCGACCACGCGGACGCGCCCCCCGCGACCGATCGCCGGAGACCGCGCCCGTCAGTATAAGGGGGCGCTTCGCGCGGCACGACGGTTCGCCGCGTTTAATCGCAAGGCGGGTCGATCGGGGCCCCGGAGAACCCCGGAGGGTCGGGACGCCTGGCGAGGCCGACGCCGGCCCGCCCTCCCGGGTCGACGACGACCCGGTCGCGGCCGTCGGCCTTGGCGCGGTAGAGGGCGGCGTCGGCCCGGCGGAGCAGTTGCGAGGCGGTCTCCTCGGCCGCGGCCTCGACGACGCCGAAGCTGGCCGAGAGTCGGCGGGGGCCCAACTCCGGCGGGGCGGCCTCGGGCGTCGCGACGCGGAGTCGCTCGGCGACCCGCGCCGCGACGTCCAGGGGGGCGTCGGGCAAAAGGACCACGAACTCCTCGCCGCCGAGCCGCGCGACCAGGTCCTCGGCCCGGCTCTGGCCGCGGAGGACCTCGGCGAAGGCGGTCAAGGCGCGGTCGCCGACGGCGTGGCCCCAGCCGTCGTTGACCGCCTTGAAATGGTCGAGGTCGGCCAGGATCAGGCAGAACGGCTGCTTGTCGGCCGCCTGGACCAGAAGCCGAAGCTCCAGCATCCGGTCCAGCGCGCGGCGGTTGGCCAGCCCGGTCAGCGGGTCGCTCTCGGCCGCCCGACGCGCCTGGCGCAGCGCCGTCGCCAGCGCGACGGTCGAGCTGGCGTCGTGCAGCGCGACCAGGACGCCGATCGCGGCGCCCTGGTCGTCGAGGACCGGCGAGCAGCGGGCCTCCACCGGGACTCGTCGACCGTCGCGGCGTCGGAGCGAGACCATGCGGTCGACCGCCCGGCCTTGAAGCAGGGTCCGCTTGCCGAGGAAGTCGTCGGTTCGCAGGGGGACGCCGGCGGCGTCCGTGACCCCGAGTTTCGAGCACGAGGCCGGCAGGCCCAGCATCTCGCCGGCCGAGTAGCCGGTGAGTTGCGCGACGGCCTCGTTCCAGAAGAGCGTCCGGCCGCGGGCGTCGACGAAGTAGGCCGGATCCCGAAAGGCGTCCAGCAGCCGCGCGGCGAAATCGCGGCCGAGGGCTTCCCGCTCCTGGCGTTTTCCGGCGTCCACCCGGGGCGTCCCCGTCGCACCACTCATGTTCACCACGTCCCTCGCCCTCGAAGCCTCGCGCGGCCTTTCACGGCGGCCACGCGATTATTCTAGGACGAACCGCCGAAGAGCGGCGACGAATCGGGTCGGGCCGGTCGCGCGGGGTTCAGGAGGCGTCGTCGGCCTGGGGTTTGCCCGGGCCGTCGGGGGAGGCGAACCGCTTGGTGAGGGTCACCTCGTTGCCGACGTCGTTGTAACGGAAGGAGTCGACCAGGCCGCGGGCGAGCATGATGCCGAAGCCCCCCTCGCGGATCCCCAGTTCGTTGCGGAGGTCGATGTGGCCGATGGGGTCTTCGTCGGAGGCGGCGTGGGGGATGCGGCCGGGGTTGAAGCCGGGCCCCTCGTCCTTGATGATCAGGGTGACGGCCCGGGGGTCGATCCGGTAGGTGATCCGCAGGACCAGGTCGGCGTTCTTGCGGTGGCCCCACTCGATGGCGTTGCCGCCCATCTCCATCACGGCCTGTTTCAGGTCCTTGATCTGGCGGTCGGTCAGCGGGGTGTGGGCGAAGAGGTCGGCCAGCAGGTCGTTGGCCTGCTGGAGATAGGTCAGTTCGCTGCGGATGTCGAAGTGGATCTCTCCGGCGGTCCCCCGGCGGCGGTGCTCCTCGCTCCAGGCCAGGGCCTCGTCCATGGCCTGGAAGAGCTGTTCGGGGGTGAACGGCTTGGCGAGGTAGCCGTTGGCCCCGACGCGGACGCCGGCGACGCGGTGGTCGTCCTCGCCGAGGGCCGTGACCATGAGGACGGGGATCAGGTTGGTCTGGCGATCCCGCTTCAGGGCGTCGCAGACGGCGAAACCGTCGAAGTCCGGCAGCATCACGTCGAGCAGGATCAGCACGGGATCGTGCTCGGCGACGGCCTGCTTCACCTGCGCGCCGGTGTAGAGCTGGATCGGTTCGAAGCCGCGCGATCGGACGAAGCTGGCCAGGACGTCGTTGGTGTCGCGCTCATCGTCGACGATCAGAACCGTGCGCGGCATGGGCATGACTCGTAGGGCGGACGGGACGGCGAGGAGATCCGCGCGTCGCCCGGACGCCGCGGATGGTCGGAGCCATTGTCGCGCGCCGTCGCGGCCCTGGCAAGGGAGAGATGAGATGCGGGCGTGGCGCGCGACTCGGGAACGGGAATCCGGCGGGGATTCCCGGGCGGGCGGATCGATTCGCCGCGGACGCGGGAATCAGGAGCTATACTTCCACGATCGCCTCGCTTTCGACGCGGCGGATTCCCGACTCGCCACTTCTTCCACGCGGTTCGTACAAGCGGAAAACGTCGCGCCGCGAGCACGGCCGGGCCGTCGGCTTGCGGCTTCTCGCCTGGAGGGTGAGCGCTCATGAGGGTCTCGACCGACGTGAGTCGTCCGCCGCCGCTGGTCGCCGCGGTCGTCCTCGCCGCCGTGCTCGTCCAGGGCTGCGGCGGGGGGAGCGACGACGGGGGCCGGTTCGTCCCCAACGTCCCGAAGATTCGAAAGGTCGACGGCAAGAGCCCGTCGGAAGCCTTCCACCAGAACGACCGCAAGCGATGATCCGGCGGCCGGGCCGCCGGGATGCCGGAAGCGTCCCCGTCCTTTCTCGTCCACGTTCCAGGGGGCTGGGTGCCATGCGCGCGTCGCGCCGCCGCGGATTCACGCTGATCGAGCTTCTGGTCGTCATCGCGATCCTCGCGGTGTTGATCGCGCTTCTCTTGCCGGCGGTCCAGGCGGCCCGCGAGGCCGCCCGCCGCGCCCAGTGCGTCAACAACCTGAAGCAGATCGGGCTGGCCCTGCACAACTACCACTCGACCACCAACGTCTTCGCCATGGGGGGCTCGCGGACGAATCGAATCTACCAGGCGACGGGGACCAGCTACGACGACTGGACCACCTGGAGCGCCCACGCCCTGATGCTCCCCTACCTGGAACAGGCGCCGCTCTACAACGCGATCAACTTCTACTTCTCGCCCGAGGAGTCCGACGGCGCGCCCAACGCGGCGCAATCGACGGTCGTCCTGAGGCTCATCGACGGCTTCCTCTGTCCGTCGGACCCCAACGCCGGGCGTTACAACACCAACAGCTACCACGCCTCGTACGGCACCACGACCCACAACGCCACCTACTATCCCAACGACACCTGGGCCAACGGCTCCACCGGGATGTTCGCCATCATGTTGCCCTTCGGCCTGGAGGATTGCACCGACGGCTCCTCCAACACGGTCGCCTTCGCCGAGGCGCTGGTGGGCGACGGCCGGGGCAACGGCCGCATCGGCGCGGGCGGCTCCCACCCCAGCTTTTATCGCGGCAACGTGGTCATGCCCGCCACCGGCGAGATCAACCACACCCGCACCTACGACGCCTTCGCCTTCCAGGACGCCGTCTTCGAGGGCCTGCGGGGGTGCGTCGCCTCGTTCGTCCCCGGCAACGTCGCCGACCACCGCGGCTGGCGCTGGGCCGACGGCACCACCGGCTTCACCCTGTTCAACACCATCCTCACCCCCAACGACGCCCAGTACAAGTTCGGCGGCTGCCGCTACGGCTGCGGCGCCGGCTGCAACATGGACGCCGGCTTCGTCTACGGCGCCAACAGCGCCCATCCCGGCGGCGTCAACGTCCTGTTCGCCGACGGCTCGGTCAAGTTCGTCAAGGACTCGATCGCCCGCATGACCTGGTGGGCCCTCGGCACCCGCGGCGGCGGCGAGGTGATCGCGTCCGACAGCTATTGACCCCTTCGCCGACGTCCCGGAGCGCCGCGGCCGGCCTCGTCACGCGACGGCGCCGGCCGCGGTCGTTTCATTTCATGAGCTTCTCGATCTCGGGGTGGCGGAGGTTGTCGACGAAGCCGTCGAACTTGCCGGCGGCGAGCGCCTCCGCGGCGCGCATGAACCCGCCCCAGGCCGCGCCGGCCAGCGCCCCGCCGACGCTCACCCGCCGCGCGCCGTGGGCCGCCAACTCCGCCAGGGTGAACTCCGCCGGCCAGCCGATCAGCACGTTGACCGGTTTGGGCGCGACCGCCGACACCACGGCGTCGATCTGGTCCAGGGTCGTCAGCCCCGGCGCGTACAGGCAGTCGGCGCCGGCCTCGGCGTAGGCCCGCAGGCGGCGGATCGATTCCGGAAGCGGGTCGGGACGGCCGACCAGGAAGCACTCGGCGCGACCGACGAGCGTCACGTCCTCGCCGCTCTCGTCGATCGCCGCTCGCGCGGCCTTGATCCGGGCGACCGCCGCGTCGAGGTCGTACAGGGTATGGCCGGGGTCGCCCGTCGAGTCCTCGATCGACAGCCCCGCCACGCCGGTCGCGATGCAGCGGCCGACGTTGGCCTTGACCCCCTCGAGGCCCGGGGCGTGGCCGTCCTCGAAGTCGGCGTTGACCGGCAGGGACGTCGCCTCGACGATCTCGCGGCAGTTCTCCAGCACCGCCTCCAGGCTCATGCCGCCGTCGCGACCGCCCCGCGACCAGGCGAAGCCGGAACTGGTCGTCGCCAGCGCCTTGAACCCCATGCCGGCGAGGATCTTCGCCGAGCCGGGGTCCCAGGTGTTGGGGATCAGGAAGCAGCCCCCCTCGTGGAGCCGCCGGAACGCCGCGCGCCGTTCGGAAAATCGCGAATCCGCCATCGCCCCGCCCCCGCCCGCGTCCCGAGCCCGAAGATGCCGCGAGAACCCGACTCGACCCGCGGGAGTCGAACGCCGGGCCCGCCTCGTGTTCGTCACTCGTGGAATTATCGCCTCCCGAGCGAGCAAGACCAGCGTCGCGGACGTCGCGACGCGGAACGACCGCCCGGCGGCGACGTCCGGGTTCGACGACGCGGATTGAAGCGACGGCGCCGCTCGAACCGATAAGAGGTCTGGACGTCGCGTCGAGGAGGTCGGAAGTCATGTCCGGACGCCGCGCCTCGCGACTTTCGCGGGTGGTCTCGTGGGCCTGTCCGGCCCTGGCGGCGTCGGTCCTGGCGTGCGTGGCGGCGTCCGCCCAGGAGGCGCCGCCGGCGGACGTCGAGGAGCGGTTTCGTAGGTTGGAACGGATCGTGGCCGAGCAGGCCGAGCAGATCCGCCGGCTCTCCGAGCAGAACCGCGCGCTGGCCGACCAGGCGAGGGCGGGCGCGGCCGACGTCCCGCCGCCCGCCGCTCCGTTCGCGATCAGCGACGAGGACGAGGAAGTCGACTCCTCTCCGTCGTCCGTCGAGCCAGATTCGCCGTCGGTCCTCGCGCCCTTCTCGAACTCCGCGGGGAGGACCGAGCGCGAGGCGTTCTCGGCGCTCTGGGACGCGGGCGACGAGTCGATCCCCGAGGAAGACCTCGCGGGAAAGGCGCGGTCGTTCCTCATCGGCGCCTACGACAAGGGCTTCGCCCTGGTCGCCCCTTCGGATCGCCAGCGGACGCCGTTCTCGCTGAAGCTGAACGTCACCACGCAGGTCCGCTACACGGGGTTCGCGCGGTCGGTCGACTCGTGGACCAACTCGGCGGGCATGGTCCTCCCGACGCGCGACCGGAGTTACTTCTCCTTGAACCGGAACTGGTTCAGCTTCTCCGGGTTCGCGTTCTCGCCCCGCCTGCGGTTCAACGCCACGGTCTTCAGCACCTCGGCGACGAACCAGACGATCGCCCTCGGCTTTCTCAGCTACGAGTTCTCGAAGGCATTGATCGTCAACTCGGGCTATTTCAAGGTTCCCGGAACGCGCGAGTGGATCGAATCGGCGCGTTACCCGCTGGGGGTCGATCGGACGCTGGCGAACACCTTCTTCCGACCCGGCATCAGCCCCGGCGTTTGGGTCCAGGGCGAGCCGATCCGCGACGTCTACTACGTCGCGGGGATCTTCAACGACCTGAGTTCCGTCACCAACGTCACGAACCGCGCCAATACGAACATGACCTACGTGGGCAACTTCTGGTGGGAACCGCTGGGCTCGTTCGGGCCGGGCTTCGCGGACGAGGAGTTCCACGAGACCCCCGTCGTCCGGCTGGGGGCGAGCGTCGTCTACGACCGAAGCGTCCGCGAGCCCAACCTGGAGCAGGGGTTGACGAACCCCGAGAACACCATCCTCCGCCTCTCCGACGGCACCCCGCTGTATCTACCGAACGCGCTGGCGCCGGGCGCGACCGTGGAAAGGGCGCACGTCCTGCTGGCTTCCTACGACCTGGCGGTGAAATATCGCGGCCTGAGCCTCTCCTCCGAGATCTACACGCGCTGGATGACCTCGCTGCGGGCCGACGTTCCGACCCCCGCCGGCACGTTGCGCGACATCGACGACGTCGGCGGGTTCGCGCAGGGCTCCTTCGCGCTGGTCCCGCGGCGGTTCGAGTTGTTCGCCAGGACGTCCGGCGTCTTCGGCCGCTTGGGCGACGGCGGCGCCTCCGGCGGCGGCTTCAACTGGTACGTCCTCGCCAGCCGCAACATCCGCGCCACCTTCGAGGCCAAGCGCGTCAACCATTCCCCCGCCGACAACGTCCTGTACGGCTACTTCGTCGGCCAGAGCGGCACGCTCTTCCAACTCCAGGTCCTGACCGACTTCTAAACGGACGGGTCCGCGTCGGGATCCTCCGCGGCTTCGACGCGCCCGCTTCGCGGCCTTCGCTCCGGCGCCTGGTTTGCATCGGCGCGTCGCGTCGGGCGAATCCCGGATCCAGCGGTCGAGTCGAGGAACGGAGTCATGAACGGCGTATTGCGAAAAGTCCTGGGGGCCGCGGCGATCGGGGCGGTCGGCACGGCGGCGGCGCGGGAGATCGCCAGGCGGCGGCGACGGATCGACCTGAACGGTCGCGTGGTCCTGATCACGGGAGGGTCGCGCGGGCTGGGGCTGGTCACGGCCCGCGAGTTCGCCCGCCAGGGCGCGCGCGTCGCCGTGTGCGCCCGCGATCCCGACGAACTGGAGCGAGCCCGCGCCGATCTCGCCGGCCGGGGCGCCGACGTCGCCGCGTTCGTCTGCGACGTCACCGACCGCGAGGCCGTCGACCGCCTCGTCGCCGACGTCCTGGACCGCTTCGGCGGGCTCGACGTCCTCGTCAACAACGCCGGCGTGATCCAGGTCGGGCCGTTCGAGGAGACGACCGTCGAGGACTTCGAGGAGGCGATGCGCGTGCATTTCTGGGGGCCGTATCATACGATCCTCGCCGCGCTTCCGGCCCTCCGCCGCCGCGGCGAGGGGCGGATCGCCAACGTCGCCTCGATCGGCGGCAAGGTCGCCACGCCCCACCTGCTCCCCTACAGCGCCAGCAAGTTCGCGCTGGTCGGCTTCTCCGAGGGGCTGCGGGCCGAGCTGATGAAGGACGGAGTGCTGGTGACGACCGTCGCCCCCGGCCTGATGCGCACCGGAAGCCCGCCGCGGGCGCTGTTCAAGGGCCAGAACGAGAAGGAGTTCGCCTGGTTCACGATCGGCGACTCCATGCCGGGCCTTTCCGTCAGCGCGGAGGCCGCCGCGCTTCGGATCGTCGACGCCGTCCGTCACGGCGACGCCGAGGCGATCATCTCGCTGCCGGCGGAGGTCGTGGCGCGGGTCGCCGGGCTGTTCCCCGGCCTCGTGGCCGACGTGATGGGCTTGCTCAACGAGTTCGTCTACCCGGCCCCCGGCGGCATCGGCCGCGAGAAGCGCGAGGGCCGCGACAGCCGTTCCCCGCTCGCCCCCGCCTGGGCCACCGCGTTGACCGATCGCGCCGCGGCCCGAAACAACGAACTCGGAGTCGAGCAGGGCGCGGCGCGCGGCTCGTAAGCGGCCGGGGCGGAAGGACGCGCCCTCGATCGACGGTCCATGGACGAGTCGCGGCGCCCGAGCCTCACCCCTCGTCGCCGTCGGGCCCCGCCGTCGGGACGAACTTGATGCCGTACCGGCCGCAAATCTCAACCACCCTGGCCATGTCCGGCGGGCCTGGCGGCAGTTCCCCCAGCTCGCGGAACATGAACTCGATCCCCGCCGGGAAGGCCGAGACCGTCGATCGGGTGACGCCCGGCCCGACGGTCACGAAGGCGTGCGGCACGTTCCGCGGCAGAAACGCGACCGCGCCGGCCTCGGCTCTGATCACCCGGCCGCCGACGGTGAAGTCGATCGCGCCTTCGAGGACGTGGAACACCTCGTCCTCGTTCGCGTGGACGTGCGGAGGCGTTCCGACGCCCGGCGGATTCGTCTGCTCGACCAGGGCGAACGTCCCGCCGGTGTCCTCGCCCGTCAGGCGGATCCGCAGGTTGTCTCCCAGCACGCTTAGAGCGCGGCCGGCTCCGGCCGCGACGATTTTCGGTTCCATGACACCTCGCGAATCGGAAACCCGTTGAAACCCGAAGTTCATCGACGGCCGAGCGCCCGAACTTGAACGCGGGACGACGACCGCGAGGGAAGCCCCACTCGTCCTGGCGCCGGATCCGCTGGCCGAACCGGGGGCCGGGATCGTAAGATGGACGTGATCCAGCCGATCGAGGGCGCGACGCCTTCGAGGTTCGGCCGCATCGGTTCCGGTGGCCCGTTCGCTGCCGCGGAAGAAGACGAGGAAGGTGGGCCATGGCGGAGCGGAAATCGCATTCCGGCGGCGGCAAGGGTCGTCCGCCCCGACGAGAGGGAGGCGGGCCCAGGCCGCCGGGAGGCCCCAAGCGCGGCCTCACCGGCGCCAGCCGCAAGCCCAAGCGGTTCGACCCGAAGGGGAAGCCCCCCCGCGGCGGTCGGCCCGACACCCGGCCCGCGCGCGCCCAGCGAACGCCGGGCCCCAACGCCGAGAAGGGCGAGCGGCTTCAGAAAGTGCTGGCCCAGGCCGGCCTGGGCTCGCGGCGGGCGTGCGAGGAGTTCATCCTCCAGGGCCGCGTCACGGTCGACGGCAAGACCGTCAAGGAGCTGGGCGCGCGCGTCGATCCCGACCGGGCCGCCATCGCCCTGGACGGTGAGAAGCTCAAGGCCGAGCGCCACGTCTACTACGCGGTACACAAGCCCAAGGGGTACGTCTCCACCAACGAGGACCCCGCCGGCCGTCCCCGCGTCGTCGACCTGTTGCCGGAAGTCCCCGAGCGGGTCTACACCGTCGGCAGGCTCGACGAGGAAAGCACCGGGCTGATGCTCCTGACCAACGACGGCCAACTCGCCAACAAGCTGGCCCACCCGCGGTACGGGGTCGAGAAGATCTATCGCGCCGTGGTCGCCGGCGCGCCGAGTCCGGAGGTCCTGGACCGGCTCACCGAGGGCGTCTGGCTCTCCGACGGCAAGGTCCGCGCCCGTCGCGCGCGGGTCATCGGCGCGCGCGGGGAGGCGACCGTCCTGGAACTGGTGCTGGCCGAGGGGAAGAAGCGCGAGATCCGCCGGATGCTCGCCAAGTTCGGCCACAAGGTCATGACACTGACCCGGATCGCCATCGGCCCGATCACCCTCAAGGGAATCCCCGTCGGCGACGCCCGACCGTTGACGCGGATCGAGGTCGACCAGCTCCGCAAGGTCGCCTCCGGCATGGCGCTGGCCCCCTCGCCCCGCGACCTCCCCCGCGATCCGCGACCCCGCGGCCGAGGCCCGAGCCAGGGGCGGGACCGTAAGCCGCCCAGGCGGGAAGGCCCCCCCCCCGGCCCCTCCCCCCCCGCCGAGGGCCGCGGCCGCCGGCCCGAGATCGACGTCGCGGCCCTGGGCCCGCCGCCGTCGCAACGTCCGGGGCGTCCGCCCCAGGGCCGCGCCGAGGAGGAGCCGCGCCATCGCGCCGGACGCTCCCCCAGCGGTGTCCGCCCGCCTCGCCAACGCTTCGAGGACGGCGGCGCGCCTCCTCCACGCCCCGCCGGGCCGGGTCGTCCGGGCTATCGCCCCGAGGGGCCGCCATCCGGCCCTCGCGATCGCGGACACGGCCGCCCCCCCGAGGGGCCTAGACCGCCCCGCCCGCGCTTCGAGGACGGTGGCGCGCCTCCTCCCCGGCCGTATGGGTCGGATCGACCGGGACGCCGTCCCGAGGGCCCGCCGCCGGCGCCTCGCGGACGCGGGCCGGGTCGTCCCTCCGAGGGTCCGCCGCCGCGTCCCGCCGCCGCTCGGCCCCAGGGGCCCGGTCCTCGTCCCCCCGCGTCCGGTCGCCCGCCGCGTCCCGAAGGGCCGCCGCCGTCGCAACGTCCGCCCCAGGGGCCGCCGCCGGTCCCGATGGCCAAGGGCCGCAGGGTCATCGGCCTGGACGCCAAAGTCCATCGCGAGGTCGTCGAGGCCGCCACCCCCGGCGGCCCGCCGCGGCGGGCCCTGCCTAAACGGAAGCCGCCGCGCAAGGCCGCGGGCGTCAAGCGGAAGCGACCGGGCGCGGATTCATGAGCGACCACGACCGCGACCACGGCCTCCGCGCCTGTCGGGCGACGACCGCCCCCGCCGCGACCGTCCTGGAGAACCGGGAGGTGGCGCGGGGGACGTTCCTGCTCCGCGTCGCCGTTCCCGAGATCGCCCGCCGGATCCTCCCCGGCCAGTTCGTGATGGTCCGAGGACCCGGCGAGGGCTCCGACGACCCGCTCCTGGGCCGGCCGTTCGCCCTTTACGACGTCCATCGCGACGCGGCCGACGAGCCCGTCGCGATCGACGTCGTCTACGTGGTGATCGGCCGGGGGACCGCCGCCCTGTCGCGACGACGCCCCGGCGACCGGGTCGACGTCTGGGGTCCCCTGGGCAACGGCTTCGGCCCCGCGCCGGGACCCGGCGCGGTCGTCTTCGTGGCCGGCGGCATCGGCCAGACGCCGTTCCTCGCCCTCGGCCGGGAATGGCTGGGACGAGCGGTTTACGGCGACCAACCGCGCGACGTCGGCGCGCCCGTCTCATCGGCGACCCTCCTCTACGGCGTCCGCTCGGCCGATCTGTTGGCCGGCGTCGCCGACTTCCAGCGGGCCGGGATCGACGTCGAAATCGCCACCGACGACGGCTCGGCCGGGCGTCGGGGGTTCGTCACGACCCTTCTGGAGGAGTGGCTCCGAGCCGACGCCAGGCCCTCGAAGGTCGTCGCCTGCGGCCCGCCGCCGATGCTCGCCGCCGCGGCCGGGCTGGCTCGAACCCACGGCGTCGCCTGCGACGTGTCCTTGGAAAACCACATGGCCTGCGGCTTCGGCGCGTGCTTCAGTTGCGTCGCGCCGATCCTCCAGGACGACGGCCGCCCCGACCTCCGCCGGGTCTGCGTCGAGGGCCCCGTCTTCCCCGCCGAACGGGTCGATTGGTCCCGTCCCGCCCACTGACCGTACCGACGGCCGCGGAGGAACTCCAGGGCCAAACCTCAGCGCCGACCCTTGGCCTGGGATTGCATTCGGTCGCGGAGGCGGGCGGCCAGTTCGTAATCCTCGCGGGCGACGGCTTCCTCGAGTTGTTCCCGCAGGGTCTTCTCGACGGCGAAGTTGCGGCGGATCTCCTGCTCGTTGAGTCGGAGTTGCTCGATCAGGGAGAGGTCGGGGGATTCGGCGGGGTCGCGACGGTTCCACCAGGACTGTTGATGGAGCAGCAGGTTCTCGACGCCGTCGCGGAGGGCGTCGACGGCCTCCTCGGGGCGTCGCCGTTCCAGGGCGGAGGCGGCCAGGGCCTGGGCGCGGTGGAAATGGACCAGGCCGCGGAACTGCTCGTGGGAGGCGACGTACTCCTCTTCGTCCGCGGCGTGTTTTCGGACGAAGTCCATCAGGGCGAGCGTGTGGTCGGAGTCGCGCGCGGCCATCTCGTAGCGTCGCAGGGCCAGCCAGGCCATGCGGCGGTGGTAGAACTGGACGAACTCGCGATCGGCCTCGGCGCGATGCCGCGGCGACATGGTCCAGATCGATCCGGCGTCGCGGCCGGGGCCGTGGTGGACGGCGTGATGGTGGAGGTAATCCAGAAACGTGGCCGCGCCGTGGGGCCGCGAGCCGTCGGGCCGGCCGACGACTTCGAGCTGCAGGACGCCCAGGTCGACGCGGACCTGCAAGAGGGCGCGGCCGTCGCGACCGCGGATCTCGCGCGCGAGGATCTCGCCCGGTTCGGGATTGTAGGGCCAGCCCTGGATCACGTCGTCCAAGTCTTTCCGCATCCCGCACCCCCGAACGCGTCCCTGACCTTCCTCGATCGACCGACCCCCTTGGGAATTATAGCCCGCCTTCGGGCCGAATCCCACAGCACCCGCGCCGCCTCCTCGGCCTCGATTGAAATTGGAGAATTCGGCCGCCGGGGTCTTGCCTTTGGAGTCGTCAGGTGTCATGATGTCCCTGTCCGTCCCACCTGCCAAAGCCTCCCTAGCTCAATTGGCAGAGCAGCTGACTCTTAATCAGCGGGTTGAAGGTTCGAGTCCTTCGGGGGGCACTTCCATCTCTTTGCGAATCGGGGCAAACTCCGAGTCGCTCCCGGCGGTCTCGCCATTCGTCTCCGTCCGACCGTTTGAAGCTCCGATCGAGCTTCGACCGACCCCGTCGCCGCGCTCGGATCACCCCTGACCCCCAGGCTTGATCCGCATGGCGGCGATCACCATCGCCGACCCCGCTCGCCTGGAATCGCCGATTTTCCTTGAGCGGCTGGATCAGGCCGTGTCCAATACGGGCGCGGGACGACCGTACCGTCCCGCGCCGGCGACGACGAGGTCGTCCCTCCCCTGTGCATCGTCCTCGGAGCCGTCGCCCGGCGATCGAGCCAACACAACCGCATGCGTGATCATCATGATGAATCGTTCGACGCGCCTCGGGCTGCTGGCGACGTGCCTCGGTCTCGCGGGCGCGGCCCGCGGACAGGTCTCGGCGGATCGGTTCGAGGAGGCGGCCCTGCCGGCGCTGGCTATCGAGGAGTCGTACGACTTCCACCGCCGGTTGACCGAGGGAATCCCGCCCCGCCCCCGCGACCCCGACACCCGACCCGCGGCCGACGAGATCGAGATCGGCGAGGGCTGGAGCGTCGAGGTCCCCGCCGACGCCTCCACCCCCCTGGTCGTCGCCGCCGAGGAATTCCAGCGCTACATGAAGGAGGCGATGCGCGTCGACGTCGCCCTGAAACGCCCCGCCGGGATCGACGGCTGGCGCGACCGGCCGAAGACCGTCGTGGCCGCCGCCCGCGGCGCCATGCCCGACCTTGGCGAGCCGCTGAAGGCGTCGAAGGACTACCGGATCACGGTCGCCGACGACGCGGTCGCGGTGTGCGGCTTCGACGACCGAGGCGCGGCCTACGGCCTTTACAACCTCATCATGCGGTTCAGCCTTCGCGAGGCCCCGTATCCGCCCAAGAAGCTCGACACCGTTCGGCATAGCCTTTACCAGGCGCGGATGACCGTCTCCGGCATGGGCTGGATGGAGTGGCCCGACCGCTACCTCGCCACCCTGCCGCTCTACGGCTTCGACGCCATCCACTGCTCGATCTACCGCAACCCGAACAACGCCCCCGGCGTGGATCCCCACTGGGGCGACTCCGTGATGCGCAAGCACCCGCCGGGCGCGATGAAGGACCTGGTCCGCCGCGCCGCACGCTTCGGGATCGACGTCTACGCCCCCCTGCTCTACAAGTACACCGGCGAGCCGGAAAACGTCGAGGGCCTCCGCAAGCTGGTCCGCGAGGTCGTGACCGAGTTCCCCGAGATCCGCGGTTACGTCCTCTTGACCGAGGGCTTCTACTACAAGAACTGGTTCGGCGCCGGCGGCCAGGGAAACGAGGACCTACGCGCCTGGGCGCGCGAATGGGCCAAGGCCGTCGCCGTCGTCGCCGAGGAAGCCCATAAGATCGATCCGAAGATCGAGATCCTCCCCTGGGAGTACAACATCGCCTTCAGCCCCGATCAGGTGGATACGAAGGCTTATGTGATGACCCAACTGCCCGAGTCGTCCATCCCCCTCCTCACCTTCGAGAACGGCAAGGGCTTCGAGCTCGACGGCCAGAAAGGCCACCTGCGCGACTACGCCATCAGCCAGGTCGGCCCGGCGGAAGTCACCCAGGCGCAACTGCGAACCATCCGCCAGCGCGAGTTCCCCGCCGTCTACTCCAAGGCCGACACCTTCGCCAGTTGGCAGTTCGGCACCTTTCCCTACCTGCCGTTCCCCCACCAGTGGCACGCGCGCTACGAGGCGCTCAAGGAGTGGAGGATCGACGGGACGTTGGAGTCGTGGACCTACGGCTTCAAGCCCAACTGGGTCGCCGAAATGCGGGCCTGGTACTGCTGGAGCGAC
Source organism: uncultured Planctomycetales bacterium (assembly GCA_937907525.1). GTDB lineage: Bacteria > Planctomycetota > Planctomycetia > Isosphaerales > Isosphaeraceae > Paludisphaera. The sequence continues at coordinate 11,264 of CALCIB010000004.1, read as the reverse complement.
GCGCCCCCGCTTGACGACCTGCTTCGCATGATCGCCCGCCGCGACTTCGGCGCCGGGAGCGAGGACGACGTGCTCGCCGCCTGGAAGTCGTTCAGCGAGGCCGTCCAGGTCTACCCCGACACCGGCCCGAACTGGGGCAGCAACAACGCCGTGGCCGCGCCGATGTTCTTCGAGCAGCCGACGGAAGACCGGACGGCGCCGACGACCCTCGACCACTCCTGGACGCGCGAGGCCCGCTTCGGCGGCCTGGACCCGAAATGGCCCTACGCGCCCGGCCGCCTGATCTTCCACCCCGACTTCTCCAACAAGCGCGACGCCGCGCGGAGCTACGCCGCCTTCTTCACCGTCCCGGTGTTCCAGAAGTATCTGAAGCTCGCCGCCGACCGCATGGAACGGGGCCTTCAAAGCTACCGAGCCGCCGCCCTCCGCGCCCCCGAGGCCAAGCGGAAGACCGCCTTCCGCGAAGTCATGCTCGCCGAGCAACTGCAAAGGATGATGAGAAGCGAACACGCGATCATCGACTTCGACCAGAAGCGCATGGCGCTCGCCAAATCCGACGACCCCGCCGAGCGCCGCGAACTGCTCCGCGCCATGACCGCCCTGCTCCACGAGGAGAAGGAGCGGACGACGTCGTCCCTGGAGGCCGCCCGCCGCGACTCCCGCCTCGGCTACGAATGGGAACAGGATTACGTTTACACGCCCGAGATCATCCAACACAAACTCGACCTGATCGACGCGACGCTCGACCGTCAGGTTCCGGACTATCGCCGCGAACACGGCCTTGAAGAGGAGCAGCCCTGATGTCGACCTTCCTCGATCAGCCGTCGCGGGCGCGGCGTTCCTCGTCCGTCGGCTGGGTTCGCTGGGGCGTCCTCGGGATCGCCGCGCTGACGATCACGGGGCGGGCGTCGGCGAGCGACGACGATTCGGCCCCCTCGAAAACCACGCCCGTCACCATGCGGACCATCGACGAAACCTGGCCGCCGCCTCCGGGGGAGGAAAGCTGGGGGTTCGTCGAGGATCTCAAGAAGGCCCCGCCGATCGTCCTCTTCTGGAAGGAAGGCGCCGCGCCGGGGGCGGGTCAGGTCGACCTTCGCGGCGGGCTCGCCTTCAAGCCGGGATTCCCCGACCCCGACGGCGTTCTCGAGACGGCCCACGCCGACCTCGCGCGGTTCCTCGACTTCGCCAGGCTCGCGAAGGATGACGGCCCGCCGCTGACCACCGAGAAGGTCGCGACGGACGGCCCGGAAGCCTACTCGATCGAAATCACGGATCGAGGGATTCACATCAAGGCGGGCGATACCGAAGGCGTCCGCCGCGCGATCTTCCAGCTTGAGGAGATGATCGCCGGGTCGGACGGCCCGTTCCTCGACGCCGGGACGGTCCACAAGCGGCCGTGGCTGCGCAACCGGATCACGCGCTGCTTCTTCGGGCCCATCAAGCGGCCCCCGCTCAACCGCGACGAACTCATGGACGACGTGGACTACTACCCCGACGAGTACCTGAACCGGCTCGCCCACGAGGGGATGAACGGGCTCTGGCTGAGCGTCGACTGGAAGGACGTCACCAGGACCTCGTTCCGCGACCCCGACCCCAACCGCGACCGCCGGCTCGCCAAGCTCCGCGCCACCGTCGCCAAGTGCGCCCGTTACGGGATCAAGGTCTGGCTCTACTCCAACGAGCCGGTGGGGTTCTTCTCGGCCGACGACCCCATGCTCAAGGCCCATCCCGACCTCGCCGGCGCCGGCGGGCCGTCGCGACGGTATATATGTCCGAATTCCGAATCGGCCCAGAAGTTCATTTACGAATCGACCCGATCGATCTTCTCCGAGGTCCGGGGCCTGGGCGGCTTGATCAACATATCGCTCGGCGAGCACGGATCGTCCTGCCTGGACTCGGTGGGCGCCGAGGGGGACCGCCGGCCCGACTGCCCGCGCTGCTCCCAGGCGCCGAACTGGCGAACCCTCGCGGCGGGTCAAGAGGCGATGGCCCGCGGCGTCAAAGACGGCGACCCGGACGCGGAGTTCGTCTGCTGGCTCTACATGCCCTCCTGGAAGCCGCTGGCGCCGTGGATTTATGAATTGCCCGACCATCTGCCCAGGGACGTCACGCTCCAGGTGAACTTCGAGTCGGGAGCGCTCAAGTACCAGCTCGACCGGCCCCGGATCGGCGGCGATTACTGGTTGTCCTATATCGGCCCCTCCGACCGCTTCGCCAGGCTCGCCGGCCGCGCGGCGGCCAACGGGACGCCCATGTCCGCCAAGCTTCAGGTGGGATGCTCGCATGAATCCGCGACGATCCCGTTCATGCCCGTCCCGCCGATCCTCCACCGCAAGTACCGGGCGATGCCCGCCTTGAACGTCGACACCGTGATGCAGTGCTGGTACTTCGGCAACTACCCCGGCGTCATGAACCGCGCCGCCGGGAAGCTGGCCTTCGAGGACTTCCAGAACGGCGAGGACGACTTCCTCAAGGCCCTGGCCCGTCCGGAGTGGGGCGACGCCGCCGACCAGGTCGTGACCGCCTGGAAGCACTTCGCCGAGGGGTTCCAGCAGTACCCGCTCTCCACCCGCTTCCAGTGGTGGGGGCCGATGCACGCCGCCCCCGTCTGGCCGCTCCACCTGAAGCCCGCGCTCAAACCGCTCCAGCCCACCTGGCTGGTCGGCGGTCCCGCCGGCGACGCCGTCGCCGAGATCCTGGACAACCACACCCTCGCCGAGGCCGTCGTCCTCTCCCGGAACATGGCGCGCGAATGGGATAAGGGCGTCGACATCTTGAAGTCGCTCGCGCCTCGATTCGAGAACGATCACGAACGAACGCTCGACATCGGGCTGGCCGAGGCGATCGGCATCCAGTTCTCAAGCGCTCATGACGTGCTGGACTTCTACCTGCTCCGCGCCGGGCTGTTCGACCTGCCGCCGAAAGCCGCGCTCGCGCGGTTGGACGCAATGGAGGCGATCGTCCGTCGCGAGATCGACCACAGCCGACGGCTGGCCGAGCTTTGCGCCGCGGACTCGCGCCTGGGCTATCACTCCGAGGCCGAGCGGCACCAGTACTCCGGCGAGCGACTCGCGTGGCGGGTCGCGGTCCTCGACGACCTGCTCGCCACCGAATTCGCCGAATGCCGCGCCGCGTTCCAGGAAGGCAAGCCGGTCTCCCGGTTCGCCGAGGGCCGCGCCGCCTACGCCATCGACTCGGGCTGGAACGACTGCCAGACGTTCCGCTGGCAGGCCCGTCGCGAGGCCGACGGCGTCGCGCTGCAAGTCGAGATGAAAGAGCCCGGCGCGTCGGGAGCCTTCACGGCGTTCCTGTGCGACCCGTTCCTCACCGAGCGGTTCTGGGAGATCCACCTGTCAACCGGGGGGAGCGCGTCGGACTCCCACGGCGCGGGCCTCCAGGCCGCCGAATCGTACGCGACCCCGGAAGGCCGCCGCGGCGTGACCCTGCGGATCCCGGGCGACGCCCTCGCCGTGTTCGACCCCTCCGGCCGGGGGGATTTCGCGTTCAACCTCTTCCCCGACGCCCGCCCCGCCGACAACTGGCCGGCCGGGCTGACCGTCCCCAACCCCGGCGGCTACCGCCTCGCCCAGGGCCGCTTCGACCCCAGGAGGCTCGGCTACCTGCGCGTCGGCTCCGAGGAGTGAGTCGAAGCCGGGGGAAGTCGCGCGAAACGAGACCGCTCGGTCGACTCCGCCGAGCCGCCTCCCCGCCGGGACGCGGTTCGGCGGCGCTCAACGAGGCGTTTCGTCTTTCGGAGCCCAATCCTCGGCCCGCCAGACGGCGAGGCGGGCGAGGCAGCGGTCGCGCCAGGCCATGCGGTCGGCGAGTTCCGACCGCGGCGTCCGGGCCCGCAGCTCGGCCTCGACCTTCGCGACCAGGGCCTCGCTCCAGGCGCGAGGGTCGGCCTGTTGCTTGGCGAGCGCGTGGTACATCGGCCCGAGCCGTTCGCAGTAGCCGCGGACCCCGTCCTTGGCGTTGAGGTCGATCGTCTCGAACGGCCCGACGAAGAACCAGCGGCGCCCTAGCCCCCGGGTGATCGCCAGGTCGACGTCGCGGGTCGAGCAGACCCCGTCCTCCACCAGTCGGAACGCCTCCGCCAGCACCGCGCTTTGCAGGCGGTTGGCGACGAAGCCGTCGATCTCGGAGTTGAGCCGGATCGGGGTCTGGCCGATCGTCTCCATCAGCGCCGACGTCCGGTCGACGACGGCCGGATCGGTCCAGGGGCTCGGTACGATTTCAATCAACGGGATTAGATGCGTGGGATTGATCGGGTGGACGATCAGGCAGCGGCCGCGGCCTTCCAGATCGGCCGTGAACCGCGACGCGGGAATCCCCGACGACGAACTGGCGAGGATCGTATCCGGCGCCGCCAGCGCGTCGAGCCTTCGGTAAAGCTCCTTCTTGATTTCAAGCCGTTCCGGCGCGCTTTCCTGAACATATCCCGCGCCGTCAAGGGCGTCCTCCAGGCTCGCGGCCGATCGAACCCGCGCGGAGGCGCGGTCGGCCTCGCCGGGGGGCGCAAGCCCCAGCGCCTCCAGGTCGCGGGCCGAGTCGCGGACGAACCCCAGCGCGCGATCGACGGCGGCCGGGTCGGGGTCGTGGACGGCGACGTCGAACCCCGCGCGGGCGAAGGCCGACGCCCACGACGCGCCAACGACCCCGACCCCGACGACCGCGACCCGCGCCGCGGCCGCCCCTTCCGTCCGCTCTTCGACCCCGGCGGTGGCTTTCACGTCGTCGACTCCTTCTCAAACCAGATCGGTCCCGATTCGCCCGCGCGCATTATGCCGTCGTCCGCCGACCCGTGAAAGAGGGGGACCGGCGGAGCGGGCCCCATGCCTGGGACTTGCAACGGCGAGGGCGCGGGGGGGTCGACGCCGCGTCACGAGGGAGGATCGGATCGACGCCGACTCCCCCCGTCGGTCTCGCGCTCCCGCGTCGGGTCGACGAGGCGCGCGGCGAGGTCCCGGGCCTGGGATCGCAGTTCGGGGACGGCCGTCGTCTCCCAGAGGTCTTCCTTCAGCATCGGGCCGACGGCGAAGACGGAGTCGCTCGCGACGCCGCGGGCGTCGATCAGCGCGCCGGACGGGGCGACGTCCAGTCCCAGCAGGAGCGGGCCCGGGCGGGCGACGCCGCGATCGAGCAGGGACCGGATCAAGGCGGGGGCGCCCGCGCGGACGTCGCGCGCGGGGCCCGTGCAGTTGATGACGCGGGCGAAGGTCCACTCCTCGGCCTCGCGCCGACCCCGGCGCGTCCACGACGCCGCCAGGCCCCCCCCCTTCTCCACGATCCTCGCGATGCGGCCGGCGACCACCTCCAGCCGGCCGTCGTCCATGGCCTCGGTGATTTTTCGATCGATCTCGGGCGCGATCCGATGCCGGCGCGCGTCCCACCTGGACGCGAGGTGACGAAGGAAGCGAAGCCGCTCGTCCCGTCCCAGCGCCCGCCAGAGGTCTTGCGTACACGGGCGAAGGCCGTCGACGACCGCTCGCCAGTCGCCCCCCTCGGCCTGGTGGCGGTCCACGTCGGACCTGATCATTCGCAACAGGGACCGGGCCGTCGTCGGCTGCCCGGCCGGGAGGGACGGCGGCCGCGGAGGGCCCGCGCCGGGGCGATGCGGTTGCGGCAGCAACCCGTGGCGAGAGATCGCGACGATCCGCCCCCGATGTCCCCTGGCGAGGGCCTCCACGACGACGTCGACCGCCGTGAGGCCGGCGCCGATCAACAAGATCGGCTCGTCTTCGCCCAGCCCGTCCAGCGCCCCCGGGCTCCAGGGGTTCGCGACGAAGCCGCGCGAGCCGCCGGAGACCGTCACGCCGGCGGGAACGCTCGGCGGCGGGTTCCCCAGCGCGAGGACGACGCGGTCGACGTCGAACCGCCTCCCCCCGGCCGCGCGCAGGACGCGGCGAGCGTCCCCTTCCACGTCGACGACCTCGTCCCGAACCAACTCGACGGCGCCCCGCTCGACCGCGGCGGCGAGGAATTCGTCCAGGTACTCGCCGTAAACCATCCTGGGAGCGAACGTCCCGGGCCCGGCGGAGGGATCGCGCCGTTGGAGCCAATCGAGGAAGTGCGAGCGCTCGTCGGGCAAGGCGCTCATGTTGCCGGCGGGGACGTTCAGCAGATGTCGCTCGCAGCGCGAGCCGTAGGCGGCCCCGCGCGCGAACCGCCCTTCCTTCTCGAACAGCAGCACGCGCGCGGCCCCCGCCCGCGCCAGATGAAAAGCCGTCATGGTCCCGCTGAAGCCGCCACCGACGATCCCGACGCTCAAGCCTTCCAAGACGTCCTCCTCCTGGACCGCAAGCCGGCGACGCCGATTCGCTCCCCGGTCCCAATTCCTCCGAACGCATTATGCCGACGCCCGCGGCCCCGTGAAAGGGGAGGCCGGCGGGGCGGGCGCGTGGGCGAGAGGACCTGGAGAGAACGGGGCCGACGACCGATTCAAGTGACGCCCTCTCCTCATGGCTGAACTTCGACTCCTTTCTCTCGTTGTGACCTTGGCAAACCACGTCCACGGCGTCGCGGGAAGACGATCGGGAATGCTTAGAACCCGCGACAGGGAAACGGTGAGCTTACTGTCGAACGGCTGATCCTGGAATCACGCGACTTGACACATGTAAAGCGCCGATGTAACGTTAGTATTTATGAGGAGGCGATCTCGATGGGAAGGCCGCGCCATCCTGACAAGCACATCGAGAAAGCCATCAAGTACGCCGAGGCGAAGGGGTGGCGAGTCGTCATGTCCAACGGACACGCCTGGGGCAGGCTCCTTTGCCCGTTCGACGGTCGAGGCGGTCACGCCTTCGGCGTATGGTCCGCCCCGACTGATCCGGAAGGATTTGCGCGGTCGATCATTCGCCGCGTCGATCAGTGTACACATGAACGAGAGGAGCCTTGAAATCAAGGGGGAGGGAAGACGATGAGCGGCGAGCGCGAGCATGAGTTCACGTTGGCTCTCGCGGGCGAGCACGGGGAGTTGACGGACGAGATGCTCGATCGTTTCTTCGAGGCCGGATGTGACGACGCCTTGGTCTCCATCAGCGCCGGCAGGTTGTTCGTCGATTTCGCCCGTCCGGGGGCGAGCATGAAGGACGCCTTGGTGAAGGCGATTCGCGACGTTCGCGCCGCCGGCTTCGAGGTGGATCGAATCGCGACGAGTGAACTGGTGACGAAGGCGGAGATCGCGAGGCGGCTCGGCAGGACCAGGCAGAGGGTCGGCCAGTGGGTCGCCGACGAGGGGGGATTCAGCGCTTTCCCACCCCCCGCCTGCCCAATCATCGACGGCCATTCCCTCTGGCGATGGCGCGAGGTGGCCCAGTGGGCCTACGAGAACAACCTCGCCAAACGAACCGCGTGGGAGCAGGCTCAAGACGTCGAATTGATTAACTCGATTTTGAGTTATTGCAGTCAGAAGCAAGAGTCGCCGGTGGAGTTCGAAGGGCTCGTCGAGGCCCTTGACGGCGCCGCAGCTTACCCGTCCCGCCCCTCGGTCGGCGAAGCGCGCCGAGGTTGATGAAACGAAACGATACTACCAACACTTTTTTCGCGATGCGCCGAAAGTACCGGCTGTTAGTCGTCAATTAAAGATGCGCCTCTTAATTCGTGTCCGCCGTTAAACGGAAAATCTTCCTCGTCACCTCGTTTCTCATGGATGATTCTGATTATGGATTCCACGTCTGACCTCGCGCGTTCCGCATTCTCAAGGCTGCAGAACGTCTCCCATTCTGTCTGAAGAAATCCCCCTGGACTAAAGCCACAGTACTCGCCCAACGGAATCGTCTCCTCGTGTTTCAGCGAAATCGATTTCCCGTGGGCCATGTTGTTTCTAAAAGAGAACAATTTCTTGAGGGTCTGCCACGGACGCTGGCTGAAATCTATAGACAAATCCAACTCCTCGGCTATGGCATTCAACTTGCTTATTGGATTGAGGCGTTCGACGCCGTTCCAGGTGTTTGGCTTAAACAATCTAACCCCAAGATGATTTAGGTAAGCTTCAAAAGTAAAGGCGGTGAAGGTAAGGCTTGCCATAAATTGATAGTAGCGGCCTCTCTCTTGCGATTTCCCCTGTTCAAATAGACACCAGGACGCGTGCCAGAATTCAGAGTAAGCGATGACACTCCGCTCCCTCTCGATCTTCACCCGTTTTTTATCAGGCATTGTAAGGGAGCCTCTGCTTTGAACACGAGAACAGTAATCCTGATCTTAAGTCTGCGGATTCATGATGGCAAGAGGGTAGTTACACTTTCGCTGGGAGCCGACAAAGGGCCATTCTGAGTGGGGTGGGAGCCGGCCCACGGGACAGACGTCACTTCACGCTTCCGTTCCGGAAACGGAACCTACACCGGGTTTCTCGCCACCCTGCTGGAGCGAATTCGCGTACCCCAGCCCGGCGATGGCGACGAGCAGGAGGGCCAAGCCGACGGCGAGGCGGAGGCGGGCGGGTCGGGGGGCTTCGCGCCATTCGCCGGAAAGGACGCCCAGGGCGTTGGCGACCAGGACCATGCTCGACATCAGGATCGACCAGCCCAGCGACGGGCCCAGCGAGCCGAGGCGGTCGGCGCCGATGCCGTAAAGCGCCATGCCGGCCATCCACAGCACGCCCATCAAGACCGCGAAGACCGCGTTCCGCGGCGAGCGACGGTCGCGGTAGTTGCGGGTCGCGCCGTCGCGCTTCAAGAGGTAAAGCGCGTAGCCCGCGTTGCAGAGGAACAAGGGAGGCGTCAACAGCGGCCAGAGCGCGTTGGGCGCGAGGTAATCGGGGACGTCGGGCCCGGCGGCGCGGCGGTAGATCGACTCGCCGAAGGCGAAGCCCAGGTTGCCGCACGCCGAGAGCAAGCCCGACGCCACGCAGATCAACAGGCCGATCCGGTACGACGTCCGCGCTGACGTCGCCGGCGCCTCCTCCCTCCACTTCCCCGCGAACGAACAGACCGCCACCCCCAAAAGCATCACCGCCAACGACCCCGCCGTGACGACCCCCTGCGCCATCGTGAAGTCGGCCGGCGGTCGGACCAGAAGCGGGATCAACGTCCCGCTGGTGGCGGCCACCCCCAGGATCACCGCGAACCCCAACGCCAACCCGATCGCGTCCACCCCCAGCCCGAACGTCACCGCGCCGACGCCCCAGCCGAAGCCGAACACCAGGACCATCGCCACCGCGCCGGCGGGGACGTCGCGATACACCCCGATCAGGTCCGGAATCGTCGCCATCGCCAAGGCCCACGGGCAGATCAGATAGGCCGCGGCGGCGAAGATCAGCCAGTAGTTCTCCCAGGCCCAGCCGCCCATCCACTTGCTGGGAAGCATGAAGCTCCCCTGGAACACCCCGGCCAAAAGCACGACGGCCAGCCCGATCAACAACCCTTCCGACATGCGCGGCCCCTTGCGTTTATAAGGCCCAAGCCGAGCCCGCCGCGCGCCTTCGCCCCGGCGGGTCGGGGTCGATTCTACAAGGCGCGCCGGGGCGGTTCCATCGGCCGGACGGCCGATCGAAATCCGAGATGTGCGGCGGGCGTTCCAGTCGCTATCATGAAGTCGAGCCGACGGCGGGGCGGGGGCCGTTTCCCCCTCCCAGGCCGGCGCGGGCCGCTCGACGAGCGAGAGGTCGATTCCACACCTGATCGGAAGAGGACGGCGACGATGGGCAAGGGCGACAGGAGCACCAGGCGCGGCAAGGTGGTTCGGGGGACGTTCGGCAAGAGCCGCCCCAAGGCGTCGACGCTGCGCAAGGCCAAGGCGGCCGCGGCCAAGGCCGCCGCCGAGACGCCGGAACCGGCCCAGGGCTGAGGCGGGCCGATCGCGGGCGCGGCGGCGGCGGATCGCGTCCGGCCGCCGCTTCGCCCAGGCTTGATCGCGGCGTAAGATTGTGGTGGAGTCGAGGGAGACTCGAAATCGGCAGGACGGACGGAGCGAGGAGTCACGCCATGGCGAAGTTGCGCCTCCTGAAGACCGGACACGGCGACCTGACGCTCGCCGAGTGGGACGACCGCCGACCCGAGACCGTCGAGGACGCCGCGGCGCGGTTCGCCGAGCACGTCACGCCCGGCCGGATGGCCTTCCGGCTCGACGGCCCCGGCCGGAGCCGCCTCATCAAGCAGTTCGACGCGACGGCCCCGGAGATCCTCATCGTCCCGGCCGTCCAGGGCGGCTGAGGTCGCGCCCATGATCCGAACCGGATACCTGCGCTGGGAGATCGACGTCGACGACGTCCGCTCCCCGGCCGACCCCTATTCCCGCGAGGTGGTCTTCCTCGCGCGCCCGACCCACCGCGTCGTCCGGGTCCGGACCACCAACCACGCCGACGCCGCCGCCCGCTTCGTCCGCGGCGAGGCCTCCTACGACAGCGTGCTGAAGACGCTCGACGACCGCCGCGGCGAGGTCGACCTGACCATCCCCGACGTCGGCCCGCGACGCTTCCGCTACTCCGAATCCGACCGGACCAAGATGTTCCGGTACTGGATGGAGAAGCTCCAGCGCGAGGCGTCGGCGTTCGCCTTCGAGGTCGTCGCCGCGGCCAGTTCGTTCACGCAGCTGGTCATCGCCAGTCAGGCGTTGCGCTCGGGTTACGCCAAGCTCGTCGAGGGGGAGATCTTCCGCGTCATCGAGGGGAAGTGTCAGCCCCGGCCCACCTCCGACGAGCCGATCCGGATCGACGCGGCCGACTACCAGCAGGGCGTGCCGGAACTGGTCGCCGCCGAGTTGGTCCGCGACGTCGTCGAGCCCAAGGAGTTCGACGAGTTCCGTCAGTTCGATTGCATCACCATCCTCAACGGCGACAAGTACTTCCGCATTCCGCGGAAGACCCACGGCCTCATCGAGGTCTGGGACGCGAAGACCAAGCAGGCCGTTTGCCGGCTCTGCGTGGTGTTCCAGGATCCCGGCATGCCCCCCTCCGACGAGGTGGTCATGAAGTACCTCCTCGCCAAGCACCAGCCCGCGACGCTGCTTCAAATCGGCGTCCGCTTCGCCCCCCCCAAGGGCCGTTTCGAGGTCGTCCGCCCCCGGCGCTGGTCGCTGGACTGAGCGCGAGCGCGAAAACGCCGAGCGTCACGGATTTTGGGGTCCTGAACGAATCTTCCCCCCTCGCGGGGGAAGACAGACCGCGAAGCGGTCAGATGAGGGGGATGACAAGCAAGACGGCCGATGACGTTCGCGAAAGCCCGTCCGGGATGTCCTGGAAGTCGATGGCGTTCTTGCCCGCCCCCCCTCGTCCGGCCCTTGGAACGATGCCGAAATAACTTCCGGGAATCCTTCGCGGCCGAATC
>CALCIB010000003.1 GCA_937907525.1 uncultured Planctomycetales bacterium | reverse complement strand
CCCCTCATCCGGCCCTTCGGGCCACCTTCCCCCGCGAGGGGGGAAGGCCGTTTCTTCCGACGTCTTCCCCCCTCGCGGGGGAAGACAGACCGCGAAGCGGTCAGATGAGGGGGACGACGCGCGAGACGACCGTCGGAATTCGCGGAGGCCCGTCCGGGAGGCCCTGAACGTCAACGGCGTTTTGACTCGCCCCCCCTCATCCGGCCCTTCGGGCCACCTTCCCCCGCGAGGGGGGAAGGTCGTTTCAACTCCAAGGGTCACTTTCCCCCGGTCGCCCCGTCCTTGCGGTATTGCTCGTCCAGACGGGACCAGAGTTCGGCCATCTCGCGGACCTTGTCGGGTTTCTCGGCGGCCAGATCGTGGGTTTCGGAGCGATCGACGGACAAGTCGTGGAGTTCCCAGGGGCCGTTCTTGCCGGCGGCGACGATCTTCCAGTCGCCCTGGCGAAGGCCGCGGTTGCCCTCGTGGCTGAAATAGATCGCCTCGCGCTCCAGCGCGACGTCGGCGTCGAAGGTGGGGACGAGGCTGACGCCCGGCAGCGGCGGGCGGGGTCGATCGTGGAAGCTGGTCGGGGCCGGGGCGCCGGCCAGTTCCAGGAGGGTCGGGACCACGTCGATGAAGTGTCCCGCCGCGGCGTGGCGGATCTCGCCCCCGGCCTTGATCCCGGCCGGCCAGGAGACGATCAACGGCGTGGCGACGCCCCCCTCGTGGTTCCAGTACTTGTGCAGCCGGAACGGCGTGTTCGACGCCGTCGACCAGCCGGGGCCGAGGCACAGGAACGATCCGGCCGAGCCCGGCTCCGCGTTCGGGTCGTGGCCGTCGCCTCGGATCATCTGCTCGGCGCTCGCGCCGTTGTCGGAGGCGAACAGGACGATGGTGTCGTCGGCGGCGCCCATGGCGTCCAACCGCGCCAGCACCTTGCCGATCTCGCGGTCCATCCGGTCGACCATCGCCGCGTGGATCGCCATCTTGACCGCCTGGAACTCCTTCTGCTCCGGCGAGAGCGAGTCCCAGGCGACGGCGTAACCCGCCTCGCCGGGGCCGATCCGGCGCTTCAAATCCGCCTCGCGCACGTTCCAGGGCGGGACGGTCTTGGGATCGCGGTCGGAAAGCGGCGCGTCGAGCAGGCCCAGTTCGCGCTGGCGCCTCCAGCGGGCCTCGCGGATCTCGTCCCATCCGGGCGTATACCTGGTTCGGTACTTCTCGATGTCTTCGGGAGGCGCCTGGATCGGGAAGTGAGGCACGGTGAAGGCGAGGTAGAGGAAGAACGGCTCCCCCTGGTGCTTGGCCTGGTGTTCGTCCAGCCATTCGACGGCGCGGTCGGCGAAGGCGGTGGAGGTGTAATACCCCGTTCCGGGCTTCACCGGCGGCAGCGGGCGGTCGTCGAGGCGGTGGTCCTTGGGGTTGAAGTTGCGGTCGTAATCGTGCAGGTAATACGACCGCTCGAAGCCGCCGGCCAGGACCGGGCCGTCGAGGTGCCACTTGCCGGAATGGTACGAGCGGTAACCCGCCGGCGCGAGCAGTTGCGGCAAAAGCGCCGCCCATTCCGGCCGCTTGCGGGGAGGGTCGCGGTTGACCTGCTGGGGGTAGTAGCCGGTCAGGATCGCGGCCCGCGAGGACCAGCAGCGGGCCGTGTTGTAGAACTGCGCGTACCGAAGGCCGCGGGCCGCCAGGGCGTCCAGGTTGGGCGTCTCGATCTCGCCGCCGTAGCAGCCGAGGTCGGAAAACCCCATGTCGTCCGCCAGGATCAGCAGGACGTTGGGCCGCGGCGGCTTCGTCTTCGCCTTCGCCTCCTCCGCCCCCGACGCGACGGCGAGCGTCGCGAACGTCGAAACCAGCAACAGCGACGTCGACGCGATCCACCGCATGAGCGACCTCCCCTCCCTCGCGGCCGAGGGTGAAATCCGTGCTTTCCGGCGTTCGATGTTTCACGGTTGTCGCATCGATCCTCCGGCGCGGTCAAGATGGTGGCGGGTTCCCCTTCCTTACGAATCAAGGAGCGATCATGCGATTTTCGATCCTCTCCGCGGCGGTTTTCGCCGTCCCGGCCGCGTCCCTCGCCGCCGCCGAGGCGACGGCCGACCGCCCCAACGTCGTGATCTTCCTGACCGACGACCAGGGCTACGGCGACCTCGGCTGCTACGGATCCAGGGACCTGCAAACGCCGAACATCGACCGCCTGGCGACCCAGGGCGCGCGGTTCACTTCCTGGTATTCCGCCGCGCCGGTCTGTTCGGCGTCGCGAGCGGCCTTGCTTACCGGCTTGTCGTCCCAGGCCGCGGGGGTGCCGGGGAACGTGTCGTCGTATCCCGGCGAGCCGGGGATGCCGGCGGATCGGCTCACGATCGCCGAGCGTCTCAAGCCGCTGGGCTACGCGACCGGCGCGGTGGGCAAGTGGCATCTGGGGTCGGACGCCGGCGCGGACCCCAACGGCCAGGGGTTCGACCTCTTCTTCGGCTTCCTCGCCGGCTGCGTCGACAACTTCAGCCACACGTTCTACTGGCAGGCCCCCCACGTCCACGACCTCCGTCGCGACGACCGCGAGGTCCACGAGGACGGCGCGTACCTCACCGATCTGGTCACCCGCGAGGCCGTCCGGTTCGTCGACGAGCACCGCGACGGCCCGTTCCTCCTTTACGTCGCGTACAACCTGCCGCACTACCCGCTACAAGCCCCGCAACGGCTGATGAGGAAGTTCGACCGTCTGCCGAACCGCTCGCGCGCCCGTTACGCCGGGACGCTGGCCGCGGTCGACGAGAGCGTCGGGACGGTGCTGGCGGCCCTCGACGAGCGCAAGCTGGCCGAGCGGACGCTGGTCGTCTTCCTCAGCGACCACGGCGCGACGGCCGAGCTTCGCGGCGACGGCCCCGTCGGCGACAACGGCCCCTTCCGCGGCCACAAGTTCAGCCTCTTCGAAGGCGGCCTGCGCGTTCCCTGCATCGTCCGTCGTCCGGGCGTCGTCCCCGCGGGCGCCACTCGCGAGCAGATCGCCTGCACGTTCGACCTGGCGCCGACGATCCTGGCCGCGGCCGGCGGACGGGCCGAGCCGGGCGCCTTCGAGGGGACCGACCTGGCCGCCGTGTTGACCGCCGACGCCCCCTTGCCGCGCGAGTCGTTGTCGTGGTCGTCCGCCGGTCAGGACGCCGTCCGCGAGGGCCGCTGGAAACTCGTCCGCAACGGCCGCGACGACCAGAACAAGCCCCTCCAGGGCCCCGACGCCCTCTTCCTCGCCGATCTCGAAACCGACCCCGGCGAGTCCAGGAACCTCGCCGCCGACCACCCCGAGATCGTCGAGCGACTCTCGAAGATCCACGCCGACTGGGCGGGGAGGACGTCCAAGGCGACGACGCCCTGAAGCGCGGCGCGGCGGGCCGAGGTCCGTCTCCCCCCTTCGCGAAGAGTGGAGGGCCATAGGGCCGCCCCCGCGTTCCGTGACGGCTGGCCTCTTCACCAGGATCACGAGCGGGGCCGGACGGGAACGACTCACAAATAGCCCAGGTCGGCCAGGCGGGACTGGATGGCGGCCTCGTCCTCCTCGACGTAGGAGTGGGAGGAGGCGGCGTCGGAATCGTCGTCGCGGTCCTCGCGGCGGTCGGCGGTGGCGGCCAGTTCGGGGGCCAGGATTTCGGAAATGACGCGGCCGTCCATGTCGGCGGGGACGGGGAGCCCCAGCAGGTGGAGGACCGTCGGCGCGATGTCGAGGAGGTTCGCGCCGCGCGGCTCCGCATGGGGCTGGATGCCGGGGCCGCCGGCGATCAGGACGCCTTCCATTCGGTGGTCGCCGGTGGGGCCGAAGGCGGGCGCGACGACCTTGTGGGTCGTGAAGTCGTGCAGGCCGATGGTCCGATACCTCCAGTCCTTCAGCACCACGGTGAGGTCCGGGGCCTTCTCGGCGTGGGGGCCGTGGTAAAGCTCGGCCGCCTCGTGGACGCGGTCCACCAGCCGCGCGCCGGTGGCGGGGTCGGCGACCTCCGTCAACCCGGCCTTGATCTCGTCCAGGAGCGCCCGAGCGTCGTCGGGGTCGACGCACCCCTGGGGTTGCCGGCCCTTGAGGTTCAGGAAGATCTGGCCGAAGTTCCCCTGGGCGTAGGCGCGGGTTCGCGACCAGTCGATATGCTCGCGGGAGAGGAACGCCTTCTCGCCCAGGCGGTCGATCCAACTGTCCTGCTTGCCGCGGAAACGGGTCACGCGATGGTTCGCCATCCCCCACTTGCTCATCAGCCCGTAGAACCACTCGGGAGTCACGCCGCGACGGTAGAACCAGTGCTTCTGCTTGACGTAGAAGCCCTTCTTAAGCGCGATGTATCCCTTCTCCAGCAGCCAGACGTTGAAGTTGACGTAGTGCTCGATCGGCCCGAAGCCGTGGTCGCTGATGAGCAAAAACGCGGTATCCGAGTCGGCCTTCTCGAAGATCGTCCCCAGGCCGCGGTCGAGCGTCTTCCAGAACTCCAGGAGTTTGGGGCGGAGGGCCTCCAGGCGCTTCTCGTCCCCCCTGGCGGCGGCGTGGGAGGTGTCCCAGGCGTGCCAGAGCTCGTGGCCGAAACGGTCGGTGGCCATGAGGTCGAACATCAGGAGGTCCCAGGATGGGACCCTGCCCATCATGAAGGCGATCGTCTTTAAATGCTGGTCGAGGAACGCCGTCAGGTCGTCGATGACGGCCTCCTCGTTCTTGCCGTCGTGGATCGAGGTCGACCACGCGCGATAGGGACCGACGGCCTTTTCAAGCTCGGCGAGGAGGGCCGGGTCGCTGGCGAAGTCGGGGGCGTTCTCCGGGCTGAGGAAGTCGCCCAGGTAGAAGCCGGGGAAGTCCGCCGCGGGGCGCGGCGGGTAGCTCATCGGCACGCCGCCGGCGATGGTCCGCTTGCCGTGGCGGGCGAGAATCTCCCAAAGCAACTCGGCGCGGATGGCGCGCGAGGAGTTGACCTTCCCCTTCATGGGGTCGTGATCGTGTTCCAGGAACTCGAAGACGCCGTGCTTGCCGGAGTTCTTGCCGGTCATGACGCCGGTCCAGGCGACCGGGCTGAGCGGCGGGAAGACCGAGCGCAACTCGCCCGAAGCGCCTTGATCGCGCAGTCGCTGGATATTGGGTAGGGATCCCTCGGCGGCCAGAGGCCCCAGAACGTCCCAGGTCGCCCCGTCCAGCCCGATCACCATGACTTTCATCGCGCCGGATCCTTTCGCTCGCCTCGGGACCGATCCCTCGAAAACTCCTTGCGTCTTCCCTAGCTTTCGGCATTCCGGCCGCGTCAGTCAATCTCGAATTCACACCCGAGCGGCGTCGCGGCGGCGACGGCCGAGGATACGGACGACGAGGGCCCACGATTTGCATCGGCTCGGGCGCCGAGATCGATGGAGCGCGACGGCGCGAGAAGACCGCCCGGCTCGCGAGAGTCCGCGACGAGAACGACGAGAACGCGGCCGAGGCGCGCCGACTTCGGGGACCGAATTGCGTTTCCCAGGCCCCACCCACTCAGGAAGGACCAGCCATGAAGCTTGAGAGCCTCCGCGACCTGCTCATCGAGCAGATCAGCGACATCCACGACGCCGAGACCCAGATCACCAAGGCCCTCCCCAAGATGGCCAAGGCGGCCTCGTCACCCGACTTGAAGACCGCCTTCGAGCGACACCTGGCCCAGACCGAGGAGCATGTGACGCGACTCGAACAGGTGTTCGAGCTGCTCGACGAGAAACCGAGGAAGAAGCCCTGCAAGGCGATGCAGGGGCTGGTCGCCGAGGGTCAGGAGACCATCAAGGAGGACGCCGAGCCCGCGGTCAAGGACGCCGCCCTCATCGCCGCGGCGCAGCGGGTCGAGCACTACGAGATGGCCGCCTACGGCACCGTCTGCGCCTACGCCAAGCAACTCAAGGAGCGCGACGTCCTCAAGCTCCTGAAGCAGACCCTGGCCGAGGAGGAGGAGACCGACGAGGCCCTCACCCAACTCGCCGAGACCACGATCAACATCGAGGCGGCCTAAACGCCGCGCCGCCGCGATCGGGGCCCGGCCCGGAGACGATCAACGGGCGGGCCCTCGGGGCGCGGCGGGAGCATGCTCAGTCCCGCTTCTCGACCTCCGTCTGGATCTCCTGGTCGATGGCCTTGTCCCCCTTCACGCCCGCGACGTTTCCGGCGGAGACGTCGTCCCGGGCGTGGCCGCTCGCCCCTGGGATCGGGCCGGTCCCGCCGCCGCGGTCGTCGTCAAGCTCGGCCCGGCCGCCGCCGGCGGCGTCCCTGGGCTTGTCGGACGGTTGCCCGCCCATCCCCAGCGCGCCGTGGCCGCTGCTGGTCGAATCGTTCCCCTTGCGTCTTCCCGTGCTGGACATGGCGCGTCCTCCCAAGTGTTGGCGACCCTCGATCAAGCAAGTCGAGGCGTTCCCCGACCACGCGTCGAATCCCGCAAGCCCCGCGCCAGCCGAACCCCTCGGCCTCGCGAGAGCATGGCTCCCGGCACCGCGGCGCGACGGCGTCGGGCGAGGCCATGACGAGTTCATGCGGCGCGGGCCTCGTGGTATGATTGGACGAAGAAGTCGCGACTCGGTTTTCGCGAGGGATCGAACTTGCCGTCCCAAGCCATCGACTATTCCGATCACCATCGAACCGTGATCGGCTACCATGGCACGGACATGGCGGCGGCGGAGCGGTTGGTTTCCGGCGAGGAATTCCAGCCCAGCGACGCCGACAACGAGTGGTTCGGGAAGGGCGTCTACTTCTGGGAGCACGCCTTCAAGCAGGCGTGGCGTTGGTCGCGCGATTACAAGCGGTTCGGCCGTCCGGCGGTGGTCGGCGCGGTCATCAGGCTGGGGAACCGCCTCGATCTGGTCGATCCTGGGAACGTGACGGTCTTTCGGGAGTTCTCCAGGGCCCTGCTGGACGATTACGCGAGGGCGAAGGTCGCCCCGCCGCGGAACTTCCGTACCCACAAGCGTCTGGACTGCGCCGTCTTCAATTACATGTACGGTCATCTGGAGCGAGCGAACCGGCCTCTCGACACGGCAAGGGCGGTTTATTATCCCCTTTCCGGGGCGCGTAGGGTCGTCAAGGGGAGCTGGATCAGTGAAGAGACGCATATTCAAATCTGCGTTAGGAATCCGAGGAGCGTCCTCGCGGTCTGGCACGTCCGTGAAGACGGTCGCCATGGTCGGCGAACGGCGGGGGTCGGGGCCCCGGATCGACCCGGCGGCGCTGGGTGAGTTCGGCGCCGGGCTGGCCCTCGCCAGGGCCGAGAAGACGCAAGAGCAGGCGCGGCGCGGCCTCGTCGAGTTGGGTCTGATCACCGCGGCGGGCACCCTCGCCGTCCCCTACAAGACCCAGCCGGGGGACGAACCGACCGATCACCGCCGACCGGGAGGCGCGGGCGCGGGGAAGCTCTCCGAAGACCGCATTCGATTGCTTGAACGTCTCGCGAAGCGCAAGCGGCCTCGTCCTCGTCGGGGCTCCAAGACGACGTGATCCTCGCGGTGGTTCGCGCGCGGTGGCGACCGCGCCAGCCGAACCCCTCGGCCTCGCGGGGGGATGGTCGTCGGCGTCGCGGATTCGCGGATCTCTCCTCTCTCGCCGACGGCGCGGGACGTGCTATCATCACCCGTTTTCGCGCGTGGCGCGGGCGGGGCCGGGGCTTCGTCGGCGACGGGCGGGGGACGTCGGCGGGGGGATGATGACGGACCTTCGAAGTGCGATCGCGACGATCGTGGCCGCGGGGGCGGTCTCGGTCATGCTGGCCGATCGGATCGGCATCCCCTCGATCGTCCTGCTTCTGGGCGTCGGGCTCCTGCTGGGGCCGATGACCGGGGTGCTGGAGCCGGACCAGCTTTTCGGCCCCATGTTGTTGCCCCTGGTGTCGGTCTCAATCGCGATCGTGATGTTCGAGGGGGGGCTGGGGCTGCGGTTTCGGGAGGTCCGCGCCGCGGGACGGGTGGTGATTCGATTGACCACCCTCGGCGTGATCGTCACGTTCGCCCTGGTCAGCATGCTGGCCTATTTCCTGCTTGACCTCAGCGCCCCCCTGGCGGCGGTGCTCGGGGCCATCTTCACCGTCACCGGGCCGACCGTGATCCTGCCCCTGGTCCGTTTTCTGCGGCTTCGCGGCCAGTCGCCGGTGATCGTCAAGTGGGAGGGGATCATCGTCGATCCCGTCGGGGTGCTGTTCGCGGCGTTGGTCTTCTCCGCGCTGGCCGCGCCGACGACCGCTTCGGCCGTCACGTCGATCCTCGGCTTCAGCGTCCGGACGTTTCTTCTGGGCGCGCTCATGGGGGTGGTTTGCGGCTGGACGTACTGTCGGGCGTCGCGAGGGGGACTGGTCCCTTATCATCTTCAGCCGTTGGCGGCGGTCGGCGCGGCGGTGGGGGTCGACGGGCTTTCGGAGTTGATCCAGCCGACGTCGGGATTGATCGCCGTGACGACGTTCGGCATCTGGCTGGCGAACTCGAAGGACGTCGTGGTCCGGCACGTGCTGGAGTTCAACGAGTACCTCGTGCAACTGATCCTGGCCTGCCTCTTCGTGGTGCTCGCCGCGCGGCTCGACTGGCCGGAACTGCGCGCCGAGTTCGACGGCAGCCTGCTCGTGTTCGTGGTCTTGCTCATCGGCGTGGTCCGTCCGCTGGTGGTGGCCGTGGCGACCGCCGGCTCGACGCTGGACCATCGCGACCGGCTGATGCTTTGCCTGCTGGCGCCGCGGGGGATCGTGGCCGCGTCGATCGCCTCGATCTTCTCGATCCAACTGGTGGCGGAGGGGTATCCCGACGGCCAGCGGATCGTGCCGATCGCGTTCACGGTCATCATCGCCACGGTCGTCTTCTACGGCCTGGCCGCGCCGCTGGCGGCGCGGTGGATGGAGCTTCGGATCGCCAACCCGCAAGGGGTGGTCTTCTTCAACGCGAGGCCGGGGATCGTGGCGATCGCCAAGGAGCTTCACGCTCTGGGGGTGGACGTCGTGGTGGTCGACGCCAACTCGTCGCCGGTCGCCAAGGCGAAGCTCGCGGGCGTCCCGGCGTTCCGCGGCAACGTGGTCTCTCGCGCGTTCATGGAACGGGTCGATCTGGCGCCGTTCAGCAGGCTCGTCGCCGCGTGCCCCAACGACGAGGCCAACGCGCTGGCCTGCCTCACCTTCCACGAACGGTTCGGACCGCTGAACGTGTACCAGGCGCCGCCGGAACAGGAGCAGCGCGCCAACGGGCCCGACGGCGCGCGTCAGGAGGGGCGTCGGTTCGGCTCCGGGGGGTTGAGACGCTGGTTGGAGGAGTACCCCGCCCGCGCGGGGAGGGAGAAGTGCCTGCGGGTGACGAAGCTCTCGGAGCAGTTCGGGCTTCAGGAGTTGCTCGCGAGTTCCGACCACCTGGCGCCGGTGTTCGTCGTGAAGGCGAGCGGCGACGTGATTCCCCAGTACGAGGGCGGAACGCTCCAGGCGACGACCGGCGACACCGTGGTCTGCCTCATGACCCGCGAGCCGGTGGAGGTCTCGTAGCGCTTGGTCACGGCCTGGAACCCGGCCCGCCTTTGTAGTAGACCATTGCGCTTAAGAAGGTGGGCCCTTGATATTGAAAATCAACGCGAGCGAGCGTGCTTAATCCCTTCTCCCCTTGTGGGAGAAGGTGCCCCGAAGGGGCGGATGAGGGGTGGCGCGACAGGAAGCCGCGGACTTCAAAGTCGGGGTCGATCGTCAGACGCGATGCCGATCGACCCCTCATCCGGCCTTCGGCCACCTTCTCCCACAAGGGGAGAAGGGATGATTGCAATCACTCCTCGTCGGGGTTTTCAAGGAAGCGACCCACCTGATTAAGTGCGACGGTCTACTACGGGATCGACCCCGAGATCGGGTCGTAACGTAGCGCTTGTCGGTCGCCGCGCGGCTCAGTTGTACGCGAACGCCGCGGTCGCCTTGCAGGCGGCGTTGACGCGGACGCGGACCCAGTGGGCGGAGTAGCCGTCGGGGAACTCGTGGTGTTCGTAGCCGCCGTCGAAGACCTCGATTTCCTTGTACGTCCTCCACGAGCCGTCGCCGAGGAAGTCGACCTCCACGGTGAACGTCGCCAGCGCCGCCCCCGACTGCGACAGGTGCAGGACCTTCTTGTCGAACCCGGTCATGAGGAACGGGTCGGAGACCTCGCCGGCCTTGACGTCCCGGTCGCGCCAGACGGCGCCCCAGCCGCTCGGCTTGCCCCAGCGCCACAGGTCGTCGATGTTCCCGAACCAGAAGTTGGACTGCGGCTGGCCGACGGCGTTGTCGGTCTGGTCGCCCGCCAGCACCAGCAAGCCGCGCCAGTAGGTCATGTCCGGGCAGATCCGCAGGTGGGTGGAGATCGGCCGGATCCCCCAGACGTTGCCGCCGTAGACCATGCCCGGCAGGTCGTAGAAGATGCCGAAGGCGTCCATCAGGTAGCGCTCGGTCTGGACCTCGCGGATCCGCATCCACTCGGTGGCCCAGGCGTGTTCCCAGGACTGGCCCCCCTTGGGGAGTCGGTATCGGCTCCACTTGCCGGCGTGGAGGACGCGGAGGATGACCGAGACGCGGTCCCAGCCGACGGCGTAGATCGGGTCGCCGAACTGGGCGCCGGGGCCGGGGTTCTGCTTGCCGGAGACCTCGACGAACGGTTCCTCCTCCAGGACGGTCCAGGTCTCGCCGTCCCACTCGGCGAGTCGGCCGCCGGCGCGCTCGCCGAGGAACTCGGGCTCCGCGTAGGTGTTGTTGGCGACCACCAGCCGCCCCTGCGCCGCGTGGGCCCCCTTGAAGTGGGGCGTCGCGCCCCTGGGGATCTTCAGCTCGTCGACCAGGTTGGCGAGTCGCTTCGTCTCCAGGGTGTGGACGTCGGCCTCGAAGAGGAGCCCCTCCATCGTCAGGAAGTAGACCTTGTTGGCGGGGTCGACGAGATGCCTGGCCGCGGCGGCCAGGCGATGGCCGGCGAGTTCGCGGAAGGTCCGGACGTTCCCCTCCGCGTCGATGATGTGGGGGCCGATGATCGCCTGTTTGGAGTCCCAGTGGACGAGGCGATCGGCGAAGGTGCCGGTGACGGACTCGGGACGCTTCGTAAACGACAGGTCCGGGCCGATCTCGTACAGGCCGATCCCCTCGCCGCGGACGTGGGCGACGTAGCCGACGGCCCAGAGGCGGTCGGCCCAGGGGATCATCGCGCCGATGCCGGCCTCGCTGTCGCTCCCGACGCCGGGGGCCGACACGGTCATGTGCGGGAAGACGTTCCCCACCAGGACCGGCCGATCGGTTCGATCCGGCGTCGGCTCCTGCGCCGCGGCCGCGCCGAGGCAAGCCGCGGCGAGGAGGGCGAGCGCGGGGACCGCTCGGCGATGGACGCTCACGGTCGCGCCTCTTTCTGGGTTTCCGGCGGGGGGATGACCAGCGGTTCAAGTTCCGCGCGGAGCTTTTGGACGACCTCGGGACGATCGGCGGCCAGGTCGCGGGTTTCGGCGACGTCGGCGACGACGTCGTAAAGCGCGAACCGCTTGAGCTCGGCGTCGGCCAGGAGCTTCCAGGGGCCTCGCCGCAGGGCGAGCCGCCAGGGGCCGTCGATGGCGACGTCGTATTGCCAGTGGAGCGGGACGGGGCGGTCGACGGGGCGGTCGTCGACGAGGATCGGCGTGACGTCCACGCCGTCGGTCTTCGCCCCGGCCGGCGTCGGGACGCCCGCCAGGGCGCACAAGGTGGGGAGGACGTCGTAGAAGCCGATCGGCTCGGCGCGCTCGCCGCCGGGCTGGATCCGGGCCGGCCAGCGGACGACGCCGGGGACGCGGACGCCTCCCTCGTACATCGTCAGCTTGCCTCCCCGCAGCGGGGCCGCGGAACCGTGCGAGTGGATCGCCTTGGGATAGCGCTTCAGCCCCTCCGGACCGTTGTCGCTGGTGAACAGAACCAGGGTGTTCTCGCCCAGGCCGTTCGCGTCCAGGAACGCGGCCAGACGGCCGACCTCGTGGTCGATCAGCGTGACGGCGCCGTAGTAGTCGCGGACGGTGGGGTCGGCGACGTCGTCGTACATCGCCGTGTAGGCCGGCGGGGTCTCGATCTGCTCGTGGGGGGCGTGGAAGGTGACGAAGACGGCGAACGGGCGGTCGTCGGCCTTGGATTGCTTGACGAAGTCGATCGCCTCGTCGACGATCAGGGTCGTCGCGTGCCCCTTCAAGGGCCCCACGCGCTTGCCGTCGCGGACGAAGTTCGAAGGATCCTGATGCTTGGCGTTGTTCTGGGTGGCGAACCAGTGGTCGAAGCCGAAGTCGCCGGGAGTGGTCTCGCGACCGTCGAACTTGCTGTTGAGGTGCCACTTGCCCGACAGGCAGGTCGCGTAGCCGGCGTCCTTGAGCGCCTGGGCGACCGTGATCGTCCCCCGCGGCAGGTGGATCCCGGACTCGAAGGGGATCCAGTCGCGGATTCCGACCCGGTTGGGGTTGCCGCCGCTAAAAAGCCCCGCGCGCGACGGCGAGCAGACCGGGGCGCCGGCGTAGAGGCTGGTCAGCCGGGCGCCCTGTCGCGCCAGCTTGTCGATCTCGGGGGTTTTGATCCTGGGATGGCCGAAGCATCCCAGGTCGCCGTAGCCCATGTCGTCGCACAAAAACACCACGACGTTGGGCCGCTCGGCCGCGACGGTCGGAGCGGCCAGGGCGAACGTCACCAGCGCGGAGAGAATCATGGTGGAAGCCTCGATGGTTTGACGGGTGACCCATCATCCCATCGCGGCCGACGCGAGGCAACGACCTTGGTCCGGCGAGTGTTTCGTCGTTGCGTCGAAAACCGCCGCGAGCGCGCCCGACTTGGTCGGCGGACGGGGGCCGCGGCCGTCGCGGCGGCGGCTACATCTTCTCCATCTGCTTGCCGCAGCACTCGAAGTGGACGTGGTTCTTGTCCTGGCATCCACAGTCGCTGGCGACCTGGACTTCCATCCCGCAGGAGGAGCAGCGGAAGGCGTCGCCCTTCTTCGGCGGATCGATCCCGGGACCGGCGTGGGATTGCGACGCGGTTTGACTGGCGGCCATGGTCGGGCTCCTTGCTCAAGAATCGCCGTTTCGGAGGCGCGCGCCTCCTTGCGACGCGAGCGGTGCAACCGGCGCGCCGTCGATCGGCTTAATTCGAGGCCGGCGCCGGGGCGGCGCCGGCGTTCCATTCGAGGGAGGCGACGACGGCGAGGATGGCGTCGGGGTCGACGGGCTTGACGAGGTGGTGGTCGAAGCCGGCCTCGCGGGAGCGTCGGCGGGCCTCGTCCTCGGCGTAGCCGGTGACGGCCACCAGCGGCAGGCCGGTCGTCTCGGGGCGGCCGCGGAGGTCGCGGGCGACCTGGTAGCCGTCCATGCCGGGAAGGCCGATGTCCATGAAGACGACGTCGAACGGCTCGGCGCGGGCGGTCGCGAGCGCGGAGGGGCCGTCGTGGACCACCCGGACCCGATGCCCCTCGAACTGGAGGATCATCGCCAGACTCTCGGCCGAGCGGACGTTGTCGTCGACGATGAGGATCCGCCGCGGGGATGCCGCGGGGACCGCCGCGACGGCCGGGGGCGGGACGGCGACGGCCGAGGGGAGAGACTCGGTTTCGACGACCTTCAAGAGCGGCAGGCGGACGACGAACTCCGAGCCGCGGCCGGGTCCCTCGCTGAACGCCGAGACGGTCCCTCCGTGCATTTCCGCCAGGCCGCGGACCAGGGGAAGGCCCAGCCCCAGGCCCCCCTGGGAGCGGTCCAGCGTGCGGTCGTCCTGGGTGAAGACGTCGAAGATCCGGCCGAGGACCGCGGCGGGGATGCCGATGCCGTCGTCGCGGACGCGGAAGACGGCCTCGGCGGCCTCGGCGGCGACCGAGATTCGGATCGAGCCGCCGTCCTCGGTGTACTTGGCCGCGTTGTGCAGGAGGTTCGAGAGCACCTGGCCCATCCGGATCGGATCGGCCGTCACCAGGACCGCCGCCTCCGGGACGACCACCTCCAGGCGATGGCCGCGGGCGTCGATCTCGGGCGCGACGGTCTCCACGGCGGCGGCGACGACCGCGGCGGCGTCGGTGGGCCCCAGCTTAAGCGCGATCTTGCCGCGCTCCAGCCGGGCGATCTCCAGCAGGTCGTCGACCAGCCGCGAAAGCTGGGCGACCTGGCGGTCGATCACGTCGCGCGCCCAGGCGATGGTCGCGGCGTCGTCGCGTTGCTTCATCACCCGCGCGGCGTTGCGGATCGGCGCCAGGGGGTTGCGCAGCTCGTGGCCGAGCATGGCGATGAACTGGTTCTTGCGGCGGTCGGCCTCGGCCAGCTCGTCGACGTGGCGGCGGAGTTGGTCCTCCAGGGCCTTGCGCTCGGAGAGGTCCAGACAGAAGGCGACGAACGGCGCGCGGGCGTCGTCGCGGGCGTCGTCGAGCCGGGCCAGCCCCAGGAGGACGGGGACGGCGCGGCCGTCCTTGCGGCGGACCTCGACCTCGAACGGCGGGCAACTCCCGTGCCTGGCGAGCTGGACTCGGCGGCGGCGGATTCGATCGGGCGAGGCGTCGACCAGCAGCTTGAGCCAGTGGACGCCGCCGTCGGCGAGGTCGTCGCGCGAGTAGCCGAGCATGTGCAGGAAGGCGTCGTTGGCGTCGGTCAGGCCGCCGGTCGGGTCGCCGAAGGCCACGCCGAAGATGTCGGCCTCCACCAGTCGGCGGAGCCGGCTCTCGCTTTCGCGGATCCGCCGCTCCGCGGCCTGGAGCCGGCTCAGGTCGGTGACGACCACCAGGAAGCCGCGGAGCGTCCCCTCCGGGTCGCGCGCCGCCGTGACCGCCAGAAGCACGGGGATCCGCGCGCCGTCCTTGCGGACGAACGTCCACTCGGAAACCTCGTGGCCGTCGCGGCGGGCGCGGCGGACCACGGTCTCGAAGCCCCGCGCCGGCTTGCCGGTCTCCGCGGCCGCGTCGAGGCAGCGGGCGGCGAGTTCGTCCGGGTCGTGGAGGATCAGCGGGGTCGTCCGGCCGACCAGTTCGGCGGCCTTGTAGCCGAACATCCGCTCGGCGCCGGCGTTAAAGATCGTGATCAGGCCGCCGGGGTCGGTCGCCACGATCCCCGACTGGGTCGAGGCGTCGAGGATGGCGTTGAGCCGGGTGTTGATCTCGACCTGTTCGCGAAGGGCCTTGCGGCGCTCGGCGAACAGGCCGATCTGGCGGCCCAGGGAGGAAAGCACCTGCAAGAGCGGCTCGTCGCGCTGCATCGGTTCGCGGCGGAAGAGGGTCAAGAGGCCGACCAGCGGGCTCTTCTCGCCGTCGGCCACCGGCACCACCGCCATGCCGCGGAGGCCGCGCAGGGCCTCCGGCATGGCTGGGCCGGGGGCGCCCTGGCGGGGCGGGACGATCTCGGAGACCCACGCCGGCGCGCCCGTCGCCCAGACCCGCGCCATCGGCTCGGCCAGGACCGCCGGCAGCGGCCCCGGGGGGGCCTCGGCCGTCCACGACGCCGCGACCCGGCCCGACGTCCAGGGCCTTCCCGACGGCCGCGGCGCGCGGGTCGACCGGTCCCACGTCCAGAACGCGGCGACGTCGAACTCCAGGGTCCGGCCGATCGTCGCCAGAAGGTGGGGGGCCGCATCCTCCAGCCGCGCGCCGTCGCCCAGGATCCGCATCACGGCGTACTGCGCCTCCAGCCGCCGCTCGGCCCGCTTCCGCTCGGTGACGTCGGTCTGCACCGACAGGAAATTGACCAGTCGGCCGTCGTCGTCGAACAGCGGCCGGATCTCCTTGGCGGCCCAGTAGGTCCGGCCGTTCTTGCCGTAGCTGAGGACCTCCGCCCGGGCCGACTTGCCCGCCTTCAGCCGCTGGGCGACGTAGCCGCGGACGGCCGGGTCGGTCTCCGGCCCCGAGAGCAACTCCTCCGGCGTCCGGCCGAGAACCTCGTCGGGCTCGTAGCCGGTGATCCGCGTGAAGCCCTCGTTGACCCACTCGATCCGACGCCGGGCGTCGGTGACGATCATCGCCTCCTCGGTCCTGCCGGCGAGGATTTGAAGCCAGCGGGCCAGCAGGTCGGGATCGGCCAACGGGGCCGGCGCGACCTTGGGCCGCGCGGCCAGACCGATCGCCAGCCCGCACGCCGCCAACGCCTCGCCCGCGGCCAGGGCCGAACGCGGCGCCCCGTCCGCCGCCGCGCCCAGCGCCGCCGCCAGCGAATCGGCGGCGGCCAGGACCGCCAACGCGCCCAGGGAGACGACCACGCCCCCTCCCCGCCGCGCGCGCGACGCGATCGCGGCCCGGGCCAGCCAGGCCGCGGCGATCGCCGACGCCGTCAGGCGCGCCGTCCACAGGGCGGTCAACATGGGTGCCTTCCCCGCCGGTTCAAGGGCGTCCGTTCGCTCGACCCCGGAGTTCCGTTTCCTGAAGCACGTCGTCGTGGTCGGGAAGCCCGGGCCGACCCAGCCGAGGCCGGCCTCGGTCCAGGTATACCCGCCGCCGAGCTAAAACCGCAACGGAACATATGGATAGAAAAGCGGTCGGGCGCTTCCGGCCGCCCCCGCCGACCGCGGTTGACGGCGGTTCGGGTCCGACCTATACTCGCCGCCCGTCGTCGGCGCGGGGCCTGGCGGGAAGCCGGTTCGATAGCGGAAAGGATTCCGCCCATGGGAGCGAGACCGAGAAATTCGGCCGTCACGCGGCGGGTCGTCATGGGCGGCCTGGCGGCGGGCGTCGCGGCCGCCTGGGGCTGCAACCCCCGCAAGGACCAACTCCGCCCCGACGGCATGTTCGGCCGCGTCGGCGGCCCCCGGGGCGAGGTGATCGAGCCCAAGAAGGTCGCCCTTCAAATGGCCGTCGTCAGCCGGCCGTTCCGCGACCCCCTGGTCAACGAGGTCGTCTGGCGCGTCGCCGACGAACAGGCGGTCTCCTCCGAGGAACGCCGCGTCTTGCAGGCCAACGGCATCCGCATGGGCCGGATCGTCGGCGACCTCCCCCGCGAGCTGGAGGCCGTCTTCTCCGCGCCTCCCCCCAACAAGGTCGAGCCGGTCACCTTCCTCGTCCCCGAGGGGACCCAGGAACTCTTCACCCTCTCCGACCAGGTGGAACAGGCCAGCCTGATCCTCAACCTCGACGGCCGCGTCACCGGCAAGGACTACGACCACGCCAGCGGCCACTACCGCGTCACCCCCGAGCATTACGGCGGCAATTCGGTCGTCCTCCGTCTGACCCCGGAAGTCCACCACGGGACGGTCCAGCGCTCCTTCCAGGCGCTTCAGCAACCCACCCCCTACGCCCCCCAGGAGTTCAAGATCGCCGACGCCCAGAAGCAGGAGTCGTTCCGCGACCTGGCCGTTCGCCTGATCGTCGAGCCGGGGCAGATCGTCGCCCTGGGTTGCCTCCCGGAGCAGGAGCGAAGCCTGGGCGCGTTCCTGTTCACCGCCTCCAGCGACCACGTCGACCAACGCACCCAACGCGCGGTCCTGATCTGGGCCCAGCGCAACCGCCTCGGCGTCGAGGACGGCGAGAAGCCCGCCAGGGCGGCCGACGACGCCCCGGACGCGATCGCCGTCCCCACCCCGGCCGACGACGAGTTCGCCGGTTGAAACGCGCCGACCGTCATGGATTTCGGGGGGCACGAAGGGCCTTCCCCCCTCGCGGGGGAAGCCGGACCGCGAGGAACGCTGCCGAAACAACTTCCCGTGAACGACCCGAGAGAGAATATCCACAGATTTCTCAGATTAACACAGATTAAATTGAATTTTCCGATCTGAATCTGCGTCAATCCGGGTAATCCGTGGATGAATTCCACGACGGAGAAGGCGCCGGCCGTCTACGAGGCCCTTGATTCCCCGGATTTACGGTTCGAGGCCACGCGAGTCGACCCCGGAGGATTCCCGGAAGTTATTTCGGCAGCGTTCCAAGCGGTCAGATGAGGGGGACGACACGCAGGAAAGCCGTCACCGTCCGCAAGCCATCACGAACGGCGAGGGATCGCAACGGTCGTCTCGCGCGTCCTCCCCCTCATCCGGCCCTTCGGGCCACCTTCCCCCGCGAGGGGGGAAGGCCGTTACGATCACCCCGCGGAATCCGCGACGGTCAGAAGAAAGCCGAACCGGCGGCCCGTTGACCCGACCCTGAAGGAGCGCGACCATGGAAGGCGAAATCGGATCCGGGGACGGACGGCCGCGGCCGGCGACGAACGTCGAACCCGAACTCGCCGCGGCGCGTCCAAGGCGGTGGTTCGGCCACGCCGCGCACGACCAGGCCCCGGGCCCGTTCCGGCCGTCGTGGGCCTCTCCCCCCCGTCGTCGACCTTTCCGGGGAACGCGCGCCGTGTCGTCCACCCGTCCCTCGTCGGAATCGCTCGTCACCCTCGACGGCTCGCGCGGCGAGGGGGGCGGACAGATCCTCCGCACCGCGCTGACGCTGTCGCTCCTGACCGGGCGGCCGTTCCGGATCTCCAGGATCCGCGCCAACCGCGACAAACCCGGCCTCCGCCCCCAGCACAAGGCGGCCGTCGAGGCCGCGGCGCTTCTCGGAAACGCCTCGGTCCTGGGCTGCGAGGTCGGCTCGCGCGACGTCGTCTTCCGCCCCGGCGCCGTCGAGCCTCGCGACCTGACCATCGACGTCGGCACCGCCGGCTCCACGGGCCTGATCCTCCAGACCTTGCATCTGCCCCTTGCGATGCGCGCCGAGACCGCCCGCCGGCTGACGCTGATCGGCGGTACGTTCAACCCCAAGGCGCCTCCTTATTTGTTTCTGGAACGGACCTGGCGGGCGCATCTGGCGACCCTCGGCATGCCCGTCGCGCTGGCGTCGCCGCTGGCCGGCTTCTATCCCAAGGGGGGCGGCCGGCTGGAAGCCTGGATCGAGCCCGCCCGGCCCAAGCCCTGGGTCCGCACCACCCGCGGCGACCTCGCGCGGATTCACGGCGTCGCCGGCGCGGCGAACCTCCCGGAGCACGTCGCCAATCGGATGCGCGACCGCGCCCACGCGCGACTTTCCGAAGCCGGCCTGGACGTCAAGGTCGAGATCGAGACCGCCTCGTGGTCGAGCATCGGCCAGGGGGCGGCGATCGGCCTGACGGCGGAGCACGCCGGCACGGCCCCCGCGACGTTCGTCGGCGTCGGCGAGCGCGGCAAGCCCGCGGAGCGGGTCGCCGACGAGGCCGTCGACGAGTTGCTCGACTTCCTGGCCGTCCCCGACGCGGCCGTCGACCTCCACTCGGCCGATCAGATCCTGCTCCCCCTGGCCCTGGCCGAGGGGCGATCGGTCTACACCGTCTCAAGCGTCACCGAGCACCTGCGCACCAACGCCGCGACGATCGCCGCGTTCCTCGACCGCCCCATCGAGATCGAGGAGGCCCCCGCCGACGGTCGCCCCGGCCGCGTCGTGGTGGGGTGATGGGCTCGCCCGGATCGGGGCCCGAAGACCGTCGGCGGGAGGAAACGAGATGAGCTTGGCCGATGCCGCGGCGGACGGCGACGTCGATGCCGTTCGGAAGGAGTTGGCGCGAGGCGCCGACGTGGACGCGGCTGGTGGCCGGCGTCGTTTCCCTCTGATCGTCGCCGCCGAGGGGGGGCACGTCGAGGTGGTCCGAATCTTGATCGCATCCGGGGCGCGGATCGACGTCCAGGATGACGGCCGAACCCCCCTGCTCGCGGCGATCCGGGCGGGTCACGCCGAAGTTTGTCGACTCCTGATCGCGGCCGGGGCCGACGTCCATCACCGAGTCCGCCTTCAAACCCCGCTCGGGGTCGCGATCCGAAACGGGCGCGCCGAGATCGTCAAGGCGCTCGTCGAGGGAGGATGCCGGATCAACGACCCCAGCCCTCTCGCGTCGCCGCTCCACGACGCGGTCGAGGCCAGGGCTCGGGAAGTCGCGTCGGTCCTGCTGGCGGCGGGCGCCGACGTCCACGCGACGGATCGCTGCGGCGCGACGCCCTTAATGAACGCCGCCGGCAACGGCGAGCTTGGGATCGTCGCGGACCTGCTCCGGGCCGGGGCTGATCCCAACACCGCCGTCGATCCCGGCCGCGGCGAGCCGTCCCTGTCGTCTCATCTGTCGGGTTGGACGCCCTTGATGTTCGCCGCGCGAGCCGGCCATGCCGAGATCGTTCGGTTCCTGCTCGACGCTGGCGCCCGCGCCGACGCCGCGGAAGCCCAGGGACGCACCGCGGCCATGCTGGCGACCCGCGCGGGTCGCCCCGAAGTCCTCGCCTTGCTGGCGAAGGTCGGGACCGAGGCCGACGCTGCGGACCCGACGCGCCTCGCGCTGGCGCTGCTCGCCGCGGCCGAAGAAGGCGACGCTTCGCGGGTCCGGGATCTGCTCGCCGCGGGGGCCGACGTCGACGCGGACGATCGGGCCTTCGGCGGGGTCGGCCGGTCGCCTCTGTTCCGCGCGGCCGAGGCCGGTCACGCCGAGGTCGTCCGGCTCTTGCTTGACGCCGGCGCTCGCGTCGATGTCCGCGCCGCCGCCACGGCGGAACCCGTTTGGGATCGGACGCCGCTGATGGTCGGGTCCGACGGCGGCCACCTGGACGTCGTCCGCGCCCTGCTCGCGGCCGGCGCCGACGTCGCAGCGAAGGACGGGGCCCTCGCCGGACACGGCGGCGGACGCGCCGCGCTCTTCTACGCCGCGAGCGCGGGCCGCACCGACGTCGCCCGGGCGTTGATCGCGGCCGGCGCCAAAATCGACGCCCGCTCTCGCGACCGGAGGACGCCGCTGATGGAAGCCGCCACTGCCGGCAGTCTCGACACGGTCCAAACCTTGCTCGCGGCCGGGGCCAAGGCGGAGGCGAAGGATTCCGCCGGCTGGACCCCTTTGATCCACGCGGCGGCGCAAGGCCGGGTCGACGTCGTCGACGCCTTGCTCGCGGCCGGGGCGAAGCCCAACGCGCGGACCAAGTTCGGAGACACGCCGCTGACGAGGGCCGCCGTCGACGGATCGGCAGCGACGATCCGCCGGCTGCTCGCGGCCGGCGCCGACGTCGATGCGGCGGACTCCCAGGGGATGACGGCCCTCATGAACGCCGCGCTCATGGACGACGTCGACGTCGTCGAGGCGTTGCTAGAAGCTGGCGCGAACGTCCTCACGCGGGACGTCCATGGCCGTGCCGCGCTGGACCTGGCGAACGGCGCGGAGGCCGCGAGGGTAGCCCGACGGTTGCGAACCGACGACCGACCCGCGTGAGATCCCGATCGCGACGCCGCCCTTGGTAGCGCCGATCCGCTTCGCGCTCCGAACGGCCTCCCCCGCGCGGAGGGAGGCCGCTTCGTTCGCCGCGACCGCTTCAGACCTCGGCCTGGGCGACGCGATAGACCAGCACCGGCGCCCGCTTGCGGGTGACGGCCTGGGCGACCTCGCCGCGGAGGTGACCGGAGGCGCGCGCCAGGTGGTCCTCGACCCGCGAGAGCGCCTCGTCGTCGTCGCAGGCCAGCGCCACGGCGAGCCTGGAGGCGTCCGGCGAGGGCTCGACGTTGAGCACCCGAAGCCCCTGCAGGACCGGGTCGCCGCACTCGGCGAGGACCTCGCTCAACGTCACGGCCACCTGGTGGCAAAGCTGCATGGCCTTGCGTCCCGACGGCTCCGCGGCGCTGCCGCCGCGGCCTCGGCGCGGGCCCCGCGCCCGCGGCTGTTCGCGACCCACGGCGTCGGCGGGGCCCAACTCCGCGAGCCGACGATGGGGGAAATGGCGTCCCATGATCTTCCTCGTCATGATTCAATGGTCATGCTTGAGCATCAACGAACGCATTCCGGCGTCGCGCGAGCGCGACGCCGGCCGTCGTCTCCTTGTAGACAAAGAGCGCGACGGGGCGATCCGGGTTCGGCCCGACCTCGAAACGGATTCTCCACGCCGATGAAGAACGGCGAGGCGCGGCGGACGGCGTCGCTCAGCGACGATCCGAGCCGGCGGAACTCAGCGGAGGAATCGGGCCCGACGAGTCAATAGGGCGGGAGATGGAAGACATCGTCGGCTCCTTCGCGCAAGGAAAGGAGAGGGTGCGACGCGACCGATTCACGAGAATCGCGGTCGAACGCGCTCTTCCATCTTAGCCCCCCGTCCAGGACCACGCAACCCGGCCTTGCGACCGGCGCGACGCTTACGGACGGCCGACGAGTCGATCGTATTCGGCGTGCGAGCCGATCCAGAACCAAACGAACTCGTCGCCTCGCCGCACGGCCAGCGCCCGGTAATGAAGTCCCACGCGAGCCGACCAGAAGCGGGGGGACGCCCGATGGTTCATAGGTCCGTGCAGCGCCCCTCGTCCAGGTCGCGCAGGGCCTCGTCCGCCAGGGCGTCGAGCCGACCGGCCTTGACGTCCTCCTCGAACTCCCGGTCCCACGTCCGGGCGTCGAACTCGGCGAACCAGGCGCGGAACTCCGCCAGCCTTTCGGGCGGCAGGTCCGCGACCGCTCGTTCGATCTCCTCGACGGTACTCATCTCAACGGGCCCCCATGCGTCGTTCAACCGGCGCGACGTCGGCGCCGTCCACTCCCTCCATTTCAGCATACTCGTTCGGGACGATTCGCCCCAGAGCCGCTTGGCCCGTCGGGACTTTACAGATACGCCGCGGCGATCCGGTCCAGGTCGAACGGGGTCAGTCCGCGATCGACGGCGAAGACCGTGTCGGCGGCGTCGGGGTCGTCGGTTCGCTGGCCGCGGCCGCGGACGTGAAGGTCGAAGAGGGCGTGCAGGTCGGGCTTGCGAAGCGTCGTCAGGGCCGCGACCAGGAGCGACATCCCATAAAGGTTGGCGTCGACGTTGTTGGGGAACAGGGGATGCCGGCGCAAGGCGACGTCGGTCCAGACGACTTCGCGCGCCTCAAGATCGAAGATCGCCGGGATGCTGATCGTCGTGTCCGACGCCAGATCGACGCGGTCGACGACCGTCCGCGGTTCGTAGACCTCGCCCGAGCCCGGCTCGGAGCGGGCCATCCAGCCGGCGAAGCACTCGGGAAGCTCGCGATACGGCTGGCCGCTGTAACTGTTCAGGTTCATGGCGACGTACCGGACGCGCCCCTTCCGGCACTGGCCCACGTCCACGTCGATGAACTCCGACGCCCCCTGGGGCGCGTCGACCACGTCGCCGCCATGGAACGACCCGAACGCGCGGAGGTTGTAGTAGGTCACGCGGTCCAGAAGCCGATATTCCGAGTCGAACATCGCGGCCGAAAGGTCCACGTCGGTTCGCGACTTGCCGTTGCGCCACCAGAGGAAGAACCGCAGGGTGGAAGCGTCCGGCAACGGGATCCGACTGCCGCGGGTCAGCGTCCGCAACGACCGCGACGTTGAGCGATGCGCCAGCGGAACCATATATGATTTCAATCGCGGGTCGATGTAACACCGTCCCAGCGGCGGCAGCCTGGCGAAGCGATCGACGAGCGCCGACTCGCAGGCCGTGACGACCCGCGCGGCGATTCCCTCGGGGAGCGCCGGCGGGGGGCCGGGCCGGGCGAAGACCTTGCCGACGTTCCCCTTGGGGAAGAACGCCCGCAGCGCCTGGGGTTCGTCGCGACGCTTGAAGTGGGCGAGCATCTGCAAGAGTACGGTCGTCGAGACGTCGCCGGCCCGCGCGGCGAAGCGGTCGACCACCGCGTCGGGCGCGTCGCCCAGCCGCAAGAGGTGGTCGAGCCGGCGCGCCATCACGCCGGGACGGTCGTGGAGCATCTTCAGGACGCCCAGGGCGTCGCGACGCTCCAGCCCCTCCTCGACCCAGCCGAGGAACGTCCGGTGCGGTCGCTTGTTGCGGAGGACGTCGAACGCCCTGGCCGTCTCGGGAAACCGTTTGGCGTACTCGCTCGGATGGAGCCGTTCGCCCAAACGAATCCAGCGCTGTTTCCATTTCAGCATGTCATCGACCTGGTTCGACGCGCGTTCGATCCAGCCGAGCATCCGGGCGCGCCGGGGGCGGGTGAAGCGGTCGAACCTGGTCGGCTCGGCGAGGGAGACGTCGCCGTTGGAAAGCGCGACGGCGATCCGCAAGACGTCGGTGGCGGTCTTGACGTGGGGGTCGACCGCGTCCAGGAGGGCGGGGGCGTCACGCCAAAGCGCGGCGGCCAGGACGGCGAGGTTCTCCTTGCAGGGGAACGACTCGGGGAGTTGCCGGCGGATCGCGTCGCGGTAATGGGCGACGAACCAGCGGACGTCGTCGGCGTCCTGCTTGGAGTAAGGGACCCTGGACGCGGCCAGGGCGGCGAAGATGGAGCGGAAGTCGTCGCGGCTCCCCAGCGAAAGCACGCGGAGGTTGGTCGGCTCGGTCAGCGGGGGGCGTTCGTCCTTGGGATAGTCGGGGCGTTGGTGGGTCAGGTAGTGGAGGATCGCGTTGAAATAGAGTTCCGCGTCGCTCGCCGACATCACCTGGGCGGGGAAATTCGGGTAGAACGGCTCGAACGGTCGATCGGCGCCGACGATGGCGCGAAGGTCGCGGACCAGGCGGTCGTAAAACAACTCGACCCGATGCGGCGGCAGGGTCTTCAACCGCTCGATCACGTCGGGGCCCAGGCGGAACCCCAGTGGCTCCAGGTTCTTTTGAAGCGCGCCCAGCACCTCGATCGGCGTGGATCCGGATCCGTCTGGGACCAGGACCTTCGACCGCCGTCGGACGTAGATCGCGTTCATGCGCGTTCCAAGGCGAGAGGGAGGGAGTGACGGAAAGCGAGGGCCCTAAACATCGAAAGGAATGTCGAAGGAAGGACCCCCATAGCCGTCACGCTCCCACCCTAACCGATCGGGCGGCGGGTCGCAACGGCCGCGCGGTCGGGGGCGTCGGAATCAACGCCGGCGCGGGATCAACGCGCGTCGGGGCCTTCCAGCCGCCGCCTCGGGTCGACTTCCTCCTGCTTGGCCGCGCGCTTGCCGAGGGTGGCCTTCCAGTTGGCGGAGAGTTCCGGAACCGCGGCGAGCGCGGCGGCGGCGTCCAGGTCGCGCTTGTCGATGTGCATGATTCGGTTGGCCCTGGAGATGGTCCAATCGGGGTTGGGTCGCTCGATCGGTTCGAGGGCGTCGCCGGGGGCGACGGTCCCGGTCTTCAGGACGCGGCAGTACCAGCCGGTGCGGCCGTTGTTCTGGGTGGTCACGACCAACGTCTTGATCCGCCAGCGGCGGGCCAGCTTCCAGCACGGCTGTCGCGGCTGGGAGACCTGGACGACGGCGTCGCCCATGCGGTACACGTCGCCGATGCAAACGTCGGGCTCGGCCTGGCCGTCGATGGTGAAGTTCTCGCCCCAGCCGCCGTGGGGGATCTCCGGCAGACCCAACTCCGCGCGCCAAAGCGGGTAGTGGGACGACGAGTAGAGCAGGACCGCCTTGTCGACCCCGCCGTGATTCACGCGGTCGGCCTGATCGTCGCCCTCCAGGTTGATCGTCCCCAGCGCGATCGGGCCGGTCACCGGATCCTTGACGAAGGCGCTGAACCATGGTCGATCCATCGGATCGGCCGCCCCCTCGGTCCCGCGCTCTCGGGGCCGTCCCACTTGAATCGACGCGATCACCGCCATCGTAACCCCCCCTCCCCCATCTCGCTTTGTCGAAAGCCCATGGGAAGAGTGACGAAGATCATCCCTTTTCCCCTGGTGGGAGAAGGTGGCCGAAGGCCGGATGAGGGGGGCGTTTCCAGAAGCTTCCGGTCGCGCCCACCCCTCATCCGCCCCTTCGGGGCACCTTCTCCCACAAGGGGAGAAGGGATTCCGGATGATCGCTCGCGGTGGGTCTTCGTGGGAGCATCCCCGTGCCTGAAGGCCCCGGCGGGTCAGGCCATCAGTTCCTTGACGACGTGGGCGGGGTCGACGCTGGTCAGTTTTTGGTCGAGGCCCTGGTAACGGTAGGTGAACCGCTCGTGATCGTAGCCCAGAAGCCGCAGGAGGGTGGCGTGGAAGTCCCGAATCTGGACCGGATCCTTCACGACGTTATAGCTGAACTCGTCGGTCTCGCCGTGGATCAGGCCCGCCTTGCTGCCGCCGCCGGCCATCCACATGGTGAAGCAACGCGGGTGGTGGTCGCGACCGTAGTTGTCGTGCGAAAGCCCCCCCTGGCTGTAGATCGTGCGGCCGAACTCGCCGCCCCAGATGACCAGGGTGTCGTCGAGCATCCCCGTCCGCTTCAGGTCCTGGATGAAGCCGTAACAGGGCTGGTCGACGTCCTTGCACTGGTAGGCCATCCGGCCGGGGAGGTTGCCGTGATGGTCCCAGTTGTTGTGGTAGATCTGCACGAACCGGACCCCGCGCTCCAGCATCCGGCGGGTCAACAGCAGCGAGGCGGCGAAGGTCCCCGGCTTGCGGGCCTCCTCGCCGTAAAGTTGGTACGTCGACTCGGGCTCGCCGGCGGTGTTGGTCAACTCCGGGACGCTCGCCTGCATGCGGAAGGCCAACTCGTACTGGCCGATCCGGGTGTGGGTCTCCGGGTCGCCCATCTGGCGGAGGTTCAACTCGTTGAGGGCG
Organism: uncultured Planctomycetales bacterium; assembly: GCA_937907525.1. Lineage (GTDB taxonomy): Bacteria > Planctomycetota > Planctomycetia > Isosphaerales > Isosphaeraceae > Paludisphaera. Next base: position 6,732 of record CALCIB010000003.1, on the reverse strand, counting down.
TTGAGGCCGTCGAGCATCTCGCGACGCACGCCGACGGGGACGCCTTGCGGGTTCTGGATGTAGAGGATCGGGTCGCCCGCGCTTCGGAGCGAGACCCCGGCGTGCTCGCCGGGGAGGAAGCCCGACGACCAGAGCCGCGCCGAGATCGCCTGGATCTGCTCCCGGTTGGTCGGCCGGGCGACCATCACGACGAAGGTGGGCAGGTCGTCGTTCATCGAGCCCAGGCCGTAGCTGATCCACGAGCCGATGCAGGGCTTGCCGGGAAGCTGGTTGCCGGTCTGCATCCGCGACATGGCCGGTTCGTGGTTGATGTCCTCGGTCTGCATGCTTCGAACGAAGCAGAGATCGTCGACCATCTTGGCGGTGTGCGGCAGCATCTCGCTGACCCACATCCCGTTCTGGCCGTACTGGGCGAACTTGTACTTGGAGGGCGCGATCGGGAACCGCGCCTGGCCGCTGGTCATCGTGGTGAGGCGCTGGCCGCTGCGGATCGACTCGGGAAGGTCCTTGTCGTACCAGTCGTTCATGACCGGCTTGTAGTCGAACAGGTCCATCTGCGAGGGGCCGCCGACCATGTGGAGGAAGACCACGCGCTTCGCCTTGGGGGCGAAGTGAAGCGGCACCGGTGGCTGGCGATCGTCCCCCCCCGTCGGCGAGCCGGCCAGGGCCGGCGTGGAGAAGAGACCGTCGCGGGCCAGGAGCGACATCAGTCCGGAAGCGGCCGCGACGCTGCCGCCGCGGCGGAACAGGGCTCGGCGCGTCTCGAAGAGCTCGTGTTCGCGGATCGGGTCCATGGTCGATTCTCCCTGGACGGCGGCGGCTCGATCGTGGGAACCCTTCAGACGACCGACGACGAACTCCCTTCTCCCCTGGTGGGAGAAGGTAGCCGAAGGCCGGATGAGGGGGCATGGGCTTTCGGTCGCGCCCCCCTCATCCGCCCCTTCGGGGCACCTTCTCCCACAAGGGGAGAAGGGGGGATTTCAGGGGGTGCGTCTCCTTGGCAATCACTTGTTCAACGCTTCGTCCAGGTTGAGGACCTGGCTGGCGACCATCGTCCAGGCCGCGGCCTCGGCGGCGGGGACGCCCGGCGCGCGGGGGGCGTCGCCGACGGTCAAAAGCCGTTCGGCGTCGTCGGCGTGGTCGGCGTAGTACGCGGCCAGCCGGTCGCGCGACTGGCGGACGATCGCCGTCTCCTCGGCGCGGAACGGTCGCGACAGGACGCGGCGGGCCAGGGCGTCGGCGCGGGCCTCGAAGCTCGGGGCCTCGACCAGGACGCGCTGGGCGAGCACCCGGGCGGCCTCGACGAACTGGGGGTCGTTGAGGGTCACCAGGGCTTGCAGCGGGGTGTCGGTGCGTTCGCGGCGGACGGTGCAGACCTCGCGGCTGGGGGCGTTGAAGGTCTCCATCGACGCCGGCGGCGCCGCCCGCTTCCAGAAGGTGTAGAGGCTGCGGCGGTACAGTCCCTCGCCGGTGTCGCGGACGTAGCTCTTGGTGTTGCTCTCCGGCATGGCGACGGCCTCCCAGACGCCGTCGGGCTGGTACGGCCGGACGCTGGGGCCGCCCAGCTTGTCGACCAGGAGTCCGGAGGCGGCCAGGGCGTAGTCGCGGACCATCTCGGCGTCCATTCGGAACCGGGGCCCGCGCGCCAGGAGGCGGTTGGAGGGGTCCTTCTCCAGCTTCTCGGGGGTCGTCGCGGCCGACTGGCGGTAGGTGGACGACGTGACCATCAGCTTGTAGAACCGCTTGACGTCCCAGCCCGACTCGCGGAACTCCACCGCCAGCCAGTCGAGCAACTCGGGGTGGCTGGGGGCCTCGCCGCTGACGCCGAAGTCGCCGGCGGTGCGGACCAGGCCCTCGCCGAAGAGTTGCTGCCAGAAGCGGTTGACGGTCACGCGCGAGGTCAGCGGGTGTTCCGGCCGCAAGAGCCACTTGGCGAACCCCAGGCGGTCGCGGGGGAGGTCGTCGGGCATCGGCGGCAGGGCCTTGGGGGTGGCGGCCTTCAGGGGGTCGCGGCGCTGGTCGTACTCGCCGCGGAAGAGGAGGAACGCCGAGGCTTCCTCGGACTTCTCGTGCATGACGTAGGCGACGGTGCCGCGGGTCAGAATGTCCTCGCGCTCCTTCTTAAGGGCGGCGAGCCTGGCGGACAGGTCGCGGGCGACCGGGTCGCGGCCGGCCAGCCACCAGGCGAAGGCCGCGTCGACCTCCGCGGGGGAGCGGCCGTCGACCGGCTTGGCGAGCAGGTCGGCGACGCGGCCCAGCCCCGCCAGGTCGGCGGCGTCGGCGTCGGAAAGCTCGCGGGCGTACACCCGGACCTCGGCGATCCCCACCCCCTCCGACTTCGATCCGACCTGCCGGCTTCCGACCTTCAGCGGGACGTCGGTCCGGATCGAGCTGGCGAGGCTGTCGTTGGTGACGGTCGTGGCGCGAGGCTTGCCGTCGACGTGGATCTTGACCCCGCCGGCCTTCCCCTTGCCGTCGTAGGTGATCAGGACGTGGGTCCAGACGTCGGTCGGCACGTCCTCGGTCGTCAGGACGCGGAGGGCGTCCTTGGGCCATTCGCCGACGATGTGCGTGCCGACCTTGCGGCCGGTGAGCCACAGGTCCCAGCCGCGATAGCCGTGGGCGTCGTCCATCCGGGCCAGCACGGCGCCCTCGGCCCCCTTGGCGGGGATCTTGATCCAGGCGGCGTACGAGAACGCCTGGTCCTTCTCGAAGTCGCCGATCGCGGGCGACTGATGCTCGACCCGCGGCGCGCCCGCGGCGGGTCGCCCTTGGGGAAGGCCGACGTTCAGCACCAGGTCGTCGTCCGGCGCCGCGGCGGCGAGCGCTTCCGGCGTCTGGGCGGCCAGCCAGGCGTCGAACGAACCGCGGGCCTCCTTGGCGCGGGCGTCGACCGCGGCCTGGGCCCCGGCGATCAGGCCCGGCAGCGCCTCCCAACGCTCGGCGTCCTCGGCCCGGGGGACCGGGACGACCGGCTTGGAGTCCTTGACGTTGCCGTCGTAGGCCGGCTGGGTCGTGTTGTTGAAGAACGCCGACAGCTCGTAAAGCTCGCGCTGGGGCAAGGGGTCGAACTTGTGGTCGTGGCAGACCGCGCAGCCGACGGTCAACCCCAGGTAGACGGCCCCGACGGTCTCGGTGCGGTCGCGGGTGTAGCCGACCAGGTTCTCCTCGGCGATCGTCCCCCCCTCGTTGGTCGACATCGCGCAGCGGTTGAACCCGGAGGCCACCAACTGCGACAGCGACGGGTTCGGCAACAGGTCGCCGGCGAGCTGCTCGACGGTGAACCGGTCGAACGGCATGTTCGCGTTGAAGGCGTCGATGACCCAGTCGCGGTACGACCACATCTCGCGGTAGTTGTCGAAGTGGTAGCCGTGGGTGTCGGCGTAGCGGGCGACGTCCAGCCAGTAGCGGCCGCGGTGCTCGCCCCACGACGGCGACCGCAAAAGCGCGTCGACGTATTTCTCATAAGCGTCGGGGGATTCGTCGGCGACGAACGCCTCGACCTCCGCCGGCGCGGGCGGCAGCCCGACCAGGTCCAGGCTCAGCCGGCGGGCCAGGGTCCGGCGATCGGCCTCGGGGGCGGGCTTCAAGCCCTCCTTGTCCAGCCTCGCCATGACGAAGGCGTCGATCGGGTTGCGGACCCACGAGGCGTCGGAGACCGTCGGCGACTCGGGACGCTCCGGCGCGATCAGCGACCAGTGGGCCTGGTACTCGGCCCCCTGGGCGATCCAGCGCTTGAGCGTATCCTTTTGTTCCGCGGTGAGGTGCTTGCGCGACTTGGGCGGGGGCATCATCTCGGTCTTTTCGTCCGAGAAGATTCGTTCCACGAGGGTGCTTTCGTCGGGCTCTCCCGGCTCGATGGCGCCCATCTCGACGGCCTCGTCGCGGACGTCCAGGCGCAGGTCGGCCTTGCGGGCCGCGGCGTCGGGGCCGTGGCAGGCGAAGCAGGTCTCGGTGAGGATCGGCCGGACGTCCCGGTTGAATTGCACGGGGGGATCGTCCCCCGCGACGGCCGGGGCCGTCGCCAACGCCAACGCGAACGCCAGAAGGGCGTGCATGCCCGTGGCGACGTATGTCTCCTTCGATCGCCTCATCGCGGAAATCTCCCTCATGGCGTTCTCGACGGGCTCGGCCGGGGGCCTTCCCAAATCGATCGGGAGCAAGCTCGGGGGTGGGGAGGGCCCAGGGGCGGGGTGGCGAACCGATCCACGTCGACTATATCCGCTCCGCCGCGCCCTCGCCAGTACTATTTCGACTCGCGCGACCCGCGGAGGGACTCTCGAAAACGGACTTCGGGTGGTGCCGACGACTCACCGCGGCTTCAGGTGGAGGTCGGCGAAGTCCAGGAACGCCTCCCAGTCCGACGGCGTCACGTCGTGCTTGCCGGGGCGGTGGCGGTAGCCCACGGTCCCCTTGCTCAGCGAGTCGTCGGCCGCGGCCGGCCACTCCTCGATCAGCAGGCCGTCGGTCCCCAACAGCCGATAGACAGGCGAGGCGGCCTTGGCGGAAAGGAACTCGCCCCGGGGGTCGGCCCACTTGTCGTCCTCGGCGCTGCTGATCAAAACGGGGCGCGGCGCGATCAGCGCGATCAACTCGTGCTGGTCGACGGGGAGCTTGTCCGCGGCGCCGGAATACTGCTTGTAGTTGCCGCAGAACCAGTGCGGGAAGTTCTTGTTGAGGTTGGCGACGGTCTCGCCGAAGTCGCGCCGAGCCAGCGCCGCGCCCCCCTCGCCGGAGTTGTTGGAGATCACCATCGCGAACCGCTGGTCGCGCGCGCCGGCCCAAAGCGCCGTCTTGCCCAGCCGCGAATGACCGATCACGGCGACGCGCTTCGCGTCGATCTCCGGCACGGTCTCCAGGTAGTCCAGCGCCCGGCTCAACCCCCAGGCCCAGGCGCCGATGGAGCCCCACTGGTCGGGGTCTGGCCGGGTCTGGCCGGAATGGTAAAACAGGGGATGGACGCCGTTTTGGAAGCCGTCGTCGAAGTCCGGGTCGATATCGTTGTAGCAGGCGGTGGCCAGGGCGTAGCCGCGGCCGACGACCTTCTCGACGCTCCAGCGTCCGGCGGTGGTTCCGCGGCCGGCCTCGGTGGCGCGATGGTCCGCCACGGCCTTGTCCTTGCCCTCGCGCATCCAGCAGGACGGGATTCGGACGTCCGGGTCGTGGGAGACGGCGTGGTTGCCGTCGAAGTTCAGTCCCAGGAACGCCGCGGCGGGCTTCTCCCCGGAGGCGGATTTCGGCAGGAAGATCAACAGGTCCATGCGGGGCGCCTCGGGCCCCTCGCCGAACCTGACGACGACCTCGCGACGGACGGCCGCGCCTCCCAGGGCGTTCGCGTCGTCCGCGACGACCTCGAAGGCGACGGGGACGGGCTTTTCGGGCGTCGGGGTCTTGCCGTAGACCTGAGTCTCGAAGAGCCGCAGCAGTTCGGGCCGGCGGTGCTTGGCCCACAACTCCGCCGAGGTCACCTCGCGGCCCTCGACGGTCCGCAGCGGGTCGGGAAGCGTGTAGGGCTTGACCTTCGCCTCGTCATAGTTCGTCGGCGCCTGAGCCCCGACGTCCGCCGCCGTCGCCATGACCAGGCCCCCCGCGACCAACCCTCGGATGATCCACGTCCGCGCTCGCGTCGACTTCTCGATCGTCGTCATCGTTCCACGCTCCCCGGCGCGGCGCCGCGCCACGCTCGATCATGCCCGGCGCGTCGGCCCGCCGCAACCGTCGGGCGTGGAGTTCGTCGGAATCGAGAGTCATCCGGGGATGTCGAACCAGTCGCCCGGGTTCAGGACGACGGGCTTCGCGCTCGTCTCCTTCTCGACGCGCTCCGCCCACGCCCCGGCGTCCTGGGCGATGGGGGGGAAGGTGTCGTAGTGGATTGGAACGACGTATTTGGGTTTGAGTAGCTTGATGGCGCGGATGGAGTCGTCGACGCCCATGGTGAAGTAGTCGCCGATGGGCAGGAGCGCCAGGTCGAGGCCCTCCTCGCCGATCAAGGCCATGTCGCCGAAGAGGGCGGTGTCGGCGGCGTCGTAGACCCTGGTCCCGTCGGGGAAGGTCAGCAGGAAGCCGCAGGGGTTGCCGCCGTTGGAGCCGTCGGGAAGGGCGGAGCCGTGGAAGGCGAGGGTCAGCTTGACGCGGACCCAGTCGGCGAAGGTGAACGAGCCGCCGTGCTGGAGCCCCTCCACCTTCGTGAGTCCGCGCTCCGGCTGCTGGAGCCAGCCGGCGATCTCGTAGTTGCTGGCGACCGTCGCGCCGGTGCGCTTGGCGATGTCGACCGAGTCGCCCACGTGGTCGCCGTGGCCGTGGGAGATCAGGATCAGGTCGGCGGCGGCGTCCCCGGCCTGGATGGCGGCCTTGGGGTTGCCGGTCAAAAACGGGTCGACCAGGACGCGCTTGCCGTCATTCTCGAACAAGAGCGCCGCGTGGCCGAGCCAGCGGAGGCGGGTGGACATGGCGAGGACCTCCCGGTCGCGGGATGAAAAACGCTGACCGTCACGGATTTTGGGGGTGGTGGACATAACGGCCTTCCCCCCTTGCGGGGGAAGACAGACCGCGGAGCGGTCAGATGAGGGGGACGACGCGCGAGGCGACCGTTGGAATTCGCGGAAGCCCGTCCGGGAGGCCCTGGACGTCGATGGCGTTTTGGCTCGCCCCCCCCTCATCCGGCCCTTGGAACGCTACCGAAACAACTTGTCGAATCCATGGGCGGAAGATGGGGAACCACAGAGTCACGGA
>CALCIB010000002.1 GCA_937907525.1 uncultured Planctomycetales bacterium | reverse complement strand
CCCTTCGGGCCACCTTCTCCCTCAAGGGGAGAAGGCGATGATCGTCGCGGCCTCCTCTCAAGAGGGCGCCCGACGCCCGCTTCAGGGAAGCTCCACCTCCGCCGGCGCGAGGACCGACGAGTCGTCGCGGGCGACCGGAAGCGCCGGGAGGTGGATCGCGCGCACCCGCCAGCCGTGATGCTTGAGCACTCCTTGAAACGGCGGCCTGGCGTCCACGTTGCCGATCAGCCGGATCGCCGCCGGGTCGAAGTCGGTCGGGACCCGGACGCTAGACTCCTCGGCGCCGGCGAGGACCGGCTCGATGGTCAAATACTCGTCAAGCGCCTTGCGGCAGCCCTTGTGGACGTCGCGAACCGCGGCGCCGATCTCGGCGTCGGCGTAGGCGTCGATGTCCTCGCGCAGGAAGTCGACCAGCCGGCCGTCGCGCTGAAGGACCGCCAGGACCCGAAGGTCCGGGCCCGTCGGCCGATCGGAGAAGAGAGGCTCGACCCGCGCCGCGAAATCGGCCTCGGTGAGCGTCCGCCAGAAGGTCCGAAGCGCAAGCAAGAAGCGATTCAAGCCAGTTCCCCCGCGAGGTCGGGCCGCCGCCAAGGGCCAGGCGAGGCCCCCCGCCCCGCCCGCGCCGACGTCGTCCCCCCGGGAATCATTCTAACATCCGTTCGACCACGAGGAAACGATCGCCGCGCCACCATGGACGAACCGCGATCGAAGTCCTAACGTCGAATGTAGAGAGGGAGCGCGAAGGGCCGAGGGCCCGCCGCGCGTCCGCCCGTCCGCCAGGGGAGCCATCCGATGATTCGCCGATCGGGCATCGCTTTCGCGCTTTTGTTTACGCTGGCCGTCGGCGCGGCCGACGCCCAGATGGGATATCCGCGCCGCTACGGCGGCTACGGCATGAGCCGCTGGGGGGCCGACCCCGGCGCCGGCTACATGGCCGCCCTGGGCTCCTACGCCCGCGGCCAGGGCGTCTACGCCCTGGAGAAAGCCAAGGCCGACGCCATCAACGTCGAGACCGTCCAGAAATGGAACGCCGCCCTCCGCGCCCGCCAGATCCAACTGGCCAAGGACGAGGCCGAGGCCCGGGCCGAGCGGAACGCCGAACGCCAGGCCCGCGTCGACCGGGCGGACGCCCGCGACGGCACCGCGCTGAACGACCTGCTGTTGGAGATCTTCGACTCCGACCCCGACGTCGTCCGCGCCAGCAGGGTCGCCACCCCCCTGCCCCCCGAGGCGATCCGCGACATCCCCTTCGAGTGGGCCAGCGAGGCGATCACGATCTGTCTCGACCAGATGACCGCCCGGGACGCCGTCCCCCCCCTGCTGGCCGATCCGGTCTACGAGGCCGACCGCGCCGCGGTTCGCGCCGCGATGTCCAGGGCCGTGGCCGAGGACGCCAAGGGCGCCGTCGCGACCGACACCCTCGCCAAGGCCCGCGCCGCCGTCGCCACGTTCCGCGCCAGCTTCGCCAAGCGCGCCTCCGACTACGACCCCGGCTACCGGGACGCCAAGGTCTACCTCACGACCCTCGACGCCCTGATCCGAACCATCAACGACCCTAGCATGAAGCTGTTCCTCAAGCTTTTGGAGGACGGCGAGGAACGAACCGTCGGCGACCTGATCGCGTTCATGCAGACGTTCAACCTCCGGTTCGGCCCCGCCGAATCCGACCGCCAGGTGGAGATCTACGCCCGCTTGATCCCCGCCTTGACCGCCGTCCGCGACGCGGCCGTCGCCGCCCGGACCACCCCGACGACCCCCGACCCCAACGGCTCGAACCTTCGCGCCGCCGCCGCCGCCGCGTTCCAGGGCATGGACTGGAAGGAACTCGACGCCCACGAACGCAGCCGCTGACGACCCGCAAGCCGTTGACGAACGGCCTTCTCCCCTTGAGGGAGAAGGTGGCCGAAGGCCGGATGAGGGGTGG
>CALCIB010000001.1 GCA_937907525.1 uncultured Planctomycetales bacterium | reverse complement strand
GACCCCTCATCCGGCCCTTCGGGCCACCTTCTCCCTCAAGGGGAGAAGGCGATCATCGCCCCGGCCTCCGAAAAAGTGTCGGGTCGTCAGCCCACCGGGAGAGGGTGGCCCGGAGGGCCGGGTGAGGGTTGTCGCGCTTCGGGATCCGCTCGGGGTTCGCGCCGTGCCGACCCGGCGCTCGCTCCGAAGCGCCGCGACCCTCACCCGCCGCTTCGCGGCACCCTCTCCCGGTGGGAGAGGGGATGTCGCGCATCACCTCGGCAGAATTCCAAATCGGAAATAGAGGACGAGCCCGCGTCGGGCCGGGCTCGCCCTGCCGCGTCAGGGCCGGGCCTGCTCCACGGCGATCAGGCCGACGTCGATGTACTGGCCGCCGGCGTCCTGGTGGCAGGAGACGGCGAGCACGTTGCGGCCGGGCTTGAGGGCCTCAAGCGCCTCGGGAGGCAGGGGGACGAACTCGTAGGCCGAGGTCCACTTGGGGAGCTTGGCGACGGACTGGCCGTTGATGAAGATCTCGGCGTCGTCGTCGTGGTGGATCGACATCCAGAGCTTGCCCGTCGGGACCTCGGCGATCTCGAACTCCCGGCGCAGGTGGATGTCGGACGTCGTCCACTCGGTGTTGAGGACCGCGCCCGGGGTCTTCTCGCGGCCGAAGCCGCTCTTGCCGGTCTTCCAGGCGGAGTCGTCGAAGTCGGGCCGTTCCCAGCCCTCGGCGACGCCCTCGGTGGTGTATTTCCACTCTTGCGGCTCGGCCTGGGCCGTGGGCGAGAGGACCGTCGACTTGAGCGACTCGTGGTCGTACAGTCCGGCGTGGGCCTTGGCGACCTCCTCGGCCGGGAACTTCAAGACCTCGCGGTCGTAGGTCATGAAGCCGTTGACCTCGACCTCCACGTCGGTCGTCTGGGTGTAGACGCCGGCGGAAAGACCCAGACCGGCCAGCGCCTTGAGACGCTCGATCAACCCCAGGTAGCGGGCCGAGAGTTCCTCGGCGTTCTTGAAGCTGACGTAGCCCCAGTTGTCCTTCGTCGAGAAGGTGTGACCCTCCAGAGGCAGGCCGAGGCCGCCGAACTCGCCCAGGACGACCGCCCGGTCCTCCTCGAGCGCGGGCATGCCGGGGCCGGGGTAGTTGTGCATGTCGTGGACGTCGCCGACGCCCATGTCGGTCCAGCCGCTGGCGTTGTTCACCAAGCGCGACGGGTCGTAATCCTTCGTCCAGGCGGTCACCCGCTCGGTGTCGTGCTGGCCCCAGCCCTCGTTGAACGGCACCCACATCACGATCGACGGATGGTTGCGCAAGGCGTCGATGATCGCCTTCCATTCGGCGTCGAACTGGACCTTCGACTCGTCGGTCTTGTTGTCGGCCGAGGGCATGTCCTGCCAGACGAGGATCCCCATCTCGTCGCAGTAGCGATACCAACGCGCCGGCTCCACCTTCACATGCTTGCGGATCATGTTGAAGTTGAGCTTCTTCGTCACGTCGAGATCGTACTTGAGCGCCGCGTCGGTGGGGGCGGTGTAAAGCCCGTCGGGCCACCAGCCCTGATCGAGCGGGCCGTACTGAAAGAGCGGCTTGTCGTTGAGCAAAAGCCGCTGCACGCCCGCCTCGTCCTTGCCGATGGCGATCTTGCGCATGCCGAAGTACGAGCCGACCGCGTCGTCGCCGACCGTGACCTTCAGGTCGTACAAAAACGGCGAGTCCGGGCCCCAGAGCTTGGGCTCGGGGATCGCGACGGAGAAGGACAAGCCGGCCGGAATGGACTCCTCGGCGATCACGGCGTCGCCGTCGAAGACGGTCACGCGCACCGTCTCCAACTCGCCGCCGCCGACGACCGTCGGGGTGATGGCGACGGTCTTCTCGTCCACGTTCGGGACGATCTTGAGCGACTCGATCCGCTTGGCCGGGACGGGCTCCAGCCAGACCGTTTGCCAGATCCCGGTGACGGCGGTGTACCAGATCCCGTTGGGCTTGAGGACCTGCTTGCCGCGCGGTTGACTCGCCGAGTCGGTCGGATCCTGGACCGCGACGACGACCTCCTGGGCCGGCTTGTCAAGGTCGAGCGCGTCGGTGACGTCGAACGAGAACGGGTCGAAGCCCCCCTTGTGCTCGCCGACGACCTTGCCGTTGACGTAGACGGTCGCGGCCCAATCGACGGCGCCGAAGTGGAGCAGGAACCGCGTCCCCTCCGCCGGCTTCTCCAGTTCGAAGGTCCGGCGATACCAAAGGGTCTCCTCCGGCGTCACGGCCTTCTTGACGCCGCTCAGGGCCGACTCGATCGGGAACGGCACGAGGATCCGGCCGTCGAACGCCTCGGGCCGCTCATCGGCCGCGGGACGGACGGCGTAGTCCCAAAGGCCGTTGAGGTTCAGCCACTGCTCGCGGACCAACTGCGGCCGCGGATATTCCGAGTGGACCGTCGCCGGATCGACGTCCGCCGCCCAGCGGGTCATCAGCGAGCCGGTCGCGGGGGCCCATTCCGGCGCGTCGTCGGCGAGGATCGCCGCCGGCAGCGCCGCGGTCAAAAGCGCGCCCAGGAGGATGCGTCTCAAGGTGCGTCCTTTCAGGTTCGACTTTGCGGTGGGGCCCGCGCCGACGGGCGCGCGACCCCGTGGAAATCAAGCCATTCATTATCGCGTCCCGGCCCCTGGGATTCCATCGCAACGGCCGCGGCCCGCGGCGAGGGGCTGGGCGGGATTTCCGAGATTCTCGCGGTTTCCTGAAATCCCGCGCGACGAACCGCGGATCATGGCTGGGACGGGACTCTCTTTGGCAACTCGCGTGGATCAGGACCAGAAACGAAGGAGGCCCGATCGGCCCGGAGGACGGGGCGACGCGCGCCATCCCCTCTCCCGGCGGGCTGACGACCCGACACTTTTTCAGAAGTCGTCACGACGA